>JBDKJS010000210.1:0-5964 GCA_039806065.1 Bacteroidota bacterium | reverse complement strand
TGTTAATTGCCATAAGTACCTATTTCCCTCTGAAAAACCGTATTCACTATTCATTTTTTTTGACTTAATCGCCTTTAAAAAATCAATAATTTTTGGCTAATTAATCTATTTCTTTTATTATATACTAATATATAAATACCAGGTTTCAAGAAAGAAACATTACTACACATACCATGAAAGTCAATATCCATAAGGCTTCCAGAGGCATTGTAAAGTTTTGGTTGCATGCAAGCATCCATTTCTTTTATACAAATTTCTTTTCGCTCCCTATCAAAATAAGCCATCCTATTGTTATCATAAAGGTTAGATAGGGCTGTGGTAATATTATTTTCACTGCATACAATTCCGTTCCCGAATGATGTCACCCATACTTGGTTTGGATCATAGGGGTTGAAGAACACCCGCTCAGGTTGGCGAAATTTATAGTCATTGATGCGAACAATATTGGGAAAGGAAGCATTGATATTGCTTGTATAATGTAGGCCATCATGGGCCGTGGTAATGTACATGGCTTGACTATTAAGCGGGTCAAAGGTACAGGAGCTTACCCTATCAGCATTGAAAACTCGCGTCCAATTCATTCCGCCATCGGTAGTTTTATACAACCCACCTAAACCATTGGCTGCTCCGCCCCACCCACTCCAAACACCAGCATACCAAGTTTGTTGCATGGGGTCGCTTGGGTCTAAAACCACATCCTTTGTCCAGTAAAACATGGATGGTGATGATTTGTCGCTCCACTGCTGCAATCCCGGATTGTAAAGAAACACCCCGCTGCTTGCGGTAAAAGCTCCACTTGCATTTCTTCTGGCATTAAAACTACACAATACTGTTCCATTATTTAAAACGGTAATTGTTCCTGGATGGCCTTCCGTTCGACCGGGTGGATTGAGACGCACCCAGGTAGCACCTGATCCTAAGTTTATATTATTACTCACCCATATACCTCCTTCATTTTGTGTTTTATTAACCACCGAGGCATACATTCTATTAGTATTATTAGGATCTACTGCAAGCCAATATACCGGATGGCCAAAATCTTTCATTACCTGCCAGCTACTACCTTGATTGGTTGAAAATAAAATACGGCCAGTGGCACTAGCATCATCCAGTATGGCATCTTGAAGTCGTGTGCTTTGGTACAAATCATGAATGCTGCTGGTAGCCGCATATAGGGTATTTGATGAAATATTTTTCACCACACGATACATCGTGTTTTCTGTATGGCCACTATAATTAAAACTCCATGTTTGTCCGGCATCCTTGCTCAATGACATTTTTATATCACTATAAGCACCAATGATGGTATTGTTTGATGCCCAAAATAATTGCCAACAACTTGTGTTTTCTAATCCTGAACTTTTATATGCACTGCCCGGTGTTATATTTACATTAGCTGAATTAGCAGTAGTGGAATCTACATAAGCTTGCTGCCAAGAGTTTCCTCCATTCGCTGTGGTATGCACAAACCCATAATCTGTAATGACCACCTTTGATGAATTAACAGGAGACACCGCCAGTCCAAACACACACTCAGCATAGCTCCACCCTCTATCCCCCCCCTGACCACACCAACCAGTATTCACATTTTGGTTATTCAAGGCAAAAAAGTTTTTAGTCCAATTGTTTCCTCCATTGGTAGATCTGAATACATTGGGCATGGCAATATCATTGCTGCCTGCTGCATAAATAGTATCAATGTCGGTGGGCTTGCAATCTAACATCATCAAAAATTCTAGATTAGGTGCTATCCCTGAAGATTTGTATTGCCAAGATGTACTACCTATGTCCAATGCATAAATTCCTTTATAGAGTTGCCAATAATCTTGCCCACCTATTCCTGCATATAGGTCATTGGAATTAGCAACTATCACATATAATCGAGTAGTATCTCTTTCGTGGGCACCTGCTAGAGCATAAATAGATTTACCAGAAGGTATTCCTGTAAATGATTCGATTGAAAAACTAGCACCACTATCATTTGAAATGAGTAATCCATCATTAGTACCCACATAAATATTGGCTCCTTCATAAAATGCACCTCCTACCACCAAACCAATACTTGCATTGGCAGCTTGATGAACACTGCTAAAACTTACACCGCCATCATTTGAAAAATACAAACGATCATAAGTAGCCACCAAGAGTTGCAGGCTGTTATGATAATTCGGTTTCAAAAAAAGTAAGGCATCATTGATGGCATTGGTTCCTTGCATTTCTTGCCAACTTGAACCTTGATTGATAGACTTTACTCCTTTAGCTATATCACCGGTATAGTCAATGGCGTAGCATGTGTTACTATTATTGGTAAAACCTATTCGGCTATAAACACCAGACTGAAATACCTGTGCAGCTACAGTTTGATAGCTCTTGCCATAGTTATGGGTTTCGAAAAGTGGGCTCATATCTGATGCAACAAAAAAATGGTCATCATCATGCGGATCTATGGATGGGGCAAACATAGCACCTCCTCCTCCGGGACCATATGCTTTAAAACTGGCAACTTGTGCAAGGCCAATTTCACCAATCAATAACAACAATAAATAAATGGATACTAACCTCATGATCTTAACTGTTGCAGCAGCATCCTTTAAAAGCGATTGCAATAAAAATACAATCAATTATTTTTATGAAAAAAGAGATCGCCAAAATTTCTTACAAAAAAAATGCTCGGCTTAACCGAGCATTTTTTTTAATTGAAATGTTATGGCATCTTTAATTGAGTTTGAATGGAACTACTAAACTAAACTCAGGAATTTTAACGTAAAAATTTTTCTTGTCTATTAATCGCTCCATCATATAAGTTCCATACATCTTGCCAATTTCTGAATCAAGGTTACAGCCGCTTACATATTGGTAAGTTTCACCTACTCCTATAATGGGTTGCTCTCCAATAACTCCTTCACCTTCCACTTCTCTATTGGTGGCATTACTATCAAGAATAAACCAATGCCTCCTTTTCAGCTGAATACTATAATCGCTATTGTTGGTTATAGAAATTCTGTAAGCGAATATGTGCTGATTGATCAAAGCATTGCTTTGGTCGGGTCTGTAATAGGTTTCTACTGAAATTTTAATGCCTGAGGTAACTTGCGTAATCATGGGTTGAAAAATTATGATGATCAAAAGTAACAAACACTTACATTCAACAAAACAATTTTTGACGAGCCACTAATACGGGGTTGTAAACAAGGCCACGGATTGGATGAAAGATGGCAAATAATGGGTGAAAGGATGGAGAAAAGATCTTAAAAATGCTTATTGATCATGAAGTTTAATAGAAATAAACAATTAACTTCGTAATGATCAATTATGAATAGCAAAGAACAAGACAAACAATTAATATTAAAACATTACCGGGCACTGTTGCGAGCTGGTAAAAACTATATTAAGGAAGGGGATAAAAAAATTATTCGGCTGGCCTTCCAAATTGCGCTTGATGCGCATAAAGACATGCGTAGAAAATCTGGTGAGCCGTATATACTTCACCCACTTGCAGTTGCCCAAATTTGTGCTGAAGAAATTGGATTGGGAACCACTGCAATAGTATGTGCACTACTCCACGATACTGTTGAAGATACCCATATTACCCTTACTGATATCGAGAAAAATTTTGGAAAAAAAGTGGCCACCATAGTTGATGGCCTTACTAAAATATCGGGAGTATTTTATACCGGATCTAGTATTCAGGCAGAGAATTTTAGAAAGATGCTGCTCACACTCAGTGACGACATTCACGTAATCCTTATTAAGCTTGCCGATAGGCTTAACAACATGCGCACGCTCGATAGCATGCCCAGAGATAAACAATTAAAAATTTCAGGAGAAACTGCATTTCTTTATGCACCACTGGCTCATCGATTGGGTCTGTATGCCTTTAAAAGTGAATTGGAAGATTTGTCGCTAAAATATACTGAACCAGAAGTTTTCAATTCAATCACTGACAAAATTCAACAAAGTAAAAAGGAACGTAATAAGTTTATCAATGAATTTGTAACGCCTATTGATGATGCACTAACCCAGCAAGGATTTAAATTTGAAATCAAGAGCAGGCTTAAATCCATCAATTCAATTTATAGTAAGATGAAGAAACAGGGTGTGGGCTTTGAAGAAATTTTTGATCTTTTCGCTATTAGAATCATACTTAAAGTAAAAAACGAAGAGGAGGAAAAAGCAGCATGTTGGAGAGCCTATTCGGCAGTTACTGATTTCTATCACCCTAACCCTGACAGATTGCGCGATTGGATTTCAACACCCAAATCAACCGGCTATGAAAGCTTACACACCACTGTGATGGGACCAAGTGGCAAATGGGTAGAAGTGCAAATAAGAAGTAATAGAATGGATGAGATTGCAGAAAAGGGTTACGCTGCTCATTGGAAATATAAGGAAAGTGCGCACGAAACTGCTATTGATGAATGGATTGGAAAAATAAGGGAAATGCTGGAAAGCGCTGATTCAAATGCGCTAGAATTTATTGACGATTTTAAACTCAATCTATTTGCAGAAGATATTTTTGTATTTACCCCGAATGGCGATTTACGAACCTTACCGGCAAGTGCAACTGCACTTGATTTTGCCTTTGAAATTCACTCTCAGCTGGGAAGTAAATGTATAGGAGCAAAGGTAAATCACAAATTGGTACCCCTTAGCCACCAACTTAGAAGTGGTGATCAAGTAGAAATACTTACCAGCACCAAGCAAACACCCAAAGAAGATTGGCTCAATTTTGTAGTTACCGCTAAAGCCAAATCAAAAATAAAAGCATCACTTAAAGATGAAAAGAAAAGAATAGCTGATGATGGAAAGGAAATTTTAGAACGAAAATTTAGGCACTTAAAAATTCCTTTCAACAATGAAAATATTAATGAATTGCTAGCATTCTACCGAATCCCAAACAGTCAGGACTTATTTTATAGGATAGCTATGGAAATACTAGACATTTCAGACCTTAAAGAATTTGTGGCCGATAAAGGACATATTAAGCCGAAGCCTGAAGCTAAATTAGAAGCGGCACCTACCCTTGAACAAATAGTGAAGAATGTTAGGGGCAAAAGTGACATGCTCGTAATAGGAGAAAACTTATCGAAGATAGATTACAAGCTTTCCCCCTGTTGCAACCCTATCCCTGGAGATGATGTATTCGGTTTTATTACAATCAATGAAGGAATAAAAATACACCGAGTAAACTGTCCTAATGCGATGAATATGATGAGCAATCATGCCTATAGAATTGTAAAAGCCCGCTGGACCAATCAACAACAAATAGCTTTCTTAGCCGGAATACGACTAACGGGATTAGATGCCGTAGGAGTGGTGAACAACATTAGCAAGGTAATTAGTAGCGATATGAAGGTGAACATGCGCAGCCTTAATATTGAAAGCAATGATGGCATGTTTGAAGGCACTATCATGCTTTTTGTAAATGATACCAATCATCTTACTAAATTAATGGCCCGCCTAAAAGACATTAATGGCATTCTTACTACTAGTAGAATTGATGGATTGAACACTAATTAAAAAACACTTTCAATTGCTTTACTAAAAATTCTGGTGGAGGTGTTGGTCTGCCGCTATGTGCGTTCACAAAAACCAACGTAGTATTGGCAGTATTGAGCAGGATTCCTTCTGCATTATAAGTTTTATATTCAAATACTAACCGCGTAGTAGGCATTTGTAAGATGTTGCACACAATGGTCAGCTCTTGATCGTAATATGCCGGCTTCAAATATTTAATATCAAATGAATGCACCGGCAGCATGATGCCATCATCCTCCATTGATTTATAGTCCATTCCCAATGCACGCAGTGCTTCTACTCGGGCAACTTCAAAATATATAGCATAGTTGCCATAATAGACATAACCCATTTTATCTGTTTCGGCATACCTAACTCTGAGCTTAATTTCGTGTGAATACATGTATAAAAAATTTCGACTAAGCAACAGAAAAATTATTTTCTTTT
>JBDKJS010000209.1:0-17559 GCA_039806065.1 Bacteroidota bacterium | reverse complement strand
TATTACTACTGACTAAACTACAAACTTCAACCCTAAATTTGGAATTTCTAGCTCCAGGCATTTACTACTTGGTTGTTGAATTAAACAACCAGCAATACTCCACTAAAGTGGTAAAACTTAGCAACTAAAAACTGAATATAAAACCAAAAGCAGGTAGTATAGGAAGTTGAAAAATGTTTCCTCCTGTAATTCTATCCCTGTAAAAAATATTTTCTCTATTGTAAGCATTGGTAACACTAGCATTGATTTCCAGATTACTATTGTCACTAAATTTGATAGACTTTTTTATGGTTAGATCTAGGCGATGGAAGTAAGAAAGGCGTCCTTTATTCAATTGGTCGTAGTAAACGGCTAAATTTCCATTTTGACTTAACCAATTACTTCCCAATCCATTGTTGAATTGCAGTTGCTCATAGTAACCTTGGGAGAGTGTAAATGGAAACGGTGAACCTAAATTCCATCTGAGGCCAGCCTCCCAGCTTTTATTTTTACCAAAGCTATAATTGGCTACTATATTGGCATTATGCCTTCTGTCAAATTGAGGGAAATAGGTTCGAATGCCATCAAATCGAGTGGAATAGGCAAGGGAGTAAACCATCCAGATGTAGAGTTTTTTATATTCATATTTCAATGCAAAATCAATACCGGTGGCTTTGCCTTTTTCAATGATAAAATCTTTTTTAAGTCGGTCTGGTTGGGTGTTATTTACCTCATTGTCGTCATAAATTTTATCACGGTTGATGTTTGTTAATTGAGAGAAGTTTTTAATGTACGTCTCAATATTAAGATTTAGATGAAAAGGCAAATCCCATTCAATGCCGCCAATAGCATGCTGAGCTTTTTGTAATCTGGAATTAATTTCTTTTCCATCAAATGTCTCCGGCACATCATCGGTTCCACTCAGGAAACCATAGAACAAATTTACCACATCCCTATCACTGGTGGTGCTAAGAAGGTTTTGGGTGTAATAGCCAGCAGATCCTTTTATTCTAAATTTATCTGTTACATTATATTTAAATCCAAGCCTTGGTTCAGGCGAAAATTCAGCCAATGAAGCATAGTAATTTAATCGTATACCAGGTTCTAGGATAACACGTTTTATTATTTTCTTATATTTAAAATAGGTAGCTAACTCAGTTGTGTTTTCAACTTGTTCAATAAATTTATTAGCAGCATTGTAAAAATTAAAATCTGTTCTAAACCCTTGCACTTCTAGTCCATAATTCAATTCGTCTTTGCCAAGGAAATAAGAAAAATTTAACCCAAAATTAAAACTCTTTATTTCAGATTTTCGATCTTGGTTGTCTTGTTCATCAAGGGCAATGTTATATTTGCTAAAAGCAAAGTTCCCATCTAGTAACACGCTGCTTCCAGATGGTACTAGTACAAATTTGCTACCGCAGCCAATAGTGTTCCAATTAAAACCAGCTACATTTTTATATTTAACTGCATCGTCAAAGCTAAAGCCAAACACGCTGAATCGGCTACCATTGCTACCATTGAAAGTGGCCTTGGCATATAGGTCATTGAAAGTAAATGGAAGCCCATTTGTATCAACATAGCTATAAAGTGTTTTGCTTGTTTGATCAAGGTAGGATGTTTTACCACTAACAAGGAATGAAGAGGAACTATAGCCCTCACTATCTTTTTTTCCTAGTGGGCCTTCGAGAATGAGTTTACTGGTAAATGTGTTGGCACTGATTTTTCCACCAAACCTTTTTTTATTTCCATCGCGTGATGTGATGTCCATAATACTACTGATTCTCCCACCATATTGTGCGTTGAATCCACCAGTATATATTTCGGCACTTCTAATCAAATCGGCATCAAAAACTGAAAATAAACCAATGCTGTGAAAGGGATTGTATATGACCATGCCGTCCAATAGCACTTTGTTTTGTATGGGTGTTCCACCTCTGATGTAAAGCTGTCCACCTTGATCGCCACTAACAACTACTCCTGGTAATACTTGAAGGTATTGTGCTAGATCTGGTTCTCCGCCAACACTGGGTAATGATTTTATTTCTTTAGATGAAACCTTGTTTACCGATACCCTTGTTTCCGATTTTTTTTCCTCGGCTTCAGCATCTATCTGCACCTCTGATAACATGCGAGTGCTGGTTTTTAAATAGTACTTTTTCGAAATTACATCACCTGCTTTAAGAGTAATTTCTTCTCTTAACGTATCGAATCCTACACTAGTAATAATGAGCGTATATTTACCAGGTGTTAATTTGGTAAGCGAAAAAAAACCATCCGTATTAGTGAGAACGCCATTGTTTGTATTTTCAATGTATACACTTGTGTACAGGCTTGGTTCGGTATTCTCAAATTCATAAACGAAGCCTCTTATTTCAGCATACTGGGCAAATATAGTCACCGGTAGAAAGAGTGCGATGACTAACAGAAAATTTTTCATATGGGCAAATATACTTTTTTAATTTGAGTATCAAGTGTTAATATGGTTGGTATCTTTGTAGGATGAATACAACTTCAAGACCGGTATTAATTTACTTCTATGATGCCCTGTGTGGGTGGTGTTTCGGATTTAGTCCAGTGATAAATGAGTTGAAGAAAAAATACGATCAATTATTTGATTTTGAAATTTATTCAGGTGGATTAAGAGTTGGAAATCAAGTAGGAGAATTAAGCGTAGTTGCACCCTATATTAAAAGTGCTTATTTGCAAGTAGAAAAAACATGTGGCGTTAAGTTTGGTGAACCATTTATTCGAAAAATGCTGAATGGGGAATCAATAGTTTTAGATAGCATGCCACCGGCAACCGCTCTTTGTATTGTGAAGGAAGTAGCACCAGCTTATAGTTTTCAATTTGCTTCCATGTTACATCAAATGATTTATGTTGAAGGTAGATCGACTGACGATGTAGATTACATGCTAAGCCATGCACCTTATTTGAAATTTAATCCTGCCGATTTTAAAACCATGATGGAAAGTAAAAAATATCAAGATGCTGCTCAAGCAGATTTTGCGCATGCTCATCAATTTGGTATAACTGGCTACCCAGCAATAATTCTTTCCTATGGAGCAAAATACTATTCTATTGCAAAGGGTTATAATGATTTTAATACTGTGTCTTACAACATAGAATCAGTATTGGGAAAATAAAAATGGGAGGCTGTATTACAACCTCCCTTTAATTGTAGTAATAACTAAATTATTCTACTATTAATTTTTGTGTAATAAGTTCGTTGCCGCTGTTTATTGTTATGAAATATATTCCTGCTTGGATGTCGTTCAATGGCAATGTCATTTTGTTAATCCCCTCTGTACATTGTAGAGATTCATTTTTTATACTTCTACCTAAGAAATCAACCATGGTAATGGCAACATTTGCATTCATCTTGCTAAATATGTCAAAAGTTACTTGATTAGAAGCTGGGTTTGGATACATATTTAATTCTAAATTATTTACTTCTTCAATCTGCATTTCGGCAGCCTCTCTAAAATTGGTGCTTTGAACAGCTACATTAAGACTATAACAAGAGCTAGCACTGAATGCACCATTGTAACCATAAACTCTTACGTAGTAAGTTCGAGCAGTAGAGGTATTATAGGTAAGCACTTCGCTAGTAGTGCCACCATTTGTTCCGGTACGAAGAGAGGTTAAACTTGAATTGTAAAGTGTAATGTCATAATCAAATGGTAGGTTGGCCAGGGTCAATCTTACTCTGGTATTGGGACTAACGGTAGTGAACCTATACCAATCTACATCTGTTGCAGTTCCTATAGTAGCGCTAATGGTTGAGTTCACACTAATCACTTTTGCAGTGCTACTAGTGTTGTTGCTCTCATAAGTGTCATTACATGTTGTGCCGGTAGTTGAAGTGGTGAAAGAACTCACTGGGCTATAGGTACCTGTGGTGCTACATACTGCTTGCACCTGATAGTTGTAAGTAGTGTTGGCAGTTAGTCCAGAAAGAGCGTAAGAAGTACCAGCAACACTCACAGTAGTGTAGGTGGATGCTGAACCAAGTTTGTATCCAAGATTATAACTGGTTGCTCCAGCCACTGCTGCCCATGAAAGTGTAGCACTAGAAGTGGTAATTGAACTAGCAGAGAGTGATGTGGGCGTTCCGCATGAGCCACCACCAGTAGGCGGTGTACAACCTTGCGAAGTGCTTAGCGATGCTCTGCTACCGCCTGTGCTAAATAAAGCATTCATTCTGTTAGACTGGCCGGTAGTAAACATATTCATACATGCATCATCTGTATAATCCATATAATTCATAAACATGTCTCCATTAGGGCCGTTGCTGCATGATACCTGAGGAAAGGTTGGACAACCATAGTGCTCATCAGCTTGGTTAGGTGTATCGCTCACATTATCAGAGCCTGTACAGGATGTTCCATCGTCACCCCAGATATGGAATAAATTTAACCAATGACCAACTTCATGTGTGGCTGTTCTTCCTTTGTTGTAAGGAGCACCAGCACTATTAAAAGTGGTTAAGCTGCCAACCGAGGTATAGTGTAGTACCACACCATCAGTTGCTGCAGCACCACCAGGAAACTGAGCATAGCCTAAAATTCCACCACTCATATTGCATACCCAAACATTTAAATAAGCAGATGCGGGCCAAGCATCACTGCCTCCATTGGCATTTCTCTTCATATTATCATTGGTTGAAAATGAACTAACTGTAGTAGATTTTCTAATTATACCTGTTGTGGCATTTCCACTTGGGTCACGTTGGGCCTTACAAAATTGAATGCCAGTGTTAGCCGCCAAACTGCTGAAAGCTGAAGGAACATTTGCAGCGTCAGAATTGAGTTTGGCATAATCTGCATTAAGCTGTGCAAGTTGTGCATTGATTAGGGCATCTGAAATGTTTTGTGCTGTAGTATTGTACAGCACATGAAATACTACAGGTATAGTAATTACACTTTGGATTTGGTTGGTTCCTTTTTGTTTATTAGTAATAAAGCTATTGGTATGCTGCTCAATGTCTAGTTGCCGCTGTTCAAGTGTAGGATCTTCTTGAATCAAACGGTTTTGATTATCTACAGTAGCACAATTTCTATTTGTAGCAGATGCACTCATCCATGTAATCGCAGCCATGGCAAGTGTTAGTAGGTTTTTTTTCATATTTCTTTTTGGTTTAAATGAAGATGCTAAATGTAATGGTAAAACTACTCAGATGTCAATGCCAAGATGGCATTTTACTATTATTTCATTGTGATTTGGTAATATTTTAGGCTATTTTTATGAAATAGAATGATAAATGCAAAGGGTGAACCACACATTTGAAATTCATCATTAATAGAAAAGAGTCTATCTTCGCGCATTCAAAATAGCATATGAAGATAGGAATACTAAGGGAGGAGAAAGTGCCTCACGATAGGCGTGTGCCATTCACACCAGAGCAATGTGCACAGTTGTTAAAAGAGTATAAAAATTTACAATTGGTTGTACAGCCATCAAACTGGCGCAGTTATTCAGATTCTGAATATGATGCCAATGGAATCACCTTGCAAGAAAATTTAGCTGATTGTGATATTATAATGGGCGTAAAGGAAGTGCCAAAGGAGTTGTTAATAGAAGGCAAAATTTATTTTTTCTTTTCCCATACGATAAAAAAGCAAATGCACAATCAGTTGTTGCTAAAGGCACTTGTAGATAGCAAAATACAAATGGTGGACTATGAGTGTTTAGTTGATCAACATGGTAATCGCGTAATAGGCTTTGGAAGGTATGCAGGAATTGTGGGGGCATATAATGGATTGATGGGATACGGCAAAAAGTATGGCTTATTTGATTTAAAACCTGCCGAGCTCTGTAAAGATAAAAAGGAATTATATAGTAGGTTAGACGAAGTGAATTTGCCCAATATTAAAATTGTAGTTACGGGAGGAGGGAGAGTGGCTAATGGTGCTTGTGAAACAATGGGTGCAATGAATGTCAGGAAGGTGACTCCTTATGAATTTTTAAATTACACTTTTAGAGAAGCAGTATATGTTCAACTTCATAGTGAACATTATTACCAAGCTAAAGATAGCAATGCTTTCAGTAGCTATGATTTTCATCATGAGCCTGGGGGCTATCGTTGTATTTTTTCCGATAGCAATAGCTTTGCTGCACATACTGATTTGTTGATCCATTGTACTTATTGGGATCCGAGAGCTGATATTTTGTTTTCAAAAGATAGAATGAAGGATCCTGACTTCAGAATAAGTGTTATTGCTGATGTAACCTGCGACATTAATGGTAGCATTCCATCTACCACTAAAGCCACTACAATCGATAACAAATTTTACGGATACAATCCGCTCACAGCATCTGAAACCACCGATCCGTTTGATAAGCAAGCAATCACAGTTATGAGCATTGATAATTTACCTTGTGAATTGCCTCGCGATGCTTCTGACGGGTTTGGTAAACACTTGATAGAGCGTGTGATGCCAAGTTTAATCAATGGCGATCAAGATCATTTAATCGAAAGGGCTAGCATTACTAAGAATGGTCAGCTATGTCAGAGATTTGCATACTTAACTGATTATTTAAATGGAGCAATGAGTTAAATATTCTTCAATTGTTCGATCGTGTTTTTAGGGTCAGGACTAGCAAACACAGTATTTCCTGCTACTAAAACGGTAGCACCGGCAGCTATTAAGGCTTTATAATTTTGAAGTGTTACCCCGCCATCTATTTCAATTTTGGTGGCGAGTTGCTGTTTTTTAATCATGTTATTTAGGTTGGCTACCTTCTGTAAGGTGTGTTCAATAAAATGTTGACCTCCAAAGCCTGGATTTACACTCATTATACAAACCAGATCAATATCATGCAGTATATCTTCAAGCACATTAACAGGCGTGTGAGGGTTAAGCGCCACACCTGCATGCATCCCTTCATTTTTTATCGCTTGTAAAGTTCTGTGTAAATGTGTGCATGCCTCATAATGTACGGTTAATGTACTGGCACCAGCTACTGCAAAATTTTTTATATATCTATCAGGTTCTACAATCATTAGATGAACGTCTAAAGGTTTAGTGGCGTGATTTTTTAGAACTTTCATAATAGGAAATCCAAAAGAGATGTTTGGAACAAACACGCCATCCATCACATCCACATGAAACCAATCAGCATTACTGTTATTGATCATTTTAATTTCAGCTTCTAAGTTTCCAAAATCAGCTGAAAGAATGGATGGGGCAATTAGGTGCATATTACTTAGGGTTTGAAGCACCAAAGGTGGTAAAAAAGGATTAAATTACAATTAGAATTTTTTCTGAGTGCATTTTTTCTCCATACCATACCTCTACAAAGTAAAAGCCTGGATTAAGATCTGCTAAATTTATGCTTTTGCTTTTTGATTCAATAGCTACCTCTTGTAGCAAGTAATTAAAAATGCGGATCGTGGATGGTGTAACTTCGCTTGCTATGTATAATACATCGCTAGCAGGATTAGGGAAAATCCTAACCCTGGATTCATTTGCCATTAATGCACTAGTTGAAGTAAAGTAGTAGGGCATACTCATTGCGGTGCAACCATCAACTGAAGCCGTACTTACTGTATAATTGCCGGCAGTGGGAGGCAAGTAGGTAGCGTTAGTAGCTCCATGAATTATTTGGCCATCTAACCACCATTGGTAATTCATTTGTGGATTGGTTTCAAGAAGGCTACCGTTAAAAGAAATAATAGGTTGTGCGGGCATTGCGTTGATAGTTATGGCATTTAAAAGCATGGCGGCATGGCTTCCATCATTATTAATAGCCATTAGCGTTATATCATATATGCCAGCTTGAGCAATTGCATAATTAAAATCTGGTGCAGTAGTTACTGGTAAGCTGTCATTGTTTAAATACCATTCATAGCGCAGTGCATTGGTACTCATGTTTTGAATTGAAATGGTAGTAGCTTCACAATAGCTGTTAGCCTCTAGTTGAAAATTAGCTACAGGTAAATTACATATCCTGGTTGCAATGTTGATTGTATCTGAGTTAGTACAATAACCATCATTAATCATTACATGGTATGTGCCTGCTTCAGTGGCAGTATATAGATTATAATTATTACCATCTTGCCATTGGTAAGAAGCCATGCTATCTGGCGCCCATAACCATATAGCTCCACCTTGACAGATGGTAGTATCTGCTCCAATATTAATTTCAGGTAATGGTCTTTGAGCAATTTCAAAAATAGGAGAGGTCAATTCACAACCATATTTGCGAACGGTTACTTGATAGAATCCGGGTAGATTCACTATTGTCCCTGATGAGCTATCACCGGTGTTCCAATAATAACTTTCAGCCTGTACTGTGCTTAATTGAATTTCATCAGTATTACCGCACAAAGCGCTTTTGTTGGCGTTGATTAATACAGAAGGGGATTCAATTACTACTATTGGCTTAGTATAATGGTCGTAAAAATGGCAAGTGGCAGCCGTGATATTTATATTACTAGTATTATTAGATGCATCAGAATAATAAATTGTATCTAGCGGTAACTGGGTAATATTATCTATAGTCCATTGATAAATGGCTGCAGAAGTGCATTGTTGTATAATGGGTAATATAACTGTTGCGCAAATAGTGTCATAGAGATTGAAAAAGTTGGCTTGTGGTTGAACGCAAGCAAAATTTGCATACCAGCCATCTGTACTACCGTGGCTAATTTGTGCCCTTATTGATGTTGAATTGCTGTATCCTACAAAGCTAAAACTCTCGTCCTCATTAAGCATTAATGATAGAATACGATCTGCCGCAGACCCTCCGTAGGTGTGGCTCCATTTTATATTTAGGTCATTGTCAAATTTAACAACCCATCCATCTTCGTTTCCATAATTGAAGTGAAGATCTAAGTCACTGCTCATACTACTTCCGGAGCAAATTATTTCAAAATTCGGAGTCAAAGTTACATCATAAAAGTGATCACTATAACTGCCTCCATAAGTATTGCTTGAAATCAAGTTGCCATTTTCATTCGTAATTAAAAGCCAGCCATCACTAAATCCATTGTTGGTTGAAATATTGAAATCTGAGGAATAGGTATAACCAGCCATCAGTAATTCAAGATTTTGATTCTGTATCACCGCATTGATACTTTCATTGTGCGATCCCCCAAATATTTCTGTTTTAATCAAGCTTCCACTACTATTCACAAATGCTAATAAGCCATCGTATCCACCCAAGTTGGTTCCAATATCACCATCCGATGAGGCGGTGCTTCCTGTGACTAGTAGTTGGCTGTTGGCTAAGATAACCAAGTCATTGCAGTAATCAATTCCTGAACCACCAATTGTACTTTGCCAGTTGAGCTGTCCGCTGGCATTAATGGAAAAAAGCCAAATGTCTTGTTGCCCATGTTGTCCGCTCACTTGCCCATTGGTACTAAAAGTATTTGCGCAAATGAAAAATTCATTAGGGTGATTCATTAAGATTTTAACACCTTGTTCATTGGCACTTCCTCCAAAACATTCAGACCAAAGGAGGTTTCCACTAGGGTCAATTTTGAATATCCACACATCAGTATAGCCATGGTTATTGGTAATTATGCCACTGTTAGAAGCTGTAGTTCCCACACAAATGGCCGAACCATCAGCTAGGATTACCGCATCTGATATAAGATCGTTGGAAGGCCCACCAAAGTTTTGATTAAATACAATTTGATCATTAGAATCAAGTTTAATAATCCAACTATCCACATTTCCATATGATAGGCTGATGTCACCATTACTTGATCCAGAATGACCGAACAAGTAAGTTTGATGGTCGGTTGACCTTTGGTGTTTTACTAAAATATCGCTATTGCTACCTCCAATAAGTTTAGTATTGAGCAAAA
The DNA here is from genome assembly GCA_039806065.1 of Bacteroidota bacterium. Taxonomy (GTDB): domain Bacteria; phylum Bacteroidota; class Bacteroidia; order AKYH767-A; family 2013-40CM-41-45; genus JBDKJS01. The sequence goes on along the minus strand of JBDKJS010000209.1, from coordinate 7,759 downwards.
GAGGAGGGGCTTCTGCAACACCATTTAGAGGTAAACAAAGCAGCAAAGCAATGAAAATCCAGTATCGATCTCTTATTCCTAGCCAATTCATAGCCTAAAATTGGCTCAGAAATAGGCTCTTTTCAACAATATTATGCCATTGGAACCTATTCTTGGGTGAATGTTTAATCCAATGTTATGTATTTGTCCGTAATGGTTTCGGTATGTAAGATTCGAGCTTTTTTTGTTAGATCTATTAAATGGCAGCCCTCGTTATAATAGATGTGTTTTAAACATTTGCTTTTGGAAAAGGAGGAATTAAACAAGCAATCCCGTAAGATTGATTAATGCCTCACACAACCCCGTAAGGTTGTAAAAAAACCCGCTTCAACCATGAGCGGGTTTTTATTTTTATTTAAATTAAACTTTATTAGGCAGTAGCTTTTATTTGACTTTGAGCCTTTATCCAGAAATAGGCTCCAAAAAGGGTAGTAGTATAAAAAAGATCACCCAATAATTGATTTCTATAAAAAGGAAGAGCGGCTGTGTAAGATGCAATTAAACCATTAATATCATTTGAGTAAAGACTTATATCATTGTATAAAAATGGCAAATTGGTGAGAAGGTAGAAAACTACTCCTCCTGCTAGCGTCCCCATTGCTATATTTATTGGTTTCATGCTCCTAGCCACCCACCAGCCTATCATTCCCATAATAGCGAAGCTAACGTACACTATCCACATGGTGCTATACATACCAATAATTAAATCAGTAATGAATAGTGCCAGCATAGGAATTAATAATGACAATCTTTTATCCTTTATTACAGCTCCGCCAAACAAGGCTATACTGCCAATTGCTGTGAAATTTGGTAAATCCTTAATGGCAATAAAGCGGCTACATGCAGCAGCGCCTACTAATAGGGCAGCTATCAACATTTCTTTTTTATTCATTTGGTTTGATGACATAGTGCTACAAAAATAGTTTATTTTAATTAATAAATTCAAAATTATTCGGTCCTATGCCCACTTGGAAACTATCCAATATTGCACCGTTTCCTGAATATCTGATTACCCAACCATTACCTACAAAACCTCGTGCATCGGCACCATAAATATTATTGGAATATGGATCTACAGACAGCCCATAAAAGGCTCTTTCAATAAAAGCAGTGCTGGGAAGCGCAACAGCTGTAATGGCCATTCTATAAATCTTTCCATTTAAACTATACATTACCGTATTTCCGCTGCTATTCATAATAAGTTTATTAGGAGTTAGGTAGGGGTTTCCCTCATTAAAGGCAAAGCTTTTTGTAATGGAAAGTGTTGCGGGATCAATTACGATCAATTTACCAAAATATTCAGTCCCGGTACTGAAGTCGGTATAACCGCTGCATAACACCCACAAGTTTCCATTAGCATCTTTTGCAATACTTGAAGGATTGTAAGAACCAGTTTGAATGGTAGCCTCCACACTGTTATTATTTGTATTGATAACGGTAATGGTACTGTCAAAACTAAAACCACCGGCATTTAATACAAAAACCCTATTATTCGAATTGTCAAAAAGCATTTTATCAGGACCAGTGCCTGTGGTCACAGAACCTACGATCGTATTATTGACAATGTTTAGAAAATGCACTTTTCCAGCAGCTGAAGGGTTTTCCCAAGTACTAACATAAGCAATGTCATTTTTTACATAATGGACAAATCGGGGTAAGGTAAAAGCAACGGAAGTGTCAAGTTTGAAATCAAGTAAATTTACTTTTCTTATAGTATTAGAATTATTAACTACTACATATCCTTTGCCATTGATGGCGGTAAATGATTGCACTATGTCTCCCGGTGAAATGTTATTATTTGCGTTTTCATAGATGTTATTAAACATTTTACTGCTATCCTTAGAATAGAAGCTAATAGTCCCATTATTGTTCATGAAGCTACCTTCGCATGAAACAAATACTCCATTTCTGCCATAACCACCTGGTGCAGCTGGTGTAGGTTCCACATATTCAGAGTTGTCCTTTTTACAGGCAATTAGAGCACTGCACATTACAAGTGCTAAAAGTAAATTTTGTTTTTTCATTATTTGTTTTTAAAATTATAGATTAATATTTATGTTAAACTTAAAGTATCTTAGTGGCATAGCTCTATTGGGGAGCACCATATAGCTTGAATTTAATAAATTTTCGGCTGTGATGCCTATCTTAATATCTGTTTGGTGCATCTGAAAGGATTTAGCTAAAGTCAAATTGAGTGTAGTAAAAGGTGTTAGCCAACGGCTATTATCAGCTATAGTAAAACTCCTATCTGTATAGCCGTAATTTAGTTCTAAGTGATTGGTAAGGTAAGATATTGTAGAGCTAATTTGTATCCGATGCTTAGGGGTGTAAATAAGTTGTTTGGTATTTAATGCTAGGGTTTGATAAGCATTTATCAAGTTGTAATGAATTGATTGATTAAATTTTATTTTTTTAAAATGACCTATTGCTTTTAAACTTGCTTCTATTCCATTTGAGTGAATTTTGTCTAGATTCTGAGCCTGCCAGAAAGCAGTGTTTCCTGGTTGCCATTGAATAAGATCTGTAATTCTTGAATAATAAAATCCAACCTCGCTAATTAACTGTACTGCGGTATTGGCGCCAAATGTTACAGGATCTGTAGTGATCGTAATAGCGCCTTGACAGTTGAAACCTTGCTCCGGTTTTAAGTTAGAATTGCCTCCCACAGGCCAGTATAAATCATTTATCGTAGGTAATCGATAGTGCTTGCTTGTGGCTAGTTTAAGTGCCAAAATTCTACTAGCTTCTACAAGCAAGTTTACTGATGGCAATATTGGAAGAAGTTTGCCATTCACTATTTCTGTTTTACTTCCTATTTGTAATTGAAGGTTTTTATTATCAAATTCTATAAAGATGCTAGCTGGCAATCTAGTTCTTATTTTTGGTAGCGGATAGGCATCACTAACGGTAACTCTTTCATCAATAAAACTAGATTCGAAACCAGCTTTAATTTTTTCAGAAAATTGATATTTAACATGAGTAATGATATTGCTCATGTGTGTGTTACTTAATGAATAAATTCCTAACGATGAGTCGATATAGTCTAATGCATAAAATTGTGTATTGGAAAATAAGTCGCAATTTAATTTTTGACTGAAGTAGGTTAGGTTTAGATATAGCCTCTGTGTATTGTCAATCTGAAATGCATTGTTTGTCAAACTTGACATCAACGGTGGGAGGTTTCGGCTATTATTTTGGATCCAAAAACCTGTACTAAGTTTTATTTTTTTTCTGATTAACTTTTCTATTTCCGCAAAACCTAGGATTGCTTTATAAAGGTTGACAGGCATTTTTTGTAAAGGCGATTCAATGAGTGTGTTGTTTATAAAGTCAAACCGATTTTTTCTATGGTTCACTCCAACTCCAATATTGTATTTCCATGATTTTATTTGATTGGTTGTTCGAGCAGAGAAATCATGATTGAGCAATGAGCTAAATTGGTATTGAACATGAGCAGTACTTTTGGAAGGAAGGCTTGTTAAGGTAATACATCCACCTGCACTTCCAGATCCATTATTTACAGGATCGCTTCCATATTGTATGGTCACTTTATCAAACATGCTCATTGGAATGAGGCTCAAGTCTATTGTTCCAACACCGGCATGTTGAAGGCTCATGCCATTCCACATTACCTGTGTTTGGGTGCTGCCTAAACCCCTCATTCCAAGTGTGGCAATTCCATTCAATCCATAGTACTTAATAAAATTTGCAGAATTGTTCTGAAGAACTTGGGCTAAATCGCTAGAGTTGGCAAACAATTGCTGGAGGTCAATAGTGTCTGTTTTGTGCGCAATTACTGGAAGCCTTAATGGCTGTGAGCATATATTTGCTACTGGCAGCATAAGCGTATCTGCTGAAGTGGATACACTCAGTAGCAGGAGTAGGTATATTTGCATCAATCTAGCCATTTTAACATTTGTCTATTTATGCAAACAAGTAAAAACGAGGGCTTCCCTTTTAGGGAAAGTCGTTTTTAGGCTTTTACTCCGAAAGCATAAAAATATGTTTCATTGGCAGGTCTTCTGACTTTCCTCTTTCGAAAATGCCTTCCCAAAAATAAATTCAGTGGCTCTTGAATTTCGAAACTGATTATGAGGTTCACAGCAGCGGGACTGTACATGAATTTCACATGTTTCCCTTTTAATTTTGCAATTGCAAACACCAATGAAGGGTGCAAATGTAATTAATTTTTCGAATTAGCTAATAAATTACTTAAATGGGTTTCTTGATTGCCATATAGCGCCCTGGGTTTCATTAAAGGCCGCTGTAGCTTTTTGAAGGACAAATTTTGTTCTTAAATTTTTTGGGAAAAGCAGGTCTAAACTCCGAATAGGTTTGGCTCCCAGTATGGCCTTTGCTTCACGAGCCGTTCTACCTAATTCTAAGAATTTTTGCTTTGAAAGTATGGCTTCTTCTAAACCTTTGAAAAGGATATTGAAATATATTTGATATTGCAGGTTGGCAAGTTGATCAATTCCTACAAAGTGTATTTCATGTTCATCTAAATATGATAGGGTTGTATAAAAACCGACCATTTCTGCTTTAGCATAGATGGCCATGAATTTAAATTTATTTCCAAGGTATTCTTGGCAAGCAAGAAAGTACTTGATATCTACTCTTCCAAGCTTTATTTGTTGCTTTTCAACTATTTGATCAAAAAGATATTCGATCCTTTTAGAATTAATTCTAATTTCTTCAATTGACAGTTGCTTGTATTGTAAATTTTCATTGCTGCAAAGAATTTTTTCAGCTCTCTTTTTATATTTTTTAGATAAACTTGTTATATAATCGTTCAGGCTTTGCCATTCATTCTTAATCTGTAATTTCATCGTTAAATCTTGGTCAAAGGCTATAGCCTCTTTCCCATTAGCAAGTGCTGTAATTAAATCAGGTTTTAAGTTTTTAAAAAGCAACAGATCGTATGTGTGTTTTTTATACCAGCTCTTTACAAGGTCAATAATATTTTTTTCTGATAAATTACCGAAAGCGGTAAAACCGCAACACTCTGCTTTGAATAAGTTGCCACAATAAATCACCTTGAAAGGTTTGATGAACAATAAAATTTTAATTAAAAAATTCAAAAGATAATTAGTGTGAATGGAAAGCTGATTTGGACCTATAATGATGTGTTGCAGGTAACAACAAGCAATAACTTCTTCGTTTGACTTTTCTTTGATAAGCAAGTATTCAAACGTAAATCCGGTAGGCTTTGCTTTTTCAAAAACACGGAGTGCATCAATTTCAAGGGAATTGTTGATATTGATATTTTGTTTCCATGCCTCCTTACAATCTTCAATGGATTTATAAGCTGTTATCTTACACTCCATCTAAAATTTATTTTCAGAAATTCTACTTTTCCCTTTAACTAAATTTTGCAATAGCAATTCCTCTTCAGTGTTTTTTCCAACTTGATAATTGTATTTCCAAGAGGCATGTGCTGGTAAGCTCATTAAAATGGATTCGACTCTTCCGCCTGTCTCTAAGCCAAACTTGGTACCTCTGTCATAAAGTAAATTGAATTCAACATACCGTCCTCTGCGCATTAGTTGCCATTTTTTATGATCATCATTAAAAGGCATGTGTTGTTTGTTTTTAACTAGAGTCGTATAAAGCGGTAGAAATAATTTACCCACTGCCATGGTAAAGTCTAATTCGCTAAATGAAAATTGGTCTTTGGAGGCATTGAGCTTGTCAAAAAATATTCCTCCAATTCCTCTGGTTTCATTTCTATGCTTTATATAAAAATACTCATCAGCATTTTCTTTAAACTGGGGATATAGAGTAGGAGAAAACACGTTACAAACTTTATTAAGTGTTTCATGAAAATAATTTGTTTCGTGTTCATCATAGTAAATGGGAGTGAGATCAATTCCTCCGCCAAACCAATATACATTTCCCGCTTCAAAAAACCGGATATTCATGTGTATAATCGGGATGAAGGGATTGAAAGGATGAATTACCAATGATACACCTGTGGCCATAAACTGGTTTGTTTCATTTTTATAATCCTTAAAGTCCTTTTGAATCTCATTTGGTAGAAAGGATGGAGTGGTGCCTTCAATACATGAGTATGCAACGCCAGCTTTTTCAAAAATACTGCCATTTTCGAGCACACATGTTAGCCCACCGCCCCCTTCTGACCTTGTCCACCCATCACGAATAAAATTTGATTGTCCTTCTAGAGCTTCTAAACCTGTTACGATTTCTTGATGAAGGCCGCTAAACAATGCAGCTATGTCTTTTTTAAACATAGCTGCAAAGGTCTGAAAAATAAAGCTTGCTTGAAATTTTTTATTGATTAATGTGCTACCACCACTTTTTTAAACTCACTCAAATTTTGTCCTTGCAATCCAATTAAATATTGCCCATTGGCTAACTGTGATGCATCAATGTTTACAAAATTTTCACCTTCACTCATAGCAATGGCTTGTTGTGAAATCAATCTACCATCAATGTCCATAATGGTTAAATGTGCGGTTAGGGTTTCATCACTGGTAAATGTGAGCGTGGTAAACTGTGCAGTTACAGGATTAGGAAATACATTTAATTGTGGATCAATAGAGGCGTAATGCTGAATAAGTATATCGCTATTGGATCTTGTTTCGTATGGATTAGGATCAACATGCTGATAGACCATGTATCCACTTGTTCTAAATTCTTGCTTTGAACTATATGAACTTGAAGCATTTCCACAAACAGTTTTTATTCTCCAGTTATATTTATGAGCTGGCAATAAATTTTCTATAAGTAAATTAGTTTGACCGTTGAATGCAAATCGATAGTAAGTAAAATCATTATAGCCTTCTTTTTGTAATCTTATAATGATACTATCAGTATTGCTATTGTTATTCCATTGTATTAGTGCACTATTGTCATCAACTTGTGGAGTTGCTAATTGGTTTGGGATAGTAAGTGTACAAGGGTTGGGAAAGCTTAAATTGATAGTATTGCTCATTCCTGTGCAACTGTTGCCGTTGGTAACCATTAATCGATAATCACCATTCTGGTATGCAGTAAAATAGGCTGCATTAGCTCCAGATATAGCATTGCCATTTAGGAACCATTGATAGTCGATAATATTGGCACCGCCATTATTGATATTGGCCGTGATGGTAGCACTCCCGTTACTTGGAGTGGTGTTACTAATGCTTGCTGTAGGTAGAGCATTCACCACTACACTTAAAGCATTACTTGAAACTGTTTGTACGCCATTACTTACGTTGCATGTATAGTTGCCTGAAGTTGATACTGTAATGGATTGTGAAGTGGCTCCGTTGTTCCATAAATAGCTATTAGCATTTGTAGCAGTGAGTGTCACGGTCGATCCTATACAAAAATTTGTATTTCCACTTGCGCTTATTGAAGGTGCAAATGCTGGAATATTTAAAGTTTGTACTGCGCTGGTATTGGTACATCCATTACTATTGGTTACTTGCACTTTATAACTACCTGATTGCGAAGCCAAGTAGGTATTGTTGGTTGCTCCTGAAATGATAACATTATTTAAGAACCATTGTCGTGAAGTGATGGTGCCTGTTGCACTAGCGGTGAGTGTGGAAAGTCCATTGTTTGGATTCGAAGTAGTAAAATTCACATTTGGCAAGCCATTGACCGTAATGGAAACGGTATTGGTTTGTGCCGTTGCAGCACCTAAGGTAACGGTACAACTATAATTTCCAATATTTATCGCATTGATTGATTGAGTAGTAGCACCATTGCT
>JBDKJS010000208.1:0-4871 GCA_039806065.1 Bacteroidota bacterium | reverse complement strand
TATCCGGTTGACAGCCTATGGCAATGGCAGTGCAGCTAAGTAAAAAAATAAGGATGCCTTTTATGAACTGCATGGCTGTTTTATCAGTGGTTAAATATACAATAATTTTATTTTATTCTTTAGTGGTTGAAAGCATCCACTTCAATTATTCCACTGCCAGCTTCCCGGTATAAACTTTCGACCCTTGCGTTAACCTCACTATATACAAACCGCTGCTTGCATTGGTAATGTCAAAAATCGAATCGCTTTTATCTCCCAAAATAAAACGGCCAACCTCTTTGCCAACATGATCATGCACACTCAACACTGCATCCGACAAAGTTTTTACTTCATCAGGTAGCCTAATCCTGAAACTACCTGTGCTGGGATTGGCATAAATATACAATTCATTACGCACTCGTTGGTTATTAGGAATGCCTGTGAAGGCATCGTGCTTGGCAAGATATATATCGCGCACACCAAGAGCAGTGAAACTATTTTGACCAATAACTACACTTCCTTCAAAAAGTCCACAAGATACGATACTTTCATCAGCATTTACGGCTAAATCTGTAGAGGAAGCTGTTCCAAAATGATTGAATCCGGTGCAAATGCCATTGGTATCAAACCGCACAATAAACATATCCTTATCAGCAGAATTAGATGTAACTGATAATGATCCAAAATTGGCCGAGCCTGAAAAGGTTCCTGACAATGCAAACTCAGAATTATTTATATTCCTTAAAATTCCTCCATAATTGGTTATTCCTGTTGCATTCATACGTTGTTTCCATAATGTATTTCCGTTTTCATCTAACCGCATTAACAAAATATCTCGTCCATTAGTAATCAAGGTATCATTATCAACAATGACTGTATCCCCAAAACTTCCCATAATAAAGATTGAATTCGAAATCGTAATAATATTGCCAACTGCATCAAAATCAGATCCTCCAATTTGCTTTGCCCATTTCACATTGCCAATGGAGTCAAATCGAGCAAAATACCCATCATAGCCCCCTTTTGGAGTAAATGGAATTGTATCTATTGAATATAAAGTGGCATCAGAATAACCGGACAAAAGGATATCTTTATTCATGAAAGTTATATAAAATCCTTCAATATTATAAGGCGTTCTTGGAGTAACATTTTTAACGTATTCGCAATTACCGGATGTGTCATAAATAGCAATAAACCCTCCTCCATTGATCACGTAAGGATTAAAATAACCTGTACTGTCAACATGGCCGGCCATCACAATTTTATGGTCTGCTTTACGGTAATTAATGATTGCATTATCACTGTAACCGCTGCCCATTTTTTTAGCCCAAAGTATGTTTCCATCTAAATCCATTTTTGCTAAAAATATATCCTCTGCTCCTCCTGAAGTTAATTCTACAAAGGGAGAAAAATTTAAAAACATTGTTCCCGTGAATTCCCCAGATAAGTAAATGCATTGATTGGTTGAATCAAATACTCCATTTATGCTTTCATATTGAGAGTTTATTCCTGTAAAACTGCCGCCAATATCTCTAGCCCAAAGTTCATTTCCATTGGCATCATACTTAATAATAAACATATCATTTATTCCACTATTGCCGTAAAGTGTATCGGTTTCTGTATAAAATACTCCTCCAAAAGTGCCAAGCAAATAATAATTAGTGCCATCTGAAATCATCTTTGAATATTCTAAGAAATAAGGATCATCATTTCCCAACTGCTTTGCCCATTGCCAGGATTGAGCCTGAGTAGTGGTATTTGCAAATATTAAAAGTGTTATAAATATAGAATATATGTGCTTTTTCATAGGATAATAAATTTTTTAGTGATTGAATTTTGATTTTGAACAAGAGTGATGAAATAAACTCCGCTTGGTAAGCCATCGATGTTGAGTAAATGTTCATTTCCTGTTATTTCTGTCTGAAGCAAAGCAGCCCCCATAGCACTTCGAACAAAGCATGTTGACTTAATGGCCACGCTATTAATTAATTTAAGATTTATAAAGGTGTGTGCAGGGTTGGGCATCAAAATAAAATCAAATTTACCTGCAACAAAAAAACGAAGATCAAGCTCATTTACATCTACTTCGTTTTTTGTTTCTATGTCAGTTGTCAAATTTCTTTTTCGAAGGTATTGGTCAAAGTCCATACAATCGCTCACCACCGGTGCATTGCTCCAATGCACATAGCTGCCCAAGGGAGCCTGAAAAGTGTTGCTCACCTTTATCTCATTTCTTGCCACCAGATTCATTTGTGTGCCTGAGCCTGATTGCGAAAACAAATATACATTGCTTAGTTCAATGCTGTTATTGCTTTCTCTGTTCACTGTAGCAGTGGGTGGATAGGAAATGCCTGAAAGGCTAACATTCTCAGCTGGCATGTTTCGCCTTAGTTGAAAATTGATGGTGCTCAACCCATCCGGCAAATAATCAGCACTATAGTAGTTTCCTGCAGTTTCTCTTTCAGCACCTGCTGCGCTTGCTTTGATAAAGGGCAAGCGGTGGTCAACTGGATCAAAGTAATTGTAAGGTACTAAAGTGTAATTCCCATCGATATCAGAAAAGGTATAAGCAAAATACCCCTCTTCATCTAAAATATTACCATTTCCATCAGTTATTGTTCGTGTCCAACTACTCCCCCCCACCAATGCATTCTCAATTCCTTCACCGGTGGTTTCATCGGTTACCCTTCCTGTTACGGCATTCAGCCCTGATGCGTTCAATGCAGCATTGCCCAAAGGGTCATAATAAGCGGGTGGGTCTAAGAAACATTGCGCTTCATCCACCTCAGGGTAGGCATAATTCCTAAAAACATCTACCACTGGTTTTTCAACCGGAGTGCAGGGGTCACAAGAAATATCGCGTTCTAACAATCCATAAAAAGCCAATCCAAATTTAGGAGGTGGTTCAGCGGAATGCAAATCTTGAAAGGACCACCAGCCATAACCTGATGCGCCACAGTGTCTGGCCATGTCTAAAGAAAATAGTCCATAAGCAGCTTGTTCGGCTGTGCTTCCATCCATTCCATCTAAAGGGGAATAATTTCCAGCGGCTTTAAATCCAGTTTCGCCTACTACCCACGGCATTTTATAAGTTTCATTCATCCATCGCATAGCAGCTTTGATTTGATGTTGACTATTGGCAGCACCTATATACTGGTTATGCACTATGGTTTGAGGATAAAAATGAGGCATTATAAAATCTAATTTCATTACAGCAGCATCAAAATTATAAATATCATCCCAACAATTTCCAATAGTAATAAGCGCATTGGGTAAATAACTTTTAATAGCATCGTGCCATTCACTTACCATGGAGCATACTGCTTGCTTATTAATAGGATCCCTAAAATGATAACATGGCTCATTAAAAAGGTCAATCGCCAAAAGTCTATCTAAGTATGGATATCCTGTAAGGCTTTGTGCAAGGTAACTTAAAAAATCTAAATAGGCAGCCCTAACGTTAGCATCAAAATTTGTGTTTTCCAGATCCTGCCCCCAAGTTAAAGGAATTACATAAAATGGTTTGCTACATTGCGCAGCAATCTCAAGTGCTTTCTTATAGCTGTTTATAAGCAAATCTGCACTGCTACTACCTGCACATGGGTAAGGGATGGGTAATTTGCCTTCTACCCAATAGCATTGATTATTAACATTAACTGGGACACCCAACCCTGGCCCACCTTGTGGTTGGTTATAAAATTTAGGATATACACCCGCTAATCTTACTGCATTAAAACCCATGCTAATCATGTGTTCAAAATCAGCCAATAATACAGCATCGCAGCTAACTTGCGTTGAACATTCACAAAATCCTGTTTCTCCATAATATGGATGGTTGGTGAAATGATAACTAGATGTTGATCCTTCATCTAGGGTAATGAATCCATTGTAATTACAAATAATTGGAAAGAAAGCATTATTGGAAGGATCAAAAAATTGCTTCCCTTTTATCGATACATTTTGGCTGTATCCTGAAAAATTTTGTAAAACAAATATGAGTAGTAATATTTTTTTCATCGTGCATCATTTCTTTATTATATCATATAATTCATTTATTTGCTCTTGAAGTTTAATTATATACAGTGCCTGTTCTTCTGTTTTCTGCAATAAGATATTGACAAATTCGCCTACATTCATGTCATTTCTTTGCACCTCAATAGCTGAAGGAACGCCAGGTAAATGCTTATGCTTAGTTATAAATTTAGAAAGTTCATCTATGGAAATTAGGTTGTAATTGTTTTCAAAAACAAAATCTCCAAGTGTACCCACTTTTACAAAAACTTCACGAGCAAAAACAGTTCCATTGCCATAGACTAGAAAATTAGTTGTTCCATTTAGTTCCGTAACGAATGATTTAGTATGTGGGTCATTGCATACTTGTTTGACTCCATATCCATAGGAATGGTTAGAATGGTACGTGCTTACACAGATTCCGTTATCACCTAAAGCCCCAACAATGTCTAACTTAAATAATGGATGACTTATGCCTATTCCAATTTTTCCAATCACATTTAAATTATGATTGGCTGTTAAATCTCCACTGGTCAAATTACCAATAAACACATCCCTACCACAATAGTAGTTTAACAGCAATCTGTTATCGGTATGGTTAGTACTATTTATTGCCGACTCTATGATGCTATTGGCTCCATCAAATCCCACTTCCATTACATTGAGCCCTGCCGGGTTAGTGCCATGCAGCTGTATGCTGCCATTAAATTGATAAAGTGGTGCCACATTTACCGTGGGGTTGCAGGTAATGCTGCTAAGGCCATTATTAGGTGCTGCACCAAAGCTCAATATTTCTTTTTGTGATGCTGTGGCTGCTTGGTATTTAATGGGCATGGCACTGCCTAGCTTCAATCCATTTTCTAACTGAAGTTCGCCTTGCA
>JBDKJS010000207.1:0-5167 GCA_039806065.1 Bacteroidota bacterium | reverse complement strand
CCATTTCGTAAAATGGGACACATTACCGTGGTAAGAGAGGAAGTAGCCGATGCTATTGCTACAGCAAAGCACTTATCAAACAAAATAAATATAATTAGCAAATAATATAAAAATAATATGGTAGGAATTATTATGGGGAGCAAAAGCGACCTAGCCATCATGAGCGAAGCCGCTACGGTTTTAAAAACGCTCGAAGTTCCTTTTGAAATGAAGGTGGTATCGGCACATCGAACACCCGCACTCATGTTTGATTATGCACAGCAGGCTCATCTCAATGGAATTAAAGTAATTATTGCAGGCGCAGGTGGGGCAGCACATTTGCCCGGCATGACAGCTTCATTGACACACCTACCAGTTATTGGTGTACCGGTAAAATCAAGTAATTCTATAGATGGATGGGATAGTATATTATCCATTCTACAAATGCCTAATGGTGTGCCAGTAGCTACAGTTGCACTCAACGCTGCACAGAATGCAGGGATTTTGGCAGCACAAATTCTAGCTACCCATGATGTAGCATTGACTAACAGAATAATTGCATTTAAAGAAGCTTTAAAAAATAAAGTCATTGGCAATCAACTGTAAAATACTTATCATTACCATTTAAAATTGAAACTCCTAGGCAAATGAAGTTTAAAATAAAAGCAAGTATTTTACTAATCACTTTAATGTGTAAGATTTCTACTTCGCAAGCAGTAGATTTCTATGTAATAGGTACGCGAGCTTCTGCTATGGGCAATGCTGCAGTGGCTGCTAGTGATGCTTGGAGTGCAAGTAATAATCAAGCAGGACTGGGATTCATCGATCAATGGAGTGGTGCACTCAGTTATGAGCAAAAATTTTATACTAAAGAATTGGCCTTACGAGCACTTTCTGTACAACTACCTACAAAAAAAACGGGCACTTTTGGAATTACGGCTTGGCAATTTGGTTACCAAAATTATAATGAAACAAAGATTGGATTAGCTTACGGAAAAAAATTAAGCCCAAAACTAGCTGCTGGTGTACAGCTTGATTATTTGAGTACTTTCATAGCAGATAATTATGGAAGTAGAAATGTATTTACGATTGAACTTGGATTGATGGCCAAACCGTTAAAAAATTTAACAATAGGTACTCATATCTTCAATCCTCAGCGAGCTGATTTGGTAGCAGGTGGTAATGAAAAAATCCCTACCGTATTTAGGTTTGGCGCTCTTTATCAATTTTCTAAAAAACTTCAAATTACCTCCGAAGTTCAAAAAGACACCGAACAATCTCTGATGTTTAAAACAGGTGTAGCTTATTCGCCAATACAGCAGTTGGAAATAAGAATTGGATTAGCTACTAATCCTTCGTTGCTCAGTTTCGGATTTGGGTATAAGGTAAATAACCTTAGTATTGAAGTGAGTACATCATACCATCAAACACTTGGTTTTAGTCCTCAGCTAGGGTTGGTTTATCAATCTTCAAAAAGGTAATTCCATGAAGTTTTTACTTGTTATATTTCTTTTTACCAGTACCCTAGTTTTCTCTCAAACTCCCGAAGATGAAAGCACTGAACAAAAAGTAGAAATAATTGCCGGAGGCAGTGATGCTGAAATTGATTTTACCAATCTATTAGAGAAAACAGAATACTTCCGAAACCATCCGATCAATTTAAACAAAACTAATAGAGAAACGCTAGAAGATTTTTATCTGTTAAATGATCTACAAATAAATTCGCTGCTGGCGCATATCCAAGACAACGGGCCACTGCTTGCTATTCAGGAACTACAGGCCATTAAACATTTTGACTTAAGTACTATTTATAATATCCTACCTTTTGTAACGATAGGAAATGAAGGTACCAATTTTCCAATTTCTTTTAAATCAATATTTACTGAGGGCAAAACTTCTTTATTCACACGATTCCAGTCTGTGCTGGAAGAAGCTCGCGGATTTTCACCAAAAGATTTTTCAACAAATGATACGAATAGATACTTGGGTAGTAGGGTGAAAATATTTACGAGAATGCGTCACACATACAGCAATGTGCTCTCAATAGGCTATACTGGTGAGAAAGATGCAGGTGAAGAATTTTTTAAGGGGTCGCAGAAGGGCGGATTTGACTTTAATAGTTTTCATATATTTTACAGGCCTAATAAAATAATTAAAGCCATCGCTATTGGCGACTATCAAGTGCAGTATGGTCAAGGATTGGCATTATGGGCAGGACTTGCCTTTGGCAAATCAGGCGATGCAATCAATATCAAACGCAATGGACGTGGCCTTATACCTTATACCAGCGTGGATGAAAATATTTTCCTCAGAGGCGCTGCCATTAGTTTGGGGAAAAATAAATTTAGTGCTGATATTTTTATTGCAAGCAATTCATTAGATGCTAATGTTCCATCAGATAGCAGTATTAATAATGATGAACTGGGCATTTCTAGTGTGATCATAACAGGATTTCACCGAACCAAAAGTGAATTAGAGAATAAGAATATTCTTAAAGAGGATATTGCTGGCACCCATTTACAACTAAAAAGCAAGAACTGGAATTTGGGAATGACCCTGGCTACCATGAAGTATAATAGAAAATTAAGCAGGCGATTGAGCCTTTATAATCAATTTGAGTTTAATGATGATAACAACAGTAACTTAAGCATGGATTATAGCTATTTATACAGAAACATACACGTGTATGGTGAAATAGCTCGAAGCAGTAATGGCGGAATAGCACAGGTACATGGGGCACTGGTGAGTTTAGACCCCAAAGTAAGTATGAGTTTGCTCTACCGTAATTACCAAAAAAACTACCAAGCCTTAAGAAGCAATGGCTTTGGTGAAAATACGCGCAATGCTAATGAAAAAGGATTCTATACTGGAATCAATATCAAACCCAATCGTTACTTGAATATCAATTTTTTCTATGATCAATTTCAATTTCCTTGGCTAAAATATTTAGTAGATGCTCCAAGTGATGGCACCGACCTACTCGGGCAAATTACCTATACACCTAACAGAACTTTTGAAGCATACTTAAGATACAGAACTAGAAATCGTCCATCCAATTTTTATGAGGACGATGAGTTTATTACAAGTGTCGTAAACCAGCGATTAGACAATTATAGATTTAACATTAAATACAAAATATCTTCATCAGTATGGCTAGCAAATAGGGTAGAAATGTCTAAATCCAGCCAAGGTGGATTTAATGGTAGCGAAGGATTTATGGTTTATCAAGATTTGTCTTATAAGCCACTTCAAAGTAAGGTTAGTTTTAACGCCAGGCTCATCCTATTTGATGCTCCTGTTTTTGACACCCGAATTTATGCTTTTGAAAATGATGTGCTATATGCCTATTCTATTCCAGCTTATAGCGGGAGAGGCTCCAGAGTTTATGCCAATATTCGTTATAAAATAAAGAAAGGTATAGATTGCTGGATTAGATACGCTACCACTGTTTTTGACGACCGATCAGTAATAGGAAGTGGATTAGATGAAATCAATTCAAATATCAGATCAGAATTGAAGGCGCAAATAAGATTTGAATTTTAATTTAGTTATTCAATTAAGATTCGTTGTGTAGCTCCATCCTGCAGTTGAATAAAATAAATTCCTTGCCTGAGTAGCACTGCCATTTCATTTTGATAGATCATTTGATCGTAAACGAGTTTGCCTTGAATATCAAAAATCCTGATTTGCCCTGATGGTGAATCTAAAAACCTTATTGAATGATCTTGTTTAAGGTAATAACAAAAAAACGGGTAGTCATCTTTTACCAATTCTAAACCCAACCCACTTAACGATTCATAGCACCCCATGTCAACTATTGTTCCTTGAATTCGATTGAGTGAGTCTAGATCAAATGCATGTTGTGCCAAAACAAATCCATTATTGCCAGTATTAATAGCTGGCGAAGCATTTTGCAGATGATAATCATAAAGGGTGGCATCAAAATTATTAGTGATACCGATGTAAGGATTTATAAACAGTGGATCTTGATCTATGATACTGATGCCATTTGAATAACCACCTTCAATTAAACTATTAGCTGCTTGTGCAATTGCATTAATTTGAACACCGTTAAAAGTTGTATTGCCATAAATCAAGCAATTTTGTATTTTATAATTACTCCTTAACAATTCTATGATAGGAGCCTGAATGGTATTAATATAAACATTAAAATTATGAACCAAGTGGCAATTGGTCATTTCAAATTGGCCAGGGCTAATAGCTGATGAAGTTACATGTAATAGGTTACCACTAAAATCATCAATCTTATTTCCTATCCAATAAGAATTTAGAAGTTTACAATTGGTAAAATAATCGATCTCCATAACACTTATTTCTCCAGTATTATTAGTAAAAATGCACCTGTCTATGATCAATGAATTATAGTCCACCGTGTTATACAAACAGGCACCTACCCTAGCAATGTTATTTTTAAATTTCGAATCTATGATTTCAATTATAGAATATCCTCCATTATTATTGCCATTGCAGATGGCCCCTCCGCTCCCACCATCAGTTTGATTATTTACGAATTCACATTTTTCTATCTTAACATTAGCGCCAGCTGTATACAGACCGGCTCCATAAGTAGTGGCCACATTATTATAAATGAAACAATTTTTAAGGAGAACATTGCCACTAAGTGTGTTGGTTATTCTAAGTCCCCCACCATTGTATCCACTACCACTGTATCCATTTATTATTCTAAAGCCATCCAAGGTAATATTAGATGAGATATTATTCGCCCTTACTACATTGTGACTATTGTCTTGATTATCGCCAGCAGCGCCAATGTCACCGTTTAAACTAGTTATGTTTAGGTTAAAATCACGTTGAGCCAAAGTGGTTTCAGTCCCGATAAAACCTCCATAGATATTTACACCATCCTTAAGCACAAAAGAGATTGTTCTATCGTTAGAAGAGGTGGGTTTATATTGGCCGGCAGCTACCCAAATTTGATCACCAAAAACTGCAACACTGATTGCTGTTTGCAAATCTATGAATGCATTTGTCCAGTTGGTTCCTGAATTATTGCCTGTTGCATTCAAATTTACATAGTAGGTAGTACCGCTAATATTTTGGTTTGCGACTAATAAGGCCAACGATAACAAGAGTTGCTTCATAAAATGGAGTTATAGATTGGTAAAAATAAAAAAAGGCCAGTAGTGACTGACCTTTTTTAAAAATA
>JBDKJS010000206.1:0-14647 GCA_039806065.1 Bacteroidota bacterium | reverse complement strand
GAATAAGGAGGTTGAAATACGATGGTATTATAGGGAGGGGGATCAGGAGGTTGAGGTTGCGGGCTAAAGCTGCTAGCACCATCAAAGGGGGCGCAAAGTTCATATACCAAGGAGTCGCCTTCGGCATCAGTAGCAGCATGATCAAATCTAAATGGTGCATTTTGACAAATAAATGTTGAGGGCAACAAATTAAACTGAGGGCTACTATTCACTGGCACCACAGCCACATCAGGAATAGTGGTGGTATAAGTAGCACCCTGTTGCTGTACCAAATTGATGATAGAATTATTTCTACAACAGCGTTGATACACCACTTGCAACCCACCGCTAGGGATATTAAGGCTAACCACGGTATTGTATTCGGCAAATTCATAACATACATTACTAGGTGGCGTAAGGCATGGAGAGGTGATGGTATTGGCAATGTTACCCTGAGTGGTAATATTTACAAAAACATCTGTCACAAGATTAAAATTACTATCAAAAAAACCGATGCTCGCTGGGTTGTCAAATGGGGCTTGGCCATTAAAGCAATCTCTATAAACCAACAACTTTATTTCATAGCTATTGCCACCAAGGTAGGTGTAATAAATTTCGCCACCCACAATATGTGTTGCCTTTGCATTGTATACAAAAAGCAAAAGAAAAAATACCGTTTTAAAAAACTTTATCATGGCAAAAAATAAGTGGTATAAAGATAGCGCAACTAGCTCTTAAAATCAATGGCATTTTTAGTCAAATTTTGGTCAATAATTCACTCTCGATCATCAACCCGTGAATGCAACTTATGAACGTGGACAAAGGTGATTTGTTCGACCTTCAAATTTAAACCCTTAAAGTACTAAAATGTTCGCCTCATAGGTCAATCCATCATTCGATCAATTGTGAGGTTCTTTCTTACAATCGGCCACTGGGAAGGAAACTATTTCCCCTATTAAGTGTATAGTAGATTAAGACTTTTACCAAATTGAAAAAAATTATTTTACTAGTTTTTCTCCTGCCTGTAACATGGTTTGGCACGGCACAAATCCCGGCTTATTATAGTACCATTGATTTTAGCTTGAATGGCGATAGCTTGAAACAAGAACTATCTGAACTAATAACCAATACACATTCCATTACGCTTATTTACACTCCTGATGTTTGGAATGTATTAAAACAGACCGACCTTGACCCCAACGATACTTCAAAAGTACTATTGATTTATGGTTATGACGACAATGATGCCACAAGCCAAAACGATAGAAGTAGAAATTGGTGGCTCAATTGTACTACAAGCAGCTGCAATGGCCTTTGGGTAAGAGAACATGTATATCCTCGATCCTTGGGCACGCCCAATCTTGGTTTTGAATTTGCTGGAGCGGATGCACATTGTTTAAGAAGCATAGACAATCAAATGAATTCAAGTAGAAGCAATAGGCCGTTTGATTTAGGGAGTGGCAATGCCGGTGTATTGGTCAATGGCAATTTTTACCCTGGTGATGAATGGAAAGGTGATGTAGCCAGAATGATCATGTACATGTATTTGCGCTACAACTTCCAATGTCAACCAAACAATGTTGGAGCAGGACCATCAAGCATAGCACCATATGGCGACATGCCAGATTTATTTTTATACTGGAATGAAGCAGACAGTGTATCACCATACGAAATGAACAGAAATAATTTGATGGAGCAATTTCAAGGAAATAGAAATCCGTTCATTGATAATCCTTATCTGGCCTATAAAATTTGGGGTGGCCCCTCACCCACTGATCCATGGAATATGCAAGCTATAGGAATTAACCCACTAACAGACCAGAGATTGAACATCATCCCCACACGAAGTGATGGGTTATATTTTTTCAACGCTAGTTTATCAAGCCCCATACGAGTGCAGCTCATCAATGTAAATGGCCAAGTAATGAAAGAAACCTATAGTAATCACAGCATTGATTTTAGAGGAACCCCTCCAGGATGGTATTTGTTGGCAGCTATCGAAGGAGATAAGATCAGAAGGTTTAAAGTTGTTGTAGAATAGCAAAATAAATTCTATCCTTCCATTTATAATAGACCATTCTATCTATTCATCCAAAACAAAGTGGCAGTTAATAGCGTTGCAAAACTGACCCACGCAGCATAGGGCACCATTAACCAAGCAGCGGTTTTTGAAATACCATCAAATTTGAAGATGGTCCAAAGAATGCCAACTAGTAGAAAAATGATTTCGATTAAAGCCCACTTGGGCGATTGCCACTTGAAAAAGATGATGCTCCAAAAAAAATTCAAGAGCAATTGCACTGCAAAAACCAATATAGCACTCTTTTTATAGCCGGTGGGAGCAGCGGTATTAATAACATTGCCAAGGGCAATACCCATTAATAGGTACAGTAGCGTCCATACCGGGCCAAACACCCAATTAGGAGGTTGCCACGAGGGTTGCCTTAAGGTGGGAAGATATTGGAGCAAATCAACATTAGTGAGTGCACTACTAGCTCCACCTACAGCCATACAAAGTATGATAGACAACGCCACTATTAATTGTTTATTCATATCCAACTAAACATTCAATTGTGAAAAAGGTTAACCATTGTATTCTACCACAGAAAATTCTTCTAATTGCGCTATCAAGTTATTGCTAGCATTCACGGCATACTTTCTACTTGGCAAAGTAACAGAAATATTATTTTGTGGATCGGCAATTTTAATTTTTACAGCGGTTTTACCAATGGCACCTTGCTGTGCTTCTTTAAAAATTTCATCCACCCTGTCAATCCAATCATCGGTGATGCGATCGAGGTCAACTTTAATGGTAATATTCTTAAGCATTTTTTCTCGAAGCTCACTCAATAAAAATATACTGTTTATTTTAAATTCAATTTGATCAGCATTATAGAACTTAGGAGCAAACTTACCTTTTATACACACAAATGAATTAAGAGTAACAAAACCACTCATGGCAGCAAAATCTTTTCCGAACAAGGTAAACTTGGCACTGTCAGAATAATCTACTAATACAAATGTTCCAAATGGGCTGCCATTTTTAGAAATTCCATTGTTTACTTCAGTTATCATACCACATAAAAAAAGTTCCTTTCCCTGGATAGGATTATCTGTTTTAGTTTCACTAATGGAGTTTGGAATGAAATGAGTAATTTCAAATTTAAATAAATCAAGCGGATGCCCGCTGATATAAAAACCCACAACTTCTTTTTCAAACTTTAATTTTTGGAGAATATCCCATGGATCGGCAAAAGGGATCTGAGGGACTGGCATGGCAGCATCAGTGGCATCGCCAAATAAAGAAACTTGTGCGCTATTTTTATTCTCTTGCGCTTGTGCACCAAACCGCAATAATTTTTCGAGAAATGTAAAACCATCTTTATCTTTAACGAAGTAATTGGCACGATGCAAATTTTCAAATCCATCAAATGCT
Organism: Bacteroidota bacterium; assembly: GCA_039806065.1. Lineage (GTDB taxonomy): Bacteria > Bacteroidota > Bacteroidia > AKYH767-A > 2013-40CM-41-45 > JBDKJS01. The sequence goes on along the minus strand of JBDKJS010000206.1, from coordinate 11,232 downwards.
CCAGCTAGTACCATACTTTCAAAAGTTTTCTTATTGGCACTTCTTAAATTAATTCTTTGCACCAGGTCAAATACAGAGGTGTAGGCACCATTTAACTTACGTTCGTTAATAAGGCTTTCAACAGCAGCCTCCCCTACTCCTTTTACTGCACCAAGTCCAAATCTAATCTGTCGTTTCTTGTTAACTGAAAATTTATATTCACTTTCATTCACATCAGGACCTAAAACCGCCAAGCCCATTCTCTTGCACTCATCCATGAAAAAAGTGATCTTGTCTATATTTGCTAGATTATTGGTGAGCACTGCACTCATAAATTCTTCTGGGTAGTGAGCCTTGAGGTATGCCGTTTGGAAGGCAACAAATGCATAACAAGTGGAATGCGATTTATTAAAGGCATAACTGGCAAACGCTTCCCAATCAGTCCAAATCTTTTCCAATTTATCAATTGGATGGCCAGCATTGCTAGCACCAGTTATAAAATCGTTCTTATGCTTATCTAATTCAGCCTTATTTTTTTTGCCCATTGCTTTCCTCAATCCATCAGCTTTGCCTTTGCTAAATCCAGCCAATTTTTGTGCTAGAAGCATCACCTGTTCTTGATACACGGTGATACCATTGGTTTCTTTAAGGTATTCTTCCATCTCTGGCAAATCGTAGGAAACAGGTTCGCGCCCGTGCTTACGTCTAATAAAACTAGGGATATAGGCCAAAGGGCCAGGCCTGTTAAGTGCATTGAGTGCTATCAAGTCTTCGAAGCAATCGGGTTTCATATCCCTAAGTATGGGTTGCAAATGTTCAGCTTCAAATTGAAAAACTCCAACTGTAAATCCTTTTTGAAATAATTCTAATGTTTTAAAATCATCTAATGGAATGGTGTCTATGTCTATCTTTATACCATGATTTTGCTCTATCAACACCAATGCATCGCGAAGTATCGACAGTGTTTTCAATCCAAGAAAATCCATTTTTATTACACCTGCATCCTCAATTATTTTTCCTTCGTATTGTGTAATTAGTAGATTGGTTTCCTTGCTGGTGCACACAGGAACTATGTCTGTCAAATCTTTAGGGGCAATGATAATACCCGCAGCATGAATGCCAGTTCCTCTAACAGATCCCTCTAGAACCAAGGCCTCTTTAAGCACTGCGGCTTGCAGATCGGCACCTTTCGCTATTTGCCGCAGGCGTTCAGCATTTTGAATATCCTCATTTTGCAATCCTTCTTTTTGGTCAAGCCCATTTTCGCCCGAGAGTGGCGCACTCATCAAACGGCCTAGGGAAACCCCAGGTCTGTCGGAAACTAGTTTTGCCAAAGCATTGGCATCGGCTAGTGGCAAATCCATCACCCTTGCCACATCCTTAATACTTGATTTGGCTGCCATGGTACCATATGTAACAATTTGAGCCACTTGGTTTCGGCCATATTTTTCCACTACATAATCGATTACTTTTTGACGACCTTCATCATCAAAATCGGTATCGATATCTGGCATGGACTTTCGTTCTGGATTGAGAAAACGCTCGAAGAGTAGATTATACTTTATAGGATCTATATTTGTAATGCCAATACAATAAGCCACAGCGCTGCCTGCAGCCGACCCTCTTCCTGGACCTACAAACACACCGATGTCTCTTCCGGCTTTAATAAAATCTGCTACTATTAAAAAATATCCTGCAAAGCCCATCGTTTCAATAACCTGCAATTCGAAATTCAATCGTTCTTCAATTTCAGCTGTTAATTGCTGATAGCGCGATGCAGCACCTTGCATGGTGAGATGCCGTAGGTAAGCATCTTGGGTTAAATATCCGGATGGAACAGTAAAATGTGGGAGTAGTATGTCTTGTTTCAATTTCAAATGAGAAACTTTACTCACAATCTCATTGGTATTATCAATACTTTGCGGAACATCATGAAAAAGTTCCATCATTTCCTTAGTGGATTTAAAATAGAACTGATTGTTATAAAATGCAAATCGCTTGCCTCGCGCCACCGATTCATCATCACCATCATCAATGGCTTTAGGAGTGCTTTGCTTTTCACCTGTGTTTACACAAAGTAGAATATCATGCGCATTGCTATCTGCCTCGTCCACATAATGGGAATCATTGCTGGCAATTACTTTTACTTTATATTTTTGAGCCCATTTAAGTAGCAAGGCATTTACTTGATCTTGTTCCGGAATTCCATGTCGCTGAATTTCCACATAATAGTCTTCGCCAAAAAGATCAAACCACCACTTAAATTCAGCCTCACCGGCTGCTTCTCCTTTTTTAAGAATAGCTTGAGGAACTGAGGCACCTAGGCAACATGTGGTAGCAATTAATCCCTTGTGGTATTGCATAATTAACTCTTTATCTACTCTTGGATACTTAGAGTACAGCCCTTCAATAAACCCTAATGAGCATAGCTTTACAAGGTTCCTATAGCCTTCGGCATTTTTCACCAATAACAGTTGATGACACCTTTTATCTCGATCGTCTTTTGTAAACTGTTTCTTATGCCTATCGTTTACTACATAAAGTTCGCAGCCGATGATTGGCTTTATAGCTGGATTTACATCTGTATTGTATTTACCAGCAGTGGCTACAAAATTAAACACACCAAACATGTTTCCATGATCAGTAATGGCAATAGCAGGCATTTGATCTGCTATGGCTTTTTTATAAAGCGCATTGATACTGGCCGCTCCATCAAGCAGTGAAAACTGGGTATGTACGTGTAGGTGACTAAATTTCATTGTCTAAAAAGGTGCTTATAGAAACTACTTGCAAAATACAATTTGCAAAGTAGGGATTGCCATTTGTTGAAAAAACTATTTTTACCTGACAACCAAATCACTCAAAGAAGGACCAACCGATTGCAATTGGTTGAGAATAATTGGGTTCTCCCTTCCATTAAATTGAATGACTAAATATTGATCAAGCAATGGAACTATGTTTAAAAATTTTATAGCCTCGTGATCTATGGGGATAATGGCAAATCTATAAAGGTGAGCGTTGAGCTGAAGTTGCTCTAAACATTCGAAGTGGGCTTGTTTCGGTAAGCTTACTTCAAACAAATCATAGGGCTTGACTTTATGTTGCAAGTGATAATCAATAGCTGCCAAGGTTTTAAACACGGGGCGATGAGCATAAGCGGCATCTAGTTCATCTTTCAATATTTGGTACACCTCTTTTAATCCATACGCATGCAGGCTATGTGTAGCAGCAAATCGATTACCCAATTGGAGTAAAAAGTCAAACGCATCATGGTGCTTGGTGATGTATTTGAGCAAGGAAATTGCTCTGGGTTTGTTCCAATAAATTTCCAAGGCGGCTTCTAACAAGGTTAACTGTTGTAGATCAGCTGTTGATAGAAAATTACTTTGCTTGATTTGATAGGGCGCCTTTTCATCAAAGACATAACCATGCTCTAAGTACTTTTGCCTAACTGGTGTGCCTTTCAAAAATTTTAAAAAGCCCAATTGTAATTCCATTGGATGTAATTTCAAAACCTGATTGAAACTATCTTTGATATCATCCCAATAATCATGAGGGAGCCCCACAATTAAATCGAGGTGCATGGCAATGTAAGGTTGCAGCTGCTTGATGATGCTGGAAGTCTTTTCAAAGTTTTGTTTTCTACTTACCGCAAGATTGGCCTTTTGATTCACTGTTTGAATACCTATTTCAAAACGAAAAATACCAGGTCTCACATTTTGTTCAATAAACTTAATGATATCAGGATGTACAATGTCAGCGGTAATCTCAAACTGAAATACATTGCCGGGTTGGTGGTTGGCAAGTATAAATTGAAAAATATCGATCGTAAAATCTTTTCTTACATTGAAAGTGCGATCTAAAAATTTGATGGTAGATCCGTGTTGCATTAAGAATAATAAATTCTTCTTAATAGCTTCAATTGGCAATTGCCGTACTTTGTTATCCAAGCTAGCCAGGCAAAATTCACATTTGTAAGGGCAGCCTCTGCTACTTTCCACATAAAGTATTTTATGTTTGAGTGAAGGCAGGTCATCATCTACATAGGGTAAGCACTGGTCATAATTGGTTAAATCGAAACTCACGGAATCGGCCCGAAAGAAAATTTGACCATTGTATTTGTAAGCTATGTTGGTAGCATCTTTCAAATTGGGATAATTTTCTAAAAAATAGGAGAATGGAATTTCCCCCTCACCTACGATAATAAAATCAACATAGGTTAATAGTAATACCTCTTGCCAATCGTAACTAACTTCAGGCCCTCCAAGAACAATTTTAATTTCTGGGTTAATCGCTTTTAAGGCTTTTGCTACCTCAAGTGTTTGATTAATATTCCATATGTAACAGCTAAAAGTAATTACATCATACCCCATGCACACTTGCACAATTTCAGCTACAGTTTGCTTAATGGTAAATTCTTTCCATGATACATTGCCCTTGTTCTTATTCAGCTGATAGAGCAACCGGATTGCCAAGTTGGTGTGAATGTATTTAGCATTAAGAGTAGTCAGTAGCAATTGCATCATCTCTATTTTTGCTTATTGAGCAGTAGCGTTGTGTAAAGCAAGAAGAGTACTCTTGCACCTACATTGGCATCCCAGTCGTGAGTATCGCCTGGCGAAACTTCATTCAAATCAAAGCCTATAATTTTTTTTCCTGATTTGGCCAGTTTGGTAAACAAATAATTTACCTCTTGAAAGCTAAGACCGCCAGGCACTGGAGTTCCGGTATTAGGACAATGATCAGGGCTGAGACCATCTATATCAAAGCTAATGAATACATCTTGTGGAAGGGTATTGATAATGATGTCACACTGCTGTGCCCAGGTGCGGCCTTCCATTTGGTGAAATCGCATTTCGCGATCAGTGAATAGCCGGACCCTTTTATCATTATTAGCAAATGTAACCTCTTCTTGACAGTAATCGCGAATGCCCACTTGTGTGAGTGCAATGATGTTCTTTTCTTTCAAGGCATTGTACATTACACTAGCGTGTGAATATTTAAAGCCCTCGTATGCATTGCGAAGGTCACAATGTGCATCAATTTGTAAAATGCCAAAAGTTGTTTCCTCGGCTAGCGCTTGCATTAGTCCTAAAGGGGTGCTGTGGTCGCCACCCAATCCCACCACTATTTTTCCTTTTGCCATCCATTGCTGTGCCTTTTGCTTTACTTGATCAACCATCCATTGGCAAGCTTGGTTTACTTGTGCTAATTTTTCATGATCTGCTGCTTCGCCATTGGTCAATTGGGCAATGATGGCATCCACATGGATTCGGGTATTGGTACTCATCAGGTGCATGGCATCATCTAAGGTGTCCATGGCTATGGTGTGTTTCCATACCTCCTTTATTTCAGGATGGAAGAGGTCTATTTGTTTGCTGGCTTCCAATACAGCTTTTGGACCATTAGCAGTGCCTGCGCCATAGCTCACGGTAGCTTCCCAAGTGAGTGGGAGAATAACCACATCAGCTGCTTCAGGGAGGTAGGGCAAACCAAATATATTGCTATCGGCAGTTCCGGGATCGTTAGGATTAAAAGTTTGACTCATATTGGCAAAGATAGGGTCTTTTGATCGATAGATTTCTTTCATCATTATATAAATTGTACTTTGTGTAAAATTTTATGAATCAAATTAAATTTCATTTCATTAAAAGGTGGCTATGCTTGCTTGCCATCATGGCATCACTCCTTCATTGCAATAAGGCTCAACAAAACCAAGTACCGGTGATAGCTTTTTTAGATTTATTGCAAGATGAAACATTGGCACAGGCCAAAGATGGATTTTATAAAGCACTTGCCGATAGTGGTTACAGTGAATCAAAAAAAAACATCACCATCATTTATAGAAATGCCCAAAACGATAGAGCAGCACTCTTACAAGCTGATGCCTATTTAAAATCCAAACAACCACTTCTCATAGCTACATGTCCAACGCTCAGCACCCTAACTGCCCTCAATAAAAATGATCATATTCCTGTTTTCATGATGGTGTCACCTTCAGCAGAGATTGCACAGATTACCCAGAAAAATGGTCGCTGGCCTGCGCAGCTAAGTGGTGTTTATGAAACACATGCTTATTTAGACACCAGCCTTATGCTCATGAAGCAGTTAAAACCAGATGTAGCTAGACTGGGCATTATATACAATCAATCGGAGCCTCAATCCATGCAAGCACTTAACCATATGAAGCAAACTTGCCAACAAATGCAGCTTGAATTAATTGCTCAACCCGTAACCAACTCGAATGAAGTGATGCTAAATACCAAAGCACTCTTGCAAAAAAAAGTAGATGCTTTTTTTGCGATGCCTGACAACACTGTTTTTAGTGCGATGGAAATAATAGTGCAACTTTGTGATGTAGCCCAGGTGCCTGTATTCACAAGTGAAGAAGGGTTGGTTAAGCGTGGAGCTGTGGCAGCCTTTGGGGCCGATATGTTTGCTTGGGGTTATCAAACAGGAGCAGCTGCTGCCGCCTACATTCGTACTAAAGATACCAAATGGCTACAACCGCAGCTTGTTCAAAAGCGCAAAACTGTAACCAATGCCGCTCAACTTCAAAAATATAATTTCCATTTATAATCTGCAAGATGATAACCATTCGCACCACTTATCTTGGTGAATTACGTACCAAAGCCATACACCTTGCCTCAGGCAATGAAATACTAACTGATGCTCCAAAAGACAATCATGGCAAAGGAGAAGCCTTTAGTCCAACTGATTTGTTAGCCGCATCATTGGGCAGTTGCGCCATTTCTATAGTGGGCATTGCAGCCCGCACACACGGTTTTAGTGTGGATGGTACCAATTTAGAGATCACCAAGGTAATGGCCTCTAATCCCAGAAGGGTGGCAGAAGTGCACGTTGCACTCCATTTCCCCCCAAATAACTATACCGATAAAGAGAAAAAAATTATTGAACATGCTGTGCACACCTGTCCTGTAAGTCTTAGCCTGCATCCTGAACTAAAGCAAATTTTTGAAATACACTTTCAATGAAATCATTTAAGCTATTAATCATCTTTACAATAATACAAATAGCCAGTATAGCTCAAAACTATACCTCCTACTTCACTGGCGATACTACTGATGTTACCACTAGCACACAGCAAGGATGTGTGCTCATGGGCGGTGCTGGCGAGCAGGATGATGCCATGAGGTGGTTTCTACAGCAAACTGGTGGTGGCGACATAGTGGTGCTGCGCACCAGCGGCAGCAATGGTTACAATGCTTACCTGTACAGCCAGTTGGGAGTAAATGTCAACTCTGTTCAAACCATCCGGTGCAATACTGCTGCAGCTTCGTATGATGGCTATGTACTACAGCAGCTATTAGGAGCCGAAGGGCTATGGTTTGCCGGTGGCGACCAAGGTGTGTATTATACCTATTGGCACAATACACCTGTTGACAGTGTGATCAACTACTTGATCAATGTAAAAAAAATTCCAGTGGGCGGTATTAGTGCAGGCATGGCCATTCAGGGCCAGCATGTTTTCACTGCCTTAAATGGCACTATCACCAGTGCTACTATGCTCGCTAACCCTTATCATCCCAATGCCACGCTAGCGTCAAATGATTTTTTAGAGCAACCTTGGCTGCACGGTGTCATCACAGATTCGCATTATGATAGTCCCGACCGCAGAGGCCGTCATTTCGGTTTTTTAGCCCAGCTTGTTCAATCATTTAATACACCCATCCAAGGCATTGCTTGCAATGAATATGTGGCTGTATGCATAGACCACACGGGCAAAGCCCGAGTCTATGGCGATTATCCCACCTACCAAGAGTTTGCTTATTTTTTACAAGCTAATTGTGAAGACACCCTTCAACCTGAGTTATGCCTACCCAATCTGCCACTCACCTGGAATAGGAATGGCAAGGCGGTAAAAGTATATAAAGTACCCGGTACCAGCGATGGGGTTAATTTTTTTGAACTCAGCAATTGGAACAACGGATTGGGAGGACAATGGGAAGATTGGTATGCCCTTTCAGGAAATTTTTTTACTGCAGCAGCAGCCTTACCAGCCATTTGCAATGTGAGCACCCATGCTGCTCCGCCATTGAGCAATACTTCCCTTCACGTTTATTACAAGGACCAACAACTTGAATTAAAAGGCCTTACCAACAGCGGCTATCTTACCCTCCATGGTGGCCTAGGCACTATCCATTTTGAGACCATCCTGCCTCCTGGCAATTCCCATACCATCATGCTTCCAATGCCCTTGGCTGCTGGTGTATATGTAGTGAATGTAACAAATAAAAAATCACGGCAATCAACAAAGTTCACCGTGATTCATTAGAAGATATGGAATAATTAAATCGCTTTTTTGCTAGAAGTGGTAGCAGCCTTGCCATATGCAGGGCATTTCTCATGCGATTTGCAAGCAAAAGATGCCATCATAATGCAAGCCAATAAAGTGAAGCAGATTAATTTTTTCATTGCGAGGATAGAATTTTAAATTTTAACGGTGGTTCTTAAAAATTGTTGTGGTATTTTGCACAAATATAAAATTTTACCCTTCACTCAACGCGCCAGCTACATTATTTTTTCGCATCATGCCCAGTTCTACCAAAGCTTTTGTAGCCACTCTGCCGCCACCATGGCGGCAAGCATTACAGCCTGCCCTTGAGGCTAGTAGCTTTAAGCAACTAACGCATTTTCTAGATCAATTGGCTGCTCCCGTCCAAGCTTATTTCCCACCTGCCCACCAAGTATTTCAGGCATTTGCACTTACCCCTTACCAACAAGTGAAAGTGGTACTCTTAGGCCAAGATCCTTACCACCATCCCAAACAAGCCCATGGATTATCATTTTCAGTTCCCCTTGGCGAAAAGGCTCCGCCAAGCCTTCGCAATATTTTTAAAGAGCTCCATAGCGATGTTCAGATAGACCGTGGTGCTAATGTGGACCTTAGCGGATGGGCCAGGCAAGGTGTGCTGCTACTCAATGCCACCCTTACCGTGGCTCCACTTCAACCCGGATCACATCAGCAGAAGGGTTGGGAACCTTTTACTGATTATGTTATCCAGCATTTAAGTGAAACAAAAAATAATTTAGTATTTATACTATGGGGTAAATATGCACAAGCTAAAATTAAACTCATCAACACCTCCAAGCACTCCATCATTCAATCTGCACACCCCTCTCCACTTTCAGCACATGGTGGCTTTTTTGGCAGCCAACCATTTTCTAAAACCAACCAATACCTCATCGCCACCCAACAGCCCATGATCAATTGGGCAGTATAGCTCCACTACCATGCAAAACTCCATACCACACTTACCCACCATCATAGGCACCAACACCGCTACAGCAGCACACTGGCTTCAGCAGGGTGAGCTGGTAGCCCTTCCTACTGAAACCGTTTACGGTCTCGCAGCCAATGCCCTGGATCACCATGCGGTACTAAAAATATTTGAAGCCAAACAGCGCCCCCTCTTCAATCCCCTGATCATACACCTGCACCATCCTGATCAACTTCCGGAATATGTAACCCATGTGCCACCAGTAATTAAAACACTGATACAACACTTTTCTCCAGGACCCCTTACTTACCTCCTCCCCAAGTCTCCACTTATATCTGATCTTATCACTGCTGGCAGTCCATTGGTAGCTATTCGTTTTCCTGCCCACCCACTCACCACGGCCGTACTGCAACAACTCACCTTTCCCCTAGCAGCACCCAGTGCCAATAAGTTTACCTACATCAGCCCCACCACTGCACAGCATGTTCACAAGCAGTTGAACGGTGTTATTCCATACATACTAGATGGCGGCCCCTGTAGCTTCGGCATTGAATCCACCATTATTTCAGCCCATCAACACACCATCACCATTCACCGCCAAGGAAGCATTACCGCAGCACAGCTTCAACCCTACTGCAATGCCCTACAACTAGCCCATCAGCCATCTACACCCAATACACCAGGCCAGTTGCTACACCATTATTCCCCACGTACTCCCTTTGTACTCACCACCAATATTCAAAACTCGGTAAACCAGCTGGCGAATAAAAAAATTGGACTTCTACTCTTTCAAACCCTGCCACCAACCCTGCAGCACCTGCCCCACATCATCCTTAGCCCACATGGCCACCTTTACCAAGCTGCCCAGCAAATGTATGCCGCCATGCACACCCTTGACGACCAAAATCTCGATATCATCCTAGCCGAAAAATTACCCAACCACGATATAGGAGCCGCCATCAATGATCGCCTGCAGCGGGCATCGCACGCTAGCAGCTAACCATAGCCCCTTCCCAACCAACATAAATTTAAATATTCCACTTTTGGGCGGCATCACCACCACCGCCACTCATCATCAGCAGTGCCGGTTTTCGCTCATAGTGCCACCAAAAAAAGTTTTTTTTGGCGGCAGCTAATCCGCTCACCCCGGGCCGCAGGGCCAGCTATTCACCTTTTACAATTTCTGCAGCTTTCCTCTAAACTCCTTCCCGCTCCTTGTTTTAACTCTGTAAAGATAAACTCCACTGGGTTCGCCACTCAAATTAATATTTGGCTTGGTGCTGGTAACGGTAACCTCTCCAAACAAATTATAAACCGCTACACTGCTCACCGTTTCGTTTTGAATAAGAAAATTGAAACATGATGCCGAAGGGTTGGGGAAAACGGTAACGCTATTTGCTTCATTGCTTTGGTTAATGACTGCTACATTGTTTAAACCTAAACTATCACACAGGCTGCCATCTATGGGCCCCAACTCATAGTTGGTGTGGTTGGGCATGCTAAAGGCATTGTACGATGGCAGCACCAAACCCTGCTGCACCACATTGCAGGCCATGCCTGCACTATCAGGGCTGTTGATGACATGCAGCACATTGGTGCCTTGTGCTGTACTTACATATATCCTATTGTCAGGTGCTAACTGCATCATGAAAAAAATAGTACCTAAAGGAGCAAAACTACTATCCCATATCGCAACGGTATCGCATGTGGAAGCAATACTTGAAGCATAAGTATCATATTGTAATATGTGTTGACTACTACTTCTGTATAAATATCTGCCATTGGCAGAAAAGGCAACACCTAGATTGGCATAAGGGGTATCGCTTGCCAATATTCTCTCTTTAAAAATTAAATCGCCATTGCAACGGTCAAAGTCAAATAAATCATAGTAGGGGTATTGTTGCATCAGCACACATTGATCACCTTGTTTTGTAAAAACCAATTGAGAACCAATGGCATCTTGTGTAAACAAGGGTCCTTCAACCTGACTTGAAACACTGATGCCATAAGG
>JBDKJS010000205.1:0-19818 GCA_039806065.1 Bacteroidota bacterium | reverse complement strand
ATAAAGTTAAATGCATCGGAAGCTTATTTATGTTTATAGAAAGTTTTCTCGTGCTAATTAATCAATACAAATGGGGTGCTGGTCATAAGATTTTGATTAAAAAGTGATGAGCAGCAAAATTAACCCTTAGCAGAAAACTCCATCTAAGACGATTTACTTTCAGGATCCTTCCAGTGGAGGCTTGCCCTTACTATTACTTAGGTTTAAACAGATAGATGCCAATCCTATTTTTTAAAGAGCAAAAAAAAGCCGTTACAAGTTATTGCAACGGCTTGATTGAATATATTTTAATTATTGTATAATTACGCGTTTGGTAGCAATGCCATTGTTTGTTTTAATTTGAGCAAAATAGATACCTGCATTTAAACTGCTAATATCAATTTGCTGATTACTCTCCAGAGCTTGATAGTATTGTTGATAAAATACTACTTGTCCAGCAATGTTATTCAATGTAAGAGTTACATCACTTACTTCATTAAAATTAAAATCAATATTTAATACATCCTGAGCAGGGTTAGGGTAAAGTTGAACAAAATTACCAATATCCACGGTGGTCAATCCAGTAGGAGGTACCAACCCAAGTGAATTGAAAAGCTGAGATCGTGGTCCGTTAAGTGCAGCTAACATCCTTGTTTTTTGAGCAGTAGTAAAAAAGTACATGCATGCATCATCAGTATAATCCATGTAATTCATAAACATTACGCCATTTCCTGTGGCTGTACAATTATCAGTTAGAGGAAAAGTAAAGCAACCATAGTTTTCACCACCTTGATTGGGAGTGTCAGCAACAAAATCGGATCCAGAACAACTTCCACCGTCATCTCCCCAAATATGCCTTAGGTTAAACCAATGACCTACTTCATGTGTGGCTGTTCTGCCTTTATTGTAGGGTGAAAGGGTTCCATTGCCATCTCCAAAATATTGATAGCTGAAGGCAATGGCATCTGTAGTTGCAGATCCGTTAGGAAATTGTGAGATACCTAAAATTCCTCCAGAAATGTTGCAAACATATAGATTTAAGTATGAATTTCTATCCCAAATATCTGAACCTCCTGTAGCACTCGATTTTACGTTATTGATATTATTTACGTTAAAACTTGATGTGGTGGGCACTCTTAAAATTCCAGTGGTTGCATTTCCTTGAGGATCGCGTACTGCCAATGCAAACTCAATTCCTACATCAGCTATTAAGGGCTTCCAAACGGTAGGTACTAAAGTTGTATCACTATTTAATTTATTAAAGTCTTTATTTAATCTTTCAATTTGGGAATTGATTCTAGCAGTAGAAATGTTTTGCGCATTATTGGTATATACCACATGAACTACTACTGGTATCGTAATAATTGAAGCACCCCTTGCATTTGATCGTACAATTGGGCTATTTTCCATTAGCTCCATTAGTTTTTCAAATTCTGCTTCTTTAGCAACCGTTTCAGGAAATTCTAGCTTATGCTGTTCCCAATATTGGGTGGTTGCACAACGGTGTGTAGCCTGAGCATGAATCATTATTGAAATGAAGCAAGCAATTAAAGTAAGGTAAATGTTTTTAGTCATTTTTTTGATTTTGAGAGGCGAAAATTAAATTAAAAAATTGATTTAAATGTAATATCAAGTCGGTTATATGATCGTTTAATGACAAAATCCAATAAAAGTTGCCTATTTTTGAAGATTAACAGCAAAAAGTGTAACACTAAGTTTTATTATTCTTAAAAAATTACCAATTATGCAGCCTTCTATACCTCCCATAAGAATATTGTTAGTAGAAGATGAGGAGCACCTCGCAGAGGCTCTTAAATTCAATCTTGAAACTGAAGGTTATAAGGTGGTTGCCATTAGAGAAGGAAATAAGGCTGTGGCTACCTTTAGACAGGAACGTTTTAACATTGTCATTTTAGATGTGATGTTACCAGGGATTGATGGATTCACCATTTGTGAGGGCATTCGAATGCACAATGCAGATGTGCCAATCCTTTTTCTATCAGCAAAAAATACCAGCGAAGATAAGATTACGGGATTGCGAAGAGGAGCAGATGACTATATGACTAAGCCTTTTAATTTGGAAGAATTTATTCTTAGAGTTCAAGCATTGGTAAAACGAGGCCATACCAAGGATGATAGAACCGAACACCAAAACATTTACAAATTTGATGATAATGTGGTGAATTTTAAAACCTATGAAGTGTCTGGTAAAGATGGACAACATTTTCAACTTACAAAGAAAGAAATGTTGTTACTTAAGTTATTAATAGAGCGAAGAAATGAAGTGGTTTCAAGAGAGCAAATTTTAGAAACCGTCTGGGGGTATGATATTTATCCAAGTACTAGAACAGTTGATAATTTTATTCTTGCATTTAGAAAATATTTTGAGAATGATAGTAGGCAGCCGAAGTATTTTTTCTCAATTAGGGGAGTGGGCTATAAGTTTGTTTATGAACCTAATTAATGCCCACTAAAGATTAATTAAAAAGCCATTCAAAAAATTGAATGGCTTTTTATTTTAAGATAATTACTTAATTATTTTATTTTTTGATACTTCATCCCCAAATTGTACATTAAAAAACTAAAAACATCACATTGTTCATCGATCTGTTTTGAAACCGGTTTCGAACTTCCTAAACCTGTACTAGCAGCATGACCAGCATTTATATCAACTCTTATTAACTGTGGGTTTGGGCCTGTTGCTTTTTCTTGTAGTGTTGAAATAAATTTATAACTATGTGCGGGTACCACTCTGTCATCGTGATCGCCAGTAGTAACTAAAGTAGCTGGATAAGGAAGATTTTTCACATTGTGCAATGGTGAATACTTATATAGAAAATCAAAATGCTCTTTGGTTTCGCTACTTCCATATTCGCCTTTCCATGCCCATCCTATTGTAAATTTGTGGTACCGTAGCATGTCAAGAACACCCACTGCCGGTAGTGCAACTTTGAAAAGTTCCGGATGCTGAATCATGCAGGCTCCCACTAATAATCCACCATTACTTCTTCCAGAGATGCCTATTTTGTTAGGGTTGGTATAACCATTAGCAATTAAATATTCTGCAGCTCCATAGAAATCATTAAAAACATTTTGCTTCTTTTCTAACATCCCATTGGAGTGCCATTCTTCACCATATTCGCCACCTCCTCTTATGCAGGCCATCGCAAATACGCCACCCTGTTCTAAAAAGGCAAGGCGCTCCACCTTAAAGTCTGGTGTTTTAGAAATATTAAATCCCCCATAAGCAAATAAAAGTGTAGGCATGTTGCCATCAATAGCCACATCCTTTCTATGAACAATGAACATGGGAACTTTGAACCCATCAGGTGTGTCGTAAAAAATTCTTTTGATCGAATAATTATCTGCATCAAAATTTAAATTGGGTTTGAAAAATGTGCTTGAAGTTTTGGTCGATAAATTGTAAGAATAAGTGGTGGAAGGCCTTGTAAAACTTACAGTGGTATAGTAAATAATATTTTGATCGTCATCGGTAGTGATATTTTCAACTGTGCATAATTCATCTAAAGGGATTTCAAATAAAAAATTTCCCTTTTTATCAATAACCTTTAACTGACTGCTAGCATCTTTCATGTAGTGACAAACAAATTTATCGCCTATAGGCACAACACTCTTTAGCACTTGTTCTGACTCTAAGATTACATCAGACCAACTTGCATCAAGATGACTTATGTCAATACTTACGAGTTTATAGTTTGAGGCCTCCCTGTTGGTGAGTACATAAAAGATGTAGTCATCATTGTCAATAAAAATCAAGTCGCTATTGAAACCATTTTCAACTACTAACCAATCATCAACTGGGTTTCCAATCAGGTGCACTTGCATGCTATTGCCACTAGTACTCTGACTTCCATCTAAAATCAAATATTTTTGATCTGTAGTAACTTGGGCGCTGAAATTACGAAGGGGGTGTAAGGTGTCTTGCCATATAAGTTTGTCTGACGATTGATTTTCGCCTAACTGATGATAATACACTTTGTGAAATTCATTCTTGCCTTTAAAAGCATCTGCTTCAGTTGGGGCATCATACCTGCTATAGTAAAATCCATCGCGAAACCAAGCAATGGATGAAAACTTCACATAGGAGATTAGGTCTGGAAGCGGTTTGTTTAAATAATTGTCTATTACTGCAATATTGTTCCAATCACTACCAGCATTGCTATATGAGTAAGCTAAATATTTCCCGTCCTTTGATCCTTCAATATCATTGATATTAAATGTTCCATCTGCACTCATTGCATTGGGGTCGAGTACTGGAATTAATGAATCCTTGTTTGTGCTGTATTTACTAAGGGTGAATTGATTTTGGAGTCCATTATTCTGGAAGAGAAAATAACTACTGCCCATTTTGATTGGGGCATTTTGTTTGTTAAAATTCCATATTTGGGTAAGCCTATCTTTAAGATCAGATCTGAAAGGAATGTCTGATAGATATTGGTTGGTAACTTCATTTTGTTGGTCAACCCATTTTGAAGTAGCCTCGCTTCGGTCATCTTCAAGCCAACGGTAAGGATCCTCTACCTTAGATCCAAAGTAATCGTCTATTTGAAGGTTTTTCTCAGTAATCGGATAATTTATTTTCTGTGCTACCACTAAATGGGTATTCACGGAGCCGCTAATGAGTAAGAGCATATAATATTGGAGCTTAATAAAGCTTTTCTGAATGGTAACTGGGCGCTTCTGGTGGTTCATGTTATTTTTAAATGGGTTTATATTTGTGTCAAAAATACAAATCTTCTTATTTTGGGGATGCGATATTAAATTTCAACCCCTTGTTTGTAGGGAATAACTATGATTTATGCCTAATTTAGTGTCTAATGTGCTGTTTCGCAATGTGTTATTGTGTTTTGACTTGTATTTCCGCAAACCATTGCATAACTATTAATCATTCACCCACGAATTAGGTATATTGGCAACTGAAAACCTGGGTTTAGCAAAATTCTGGTTTTTCGGGCAAAACCTAAAGATACATTTACATCAACAAAGTTCTAAAAAAGTATTGCAAGGATTTGGTGGTTAAACCCCTGTTTTAGGATCCTAATAAATTCTCTTTAATCCCAAGAAATTTATTTGCAAAAATTTTATAGGTTTTGTTTAGGTGAATATTAATTAAGCCCTGGTGTTTTAGGTCATCAGGGTTTGTTATTTTTGCGCACTGTATGAAAATTTTTATGGGCTTGCTATTGCTCATTTCAACTAACTGCTGCATTGGCCAGCAAATGAATGATGTATATGCTAGAATTAAAAGGCCAGCACTCACTATTGGTTTATCTACTTTAGGAATAACTACATCATCATACGCTATTTCAAGAAAGGAAGGTTTTAGTGAAGCATCTATTTTGCTACTAAATAAAACTGATATTCCAAGGCTAGACAGATGGAGTGTGAATTATTATGATAGAAAGGCACAAATTGGAAGTGATATGTTGGGGATTTTTTCAACAGCTTTGGTTCCTTCTGCATTATTTTTAGCAAAAGAGGCCAGGACATCTGCATACACTGTAGCTACTATGTATGTTCAAACAATGGCCATAAATTACACGCTTACACAATTTACAAAATATGCAATTAAACGTGCCAGACCTTACGTTTATAATAGCCAAGTATCGTTGGTAGAACGAAAATCTGCTGACGGAGCAGCATCATTTTTTAGTGGCCATACTTCTTTTTCTGCAGCTGGTACTTTTTTTACAGCTAAGGTGTTTACTGATTTGAAGATTTCACCAAGACATAATAACATAGTATGGGTTGGTGCAGCTTTGCTTCCAGCTGCCACAGGCTTACTTCGCATCAAAGGTGGTAAACATTTTTTGAGCGATGTAGCGGTAGGGTATGCAATTGGTGCATTGACAGGCTATTTAATACCAAAAATTCATCTAAACAGATCTAGGCAGTGACAAACATTTGAAACATTTTCGCCATTGGATATGCATCATTTGCCAAGTTATATTGAAGTAGGGTAGTGACTGATTGTAAATTTGGGTATAAATTTTAAAGAAAATGTTACACAACGAATTTTATGCACATGCCTTTGCTCCTGTAGATGAGAATCAGCAGAAGCTATTTGAAGACTTTAAGCGATTGAGAAACGTATTTGGAACGCCTCACAAATTTGCCTACTTAAGAGGCTTGGCCAGAACAAGAAAACATACTCGCACGGTTTATCCTAGAGGATTGTACTTGAACTAAATGTCAGAAAGCCCCGGGCGCTAACCATCGGGACTTTCACGAACACACTATAAATAAAAAATATAATTATCTAACTACACTTACACTACCTGTCCAGTCGTACACTTTTCCATCAATGCCCCAACCTTTAATGAGATAAACATATACATCTTCTTGTACCGGTCTTTCTTGATAGGTACCATCCCAAAAGCCGGTGAGTCCCTCCCATTTAGTAAGTTCTACTCCCCAACGGTCAAAAATCCACACTTTTATATTTTCCATCTGCGTAAATTCAGGTTTGAAAACATCATTGGTTCCATCCAAATTTGGTGTAAAGCAATTTGGTACAAAGAGAGTGGAGCGCGGCTCTATTCTGAATGTTTTAATAATTGTATCAATGCAACCAAATGCATTGCTTACAATAAGTTGAGTAGCATATGTTCCAGTGTCGCCAAATACGTGGGTAGGATTCAAGATGTTATTAATGCTGCTGCCATCACCAAAATTCCAAATCCAAGATGTGTAATTTGATGATACGTTTGTAAAACTTATTACAGGGTTTACTATGTCTATTACGTTTGTAGATGCTGTAAAGTCTGCTACGGGTTGCGCAAAAACAGTAACATAGGCTGGCACTTGCAATGATTGTTGGCAACCTTGATCTGAAACAACCGTAAGTGAAATGGTAAAATTACCAGGAGTGTCAAAGGTGTAATTTGGATTTTGATTCGTAGACACATCGCCATTGCCAAAATCCCATAGCCAACCTTGTATTTGACCACTAGGTATGCTACTAGAATCAGTGAATGAAGCATATAAAGGACTGCAGCCTGCAATGCTGCTTCCAAAATTTACTGTTGGATTGGGGAATATGGTAATAGGCAGGCTTGAGGTGGCAATGCAACCATTGTTGCTGGTAGCTGTTAATGAAACCGTGTAGGAGCCCGGAGTGGTATAAGTATTGGAAGGATTAACTATTGTAGAAGTGGAACCATTGCCTAATGACCAATAATATGAACTAATTGAACCAGAATTGATCATTGAATTATTGTTAAATTGGATTGCTATATTTTCACAAGCATTGGTTGCAGTAAATTGTGCATTAGGTGCAGCGAAAACTTCTATTGAAACACTATCAGATACTACACATCCATTTGATGAAGTAGTAGCAAGTGAAACTTGATAAATGCCAGGGTAAGCAAAACTATGTTCAGGCGATATTAAGGTTGATTGGGTTCCATCACCAAATGTCCAACTATAATTTAGTAAGCCTATATTGTTAGTGCTACCATCCGTAAATTGAATAGGAGTATTTACACAGGCATTGGCACCAATGGCTTGCGGTGCAGGAATTGGAAAGACTTCTACCATTCCGCTTGCTTGATCATAGCATCCATAATTAGTGGTAGTGGTTAATGAAACTTGATAGGTTCCAGGAGCATTGTAGGTGTGAATAGGACTAGGAGAAGTTGTAGTGGTTCCATCGCCTAAATTCCATAACCAATTTACAATTTGACCATCCTGTGTGGATGATAAATCGTTGAAGCTGGTTTGTGTGCCTAAGCATCCATTGGCTGTACTAAAATTGGCATTTGGCCCATTATATACAGCTACTGAATTAGTGATGCTGGATTGGCAACCGAAAGGTGTAGTGATAATCATCGTCACGGGGTAGTTGCCCGTATTTAGATACGTATGTTGAGGACTAAATGTTGAATCAGAAGCATTATCTCCAAATTGCCAAATTGTAGAAAAATTACCGCCACCAGGAACAGCAGATTGGTTGATAAATTGCGTAGCGTTATTAAAGCAAACATTTGTAGCATTGAATGATGCAACTGGTATTGGATATATATTTACTGTATTAGAAAAGTTAGCTATACATCCATTTGAAGTAATGACTTGTAACGAAACATTGTAAGTGCCAGGGCTTGAATAATTGAATATAGGATTGGCTGCATTAGAAGTGTTGCCATTTCCAAAATTCCATGTCCATGTTTGAATGCTTCCACTGGTTATACTTGATGTGTCCGTAAAATTGATTGAATTTCCTGCGCATACATCTGGTGCAATGAAGCCTGCCACAGGTAAAGGATTAACACTTACGGGTGCAGCAAAGGTGTCCACACAGCCAAAATTGCTAGTGCTAATTAAATTCGCAATATAATTTCCAGCATTGGTATAAATATGGCTGGCATTGGTTAATGCGCTATTGGTATTGTCGCCAAACAGCCAAAGTGAACTGGTAATACTACCACTGGGAATACTGGATGTATTTTGAAAGGCTAAATTGCTTTGTGCACACGCATTGCTACTCAAGAATGCACTAATAGGAAGTGGATGAATGGTTACTTGTTGATGGGCAGTATCCGCACAACCTAGACTGGATATAACTGTTAAATTAATTTCATAGTTGCCATAAGTTCCATATACAGTGCTTGGATTAGATTGGGTGCTTGTAGCACCATTTCCAAAATCCCAAAGGTAAGAAGTAATGGCGCCATTATTAGAAGTAGAATTATTATTCAAAATTATGGATGATCCTTCGCAAGCATTGGCAGTTGTAAAGGCAGCATTCGGTAGGCCATAAACGGTAACCATTTGATTAATGGTATCAAGACAACCTGCATTCGACTGAGCAATTAATATTACATTGTAATCGCCAGGTGTGGCATAAATAACCGATGGATTGGCTATGGCTGATGAGGTATTGTTGCCAAAATTCCAATTAACACTTACAGTGTTGTTTGATGAATTGTTATTGAAGTTGGTAGCATTGCCTAAGCAAACAGGTGCAGCAGTAAATGCTGCCACTGGGAGTGGATTCACTTCTACTTGTTGGGTGATGGCATCACTACAACCTGCAGCTGAAGTAACCGTTAATGTAACGTCAAAAGCGCCACTTGATCCATAATTGAATTGAGCATTAGCAGTATTGGCTGAGAATCCGTTTCCAAAATCCCAATTAAAATTATTAATTGATCCAGTACTGATGGCTGATTGATCCGTGAAGTTCATCAAATCGCCAAGGCAAACACCATTTGCAATAAAGTTTGCAACCGGAATAGGATTTACGCTTACTGTGGACAAGACTGAACCCGTGCAACCATTCGCATCTGTTATTTGAACGATATAATTTCCATTAGCTGACACATTGATTGTTTGAGTGGTGGCTCCATTATTCCAAAGATAAGTAGATCCTGGATTACCTGCATCTAACAATACACTTTGTCCATCGCAAATAGCCGTATTCATTGGATTCACGATTAGGTTTCCACCAACAGTAACGGTGGCATTACCTAAGGCGGCACATCCATTGGCACTGGTCACTGTTACAGTGTAGTTTCCTGAATCTGTTACTAATATGGTTTGACTTGTTTCACCAGTTGACCAAAAGAAAGTGCTGCCACTATTGCCGGCATCTAACATGATGCTTGATCCACTACATAGAAAAGTTGGAGGAATGTTTACGGAAGGAACCGGATTTACGGTGATATAAGTACTATCGGTTGCAATGCATCCATTGACATCACTTCCTGTTACATAATACCAATTGTTATTAGTTGGTGATACAATAATAGAATTGCTATTTGATCCATTACTCCAAGTATAATTTACAGCTCCTGTTGCAGTTATTTCAATGCTTGAACCATCACATATACCAATATTAGGCATTGCATTCACATTAGGTAATGAATGCACGGTGATTTGAACGGTATCAACTGCACTGCAACCATTAATATCTGTAGCAGTGACTGTAAAGGTTGCGTTGGAAGTAGGATTTACAGTGATGCTACTGTTATTGGAACCATTTGACCAAAGATAACTAGAACCTCCACTAGCAGTCAAGGTAATTGAATTTCCAAGACAGATTGTATCATCTGCCGTGGCTACTATTGTTGGCAACGAATTGATGAATACATTCGCTTGGTCAGTATTGCTACAACCATTGCTATCTGTAACTGTTACAGTATAAATGGTATTGATGATCGGATTTACAACTATGCTCATACTATTTATGTTTCCTGGCATCCATTGGTAAACTGTTCCACCTGAAGCCGTAAGTGTAGCCGAACTACTGTTACATATTGTAGTATCATTTCCAGCTTGAGCTATCGGTAGTGAATTTACGATAACATTTACCAGTGAAGTATCAGAGCAATTTTGGTTAGAGGTGACAATAACTGAAGCTAAGTAATTTCCAGCACCACCATAAGTATGAACAGGATTATTACCAGTTGAAGTATTGCCATCCCCAAAATTCCAACTGTAGCTGTTAATTGATCCTGATGAAATACTTGCACTTGCATTAAACATAGTACCATTTCCAAGGCATACTGTACTGCTTCCAGCGGTTAGGTTTGGTTTAGGATAAATATTGATCGGATTTGAAACGGTATCGGAGCAGCCTGCGGCAGTGGTTACAATTAGAGAAATAGTAAAGGTTCCTTCATTAGGGTAGGTTACAGTGGGCGAGGCAACACTGCTAGTATTTCCATTTCCAAAATTCCAGTTGTATGAAGTAATATTCCCTGAACTTACAGTGCTTAGGTTGGTGATCGGCACTGTTGCTATCTGACATGCATTCATGGCAGTAAAATTTGCTAAAGGTAATGGACTCACCGCTATATTTTGTGAATAAGATGCGGTACACCCATTATTAGATGCTACAGTAAGTGATACAGGGTAATTACCTGCACCGCCAAAATTATAAGAAGGATTTTGTTGAATGGATGTATTGCCACCTCCAAAGTCCCATAGCCAATTGGTAATCGATCCACCACCAATACTTGATTGATCGATTAGTAAAGTATTTAATCCTTCGCAAACAGTTTGTGCAGTAAAGTTTGCAATCGGTAATGGATTTACCAAAGCATTTACATTAATGGATCCACTACAACCAGCAGGATCTGTTACGGTTACTCCGTAACTACCTGTACTACTTACTGTAATTGTTTGAGTAGTGGCTCCATTTGACCATAAGTAGGTATTGCCTGGAAAGCCTGCATCCAATATGGCACTATCTCCTGAGCAAAATGAAACATCAGTTAGGGTAAGTGTAAGACTAGTTCCTACAGTTACATTGGCGCTTGCCGAGTTTGAACAGCCATAAGAATCTGTAACAGTTACAGAATATACACCACCACTATCAATTGTAATGGATTGACTAGTGTCGCCAGTATTCCAAAGGTAATTTGAAAAACCAGCTCCCGCATTCAATGTGCTACTAGAACCTGAGCAAATAAAAATAGGAGATAGATTTACTACAGGTTGTTGATGAACGAAAACTTCTACAGTGTCACTATCCGTACAGCCATTGCCATCGTTGATGTTAACAATATAGGTCGAGTTTGAATCAGGCGTTACCACTACAGAGCTTGAATTGCTTCCTAATGGTACCCAAGTATAATTGGTACCACCACTGGCAGTAAGAGTAGCCGAAGATCCTTCACAAATATGTTGATCATTGCCAGCCACCGCTACAGGAGGAATATTGACTAAAATGTTGACTGCATCGATGGCAGAACAACCGTTGCTATCTGTAACAGTGACACTATAAGTGCTATTACCACTTGGTGTTATGATAAGCGTGTCGTTAGTGGCACCATTGCTCCAATTATAACTACCACCTCCTTGAGCTATTAGCACAATGCTATCATTTTGACAAATAGTTATGTCATTACCTAAATTTACATTTGGAAGTGGATGGATGGTTACTGTTTGTGTAAGGGTATCTGGGCAATTATGATTATTAGTAGCTATTAAAGTTATGGTATGTATCCCTGCTGTATCAAACAAATGCGAAGGAAAATTTCCGTTATAAATAGTACTATCATCAATTATCCAAGTCCATGAGTTTATGGTATCACCAGGTGATACTATTCCATTAAGATTGATGCTACTGCCCAAACAAGCATCAGTAGTTGAAAAGGCTGGAACTGGTAATGGATAAATTATTACAGGTAAGGTAACTGTATCGGCACAAGAGGCAGAATCACCAGCAATTAGGGTAACATAATGTGTTCCTGAAGAATCATAAACATGTGTTGGGTTTTGAATCAATGCGCTATCGCCATCCCCAAAACTCCAAACCCAAAAATTAACATTAGCAGGAGGAGTAGATTGATCTGTAAATTGTATTTGGTCGCCTACACAGGTGATTGCATACGTGAAATTTACAGTGGGAGGAGGTGCTATATTAATTGGTTGAATGATGGTGTCTATACAGCCAAGTGATGTTTCTACAATAAGCATTACATCATAAGATCCTATTCCCGGGAATTGATGAATTGGATTTTGAATCGTTGATCCTGTACCATCACCAAAATCCCAAATCGTACTAATTATAATCCCTCCGGGTGTAGTGCTTGTATTATTAAATTGTACAGGCTCGTTCAAACATGTAGAGGGCGAATAATTAAAAGAAGCAGTGGGAAAATAAGGAGTAAATACTTGTACAGTGTCGCGCATGGTACAAGTACCGTCATTGACTGCTACTATGTAAGTGCCGGCTCCTACGGTAATAGATTGCATAGTACTCCCATTGCTCCATAAATAGGTATAAGGTGGGGATCCTCCACTTGCAAGAGCGGTAAGCGTTGCTAGATCACTACAGGCAATATTCTGATCTGGGCCTGCATTCACTGAAAGGCCTGTTACAGTGATCGTATAACTAAAAACTTGACTACCTACATAAGGACATGCATCATCAGCCACCCTTACCGTAAATACATAAGGAGTGGTGCTAATATCTGCAGCAGTAGGTGTCCAACAAAAAGTTGAAATGGGGTTTACTGCAGTGTCAGAGGTAAATGTTCCTGCGGTGATACCATTATCCCAAGTAACGGTCAATTGTTGACCAGGATCTGGATCACTGCTAAAAATGTCAAAACAAAATGGACTTCCTGCACAAACAGTTAAATCAAAATTGTTGGTTCCATTTATACCTGAAAGTGCAGGTAGATTATTGGCACAATTCATTACGGTTAATTGAATATCTCTTTCAACGGTACCAATTAGTACGCCATTTCGGTATTCTTTTACTAGCACCGCCATAACGGTAACTTCTATTTGTTGTGGAGTAAAGCAAATATCACCAGTAGCCGTACTAAATTGAGTAGCCGGAGATGACACCAATGGATTGGCAGCATCGTAGCCTGGTAGATAATCTACGATGGTTGAAGCTGTTTGACGAGGGGTAATAAGTTCATAAACTATGCTATCACCATCAGCATCATAGGCACCGTGATTAAAACAATATTGTTGACCCATACACAGAAATGGAACAGGCTTGTTACTAAACGAGGGAGAACTGTTACAGCCAGGTATGGTATTATTTAAGGTAGCATAGATCCAAAAGGTAGAAGCGCCAGGGTTGTTGATAGTGGTTATGGCTGCGTTTCTACAACAGATAGAATAACTAAATGTCCAATCTGTGCATGCTATTGGAATATTAACAATTCCATCATAAACCCACTCTTGAATTCCTGTAAACGATCCCCCATTACATGTAGTAGTAGCAGAAGAACATGTAGGCGTTACTTCTTGACCTGTTCCTGCCCGGGGGTAGCATATCACCCCAAAGCTTTGTCCGCAGCTGGCAGAACTTATGGTTACCAACGGATTGGTAGGCGCAGCTACGCCAATACAATCTCTGTAAAATGATAAAGTTACACGATATTGATTTCCACCAAGGCATGTGTAGGTTAGATCCGCTCCCATGGTATGACTTCCTTTAGCTGATTGCGCAGCTATGGTAAGTAAAATCACTATGGATAATTTTATTTGACGTAGTAAAGCTTTTATCATCGTCTTTAGGTTTTGACTGCCTGCCCCAGTGCAGTACATTTTTATAGCCTAAAACTAGCTTTACCTAGGTCTAATTAGTTTTCAATAAATCCTTTTGCTGACTTTTGTAAGAAAATTCATTAAAAGTTAGGTCAATCTGGCCAAAGATTGTTTTTAAGTAAAAATTTCCCATTAAGTTTAATTTTCTATTCTAAAACACTTGTAATAAAGTTAGGAATAGTGAAATTAATATTCCAAAAAATGCCCAATAGCAAAAGGTTTTAAGATTAAATAAAATTGTATATAAAAAAGAAAGTAGCTTGTAGTTTGACATTGGATGATTATTTTTGCGCTCCTTAAGTTCGGGGTGTAGCGCAGCCCGGTAGCGCGTTTGCATGGGGTGCAAGAGGCCGTGGGTTCGAATCCCGCCACCCCGACACTTTTTATCTCACTTTATTAATATTTATTCTAATGACTACCACAGATCCTATTCAACTACATAGCATAAACGATGCAATTGAAGATATTAGAAATGGAAAAGTGGTAATAGTAGTGGACGATGCCAATAGAGAAAACGAAGGTGATTTTATTACTGCTGCTGAAAATGTTACTCCAGAAATAATTAATTTCATGGCTACCCATGGTAGGGGTTTAATTTGCTGTGCACTCACTGAGCATAGGTGTAATGAATTAGATTTAGAAATGATGGTAAGTAAAAACACCTCTTCACATGAAACACCCTTTACCGTTTCTGTAGACTTAATTGGACATGGTACCAGCACCGGTATTTCGGCCTCAGATAGGGCCAAGACTGTACAAGCGCTCATCAACCCTGCCACAAGGCCCGAAGACCTTGGCAGACCAGGGCATATTTTTCCTTTGAAGGCCAAGAATGGTGGTGTGCTCAGAAGAACTGGCCATACCGAAGCTACTATTGATTTGGCTCGATTAGCCGGTTTTGAACCAGCTGGAGTTTTGGTAGAGATTATGAATGAAGATGGTAGCATGGCCCGATTACCTGACCTTATTGCGATAGCACAAAGATTTGATTTAAAAGTAGTAAGCATTGATGATTTAATTGCTCATAGACTAAAACATGAATCACTTATAGAACAAACAGTTGATGTTAAGCTTCCAACTGAATTTGGCAATTTTCAATTGCATGCCTTCAAACATAAAACCAATGGTGAAGAACATTTGGCATTGGTAAAAGGCGAGTGGAATAAAAGTGAACCAATTCTTGTTAGAGTCCATAGCAGTTGTATCACGGGCGATATTTTTGGCTCATGTAGGTGCGATTGTGGGCCGCAGCTTCACGCGGCTATGCAAAAAATTGAGGATGAAGGCAAAGGTGTGATCGTTTACATGAATCAGGAAGGCAGAGGTATAGGACTTTTAAATAAGTTAAAAGCCTATAAACTTCAAGAGGATGGATTGGACACAGTAGAGGCTAACCTTCAACTTGGCTTTAAAAGTGATGAAAGAGATTATGGAATAGGGGCACAAATACTTAGAGAATTAGGTGTTTCTAAAATGAAGCTAATGACTAATAATCCAAGAAAAAGAGCAGGCCTAATAGGTTATGGATTAGAAATTACCAATATTGTGCCTTTAGAAATAGCTGCTAATAAACACAATCTTGATTACCTTATTACCAAACGCGATAAACTTGGCCATAATTTGAATTTGAAATAATTTTATTTTGTCAAGCTAACTTCCTTAATAAGTTTGCCATCCT
Organism: Bacteroidota bacterium; assembly: GCA_039806065.1. GTDB lineage: Bacteria > Bacteroidota > Bacteroidia > AKYH767-A > 2013-40CM-41-45 > JBDKJS01. The sequence continues at coordinate 4,124 of JBDKJS010000205.1, read as the reverse complement.
TGTAAAGTTCTTTTTTTGTGGCAATTCCATTAGTGTAGTAAATCCATTCACCGTCTTCATTCGACTTTTTGTAGCCACCCAATAAAATTAGTTTTCCATCTGTATCAAATTTTTTATACTCACCATCCATCAATCCATATTCATAGTTAAAGGTGGCAATTATTTTGGCACCTTCGCCATACCAATTGGTAATTCCGTGACGTTTGCCTGCCAACCATTCACTTGACTCTTGGATTTTACCTGAATCATAATAAGCAATTTTTTTACCATTTAGGGTTCCATTTTTATATGACTCTGAACTTTTAAGCCTGCCATAATTACTGTATTGTAATTTTAACCCATGCAACATATCATTGGCATATAATTCATCGCTTGCCACCATACCATTGCCATAAAATGTAATTAGGCTGCCGTCTAATTTTCCAAGTTTATATTCTTCCAGCTTATTGATAACGCCAGTTACATCGTTGTAATCCTTCCATACACCATCCTTTTCACCATTGACTAAATATCCTTGAGCATGTGTAAATCCTTTGGGTCCGATCACGATCATTAAAACTTTTAATTTATCAATTTCATCAGCAACGTAAATGGTGTCATAATAATTTTTATTTTGACCATGAACATCATTCACCATCACAGCGGTGAATAGAGCTATGATCCATAAGGGCTTACCTATAATTGATGAAAATAAAGTATCCATTAAATTTTTATTTTAAATAAATAGTTAGTTTTGAGATCGGAAAAACAAACTTACAAATTAATGCATGATATCAATATAAAAAGTGCTGGTATTTATCAAATTGAAGATATCATTGAAATAGGTAGCAAAACATTTTATCAAACTTGGAGACCTGTGAATACGGAAGAAGATTTGCAGCTGTATTTAAAGAAAGCTTTTGCAAGTGAAGAAATAGTTGCTTCCATAAAAGCTGGGCATATTTATTATATAGCTTATATTGGAGAAGCAAGGGTAGGTTATTATAAGCTCAGAACTGATAGAAATCATGAAATATTTAATGGTTCTAAGGCAATAGAAATGGAAAGAATTTACGTGTTCAATGAATTTCAAAAGCAAAAAGTTGGTAAAGCATTAATGGATCATGCAATAGCTAATGCAAAAAAACTCCAATTTAATTGGTTATGGCTTGGGGTGAATGTGGACAATAATAAAGCAATTCCATTTTATAAGTCGTATGGATTCACTATTTTCGGGACAAAACAATTTAAGCTTGGCAACGCCATCGATGAAGATTACTTAATGAAGTGTCCATTATAACTTTATTACTATGCTCATACAATTAGATATTTCAAACTATGTATTAATTGATCAACTTTCACTTAAGCCAGGCTCAGGTTTGAATATTATTACTGGTGAAACTGGTGCTGGAAAGTCCATTATGCTTGGGGCACTTTCACTTTTATTTGGTGAAAGGGCTGACAAAAATGCCTTATTTGATGAAGGGAAAAAGTGTATAATCGAAGGCGCTTTTCAAATCCAAACAAAAGCAGTGACCAATTTTTTTGAGGAGAACGAACTCGATCTTTCCAATGAAATTGTTATTAGAAGAGAGATTACTAAGGAGAAATCAAGAGCATTCATAAATGATACACCAGTTAATTTAAATGTATTAAGGCAGCTAGCAGCTTTTCTAGTTGATATTAACAGGCAACATGATACACTATCACTCAATGATGCAACTTTCCAAATTAATATCATTGACACCTTTGCTAATCACAAGCTCAGCTATGATACTTATCAAATTGCCTATACAAGCTTGAAGCAAAATCAAAAATTACTTAAAGAGTTAGAAGATCAAGAAAGGAAAATTAAAGCAGATCAAGATTACTATCAGTTTTTACTTGACGAGTTTGGAGAGCTAGATCTTAAAGATGGAGAAATTGAATCACTAGAAAGTAAACAAAAACAGTTGGCCAATATTGATGAGATTCAAAAAGTACTTGAATCTATTCGATTTGGTTTAGAAGAAAGTGATCAAAGTGTAATCAGTAATTTGAATACAATTAATCAAGGTATTCAAAGCATCAAAAAGTTTGATTCCAATATTGAGGCCTTAGCACTGAGGATGACAAGCAGCATTATTGAATTGAAAGACATAACTGCTGAAGTAGCTTCAACTTTAGAAAGTCTGTCTTCTGATCCATTGCAACTCTCGCAAATTAATCAAAGACTAGATGCCATTTATAAATTGCAGCGGAAACACAGAGCAGCAAATTTCGCAGAATTGGAAAAAGTGCGAATTGAGGTAGAACAGAACGTGGCAAATATTGATGGCATTGGTAATAAAATAGCTGCACTTTCGGCCAGCATAGAGCAATTGAAAAAGCAATGTTATACTTTGGCTGCTCAGTTGTCAGCAGGTAGGGCAAAAGTAATTCCAACATTTGAAAAGGAGTTAAAAAAATTGATGCATTTAGTCAATATGCCCGATGCGGTTTTCAAAGTAGATTCCTTTATTCCAGAACCAGGTTATCTCGATCAGTATGGCCAAGATAAGATTGAATTTATTTTTTCTGCCAACAAAGGTAATCAGCCATTACCTCTGAATAAAGTAGCTAGTGGGGGAGAACTGAGTAGATTGATGCTAGCAATCAAAACTAGTGTTGCCGGAAATATGAAAATGCCATTAATGGTATTTGATGAAATTGATACTGGTATCAGTGGCGAAGCAGCTAATAAGGTGGGCAATCTGCTGAAACAATTGGCCATCAAACATCAAGTAATAGCCATCACTCATTTGCCTCAAATAGCTGCCAAGGGAAATCATCATTTTCATGTTTACAAGGAGGTGAGCAATCATAAAACTACATCACTTATCAAGGAGTTAAAGGAGCAACATAGAGTGTCTGAAATTGCTCGAATGCTGGCTGGTGATAATTTTTCTGAATCTGCTCTAACTAGTGCGGGTGAATTATTAAAAGCTTAATCAAATATTTATATACTGCTAATTTCATGAAGTTAAAAGGAAATCTCACAGCACAAATTGTAATTGGAATGTTGATCGGAATTGGAGTAGGACATCTCTATAGGATTAATTTTCCATTAGCAGTACAAATAGAACCTTTTGCAAACAATATCAGATTGCTCAGTGATGTTTTTTTAAAATTAATCAAGATGATTATTGCCCCCTTGGTATTTAGTTTGCTATTAGTGGGAGTAGCCAAGGTGGGGGACTTTAAAAGCGTTGGTAGAATTGGCATTAAAACATTGCTCTATTTTACTTTTGCTACACTTATTGCCTTGAGTATTGGGTTGATCATTGCCAATGTATTTAAGCCGGGGGAACACTTGTCCGTAGCCGGTGCTACCAAACCTGCTGTAGAAGCTAAGGCCTTTAATGCTAAAGATTTTTTAGGTCATATCATTTCGGAAAGTGTGGTAGATGCCATGGCTCATAACGCCATTCTTCCAATTATAGTGTTTACACTTTTTTTTGCTGTTGCTGTAGCATCCATGAAGGAGAAAGGAAAAATCATTATTCAGTTTTTTGATGCAGTGTCTCATGCTATGTTAGTTATTACCGGCTATGTAATGAAATTGGCTCCGTTGGCAGTGTTTGGTGCTATGGCTGCTATTGTGGCCAGTAAAGGAATAGGTGTATTGGCTGGATTTGCAGCCATTATTGCTTGCTTTTTTGGAGGTTTATTATTTTTTATAGTAGTGGTGTTAGGTGTAATTTGTTTGTTTACAAAAATTCCTTATTGGAAATTACTTGGCTTAATGAAAGAACCCATGCTTTTAGCATTTTCAACTGCCAGTTCAGAAGCTGCCATGCCCAAAACCATAGAAGGCCTGGATAAATTTGGTTGCCCTAATAGAATTACAAGTTTCGTGCTTCCTCTTGGTTATAGTTTTAACCTTGATGGTTCCATCATGTATATGACCTTTGCTACCATGAGTATTGCTCAAGCCTATCATATGAACCTTACGTTTAATGAACAAATTACCATGATGCTAATATTGTTGATTACCAGTAAAGGAGTAGCTGGTGTTCCTCGTGCATCATTAGTAGTAATTGCGGGTATGCTCGGCACATTTAATATACCAGTTGAAGGACTAACACTTATTTTAGCCATAGATTGGTTGCTTGATATGGGTAGAT
>JBDKJS010000204.1:0-5408 GCA_039806065.1 Bacteroidota bacterium | reverse complement strand
ACCTCATCAAGATACTTTACGGGATCCGATGAAAACGATTTGATTGATTGAGCAATAGAAAAATGCATTGCCAGTAAAAGCAAAAGTGTAAAGCTAAAAATGCGCATTTAAATAAATTTTTATGGTGTTAAGGTATAGGTAAATTACTATGTGGCACCAGCCGGTCCGAGCTATTATTTACGCGCCAATGTTCATTATTATTGTGTAAGAAGGTTTAAATATTCTAATAAAAAAAACTCCTGATGAAAATTTTCCACCAGGAGTAATGCTCCATTGTTGTTAATAAACCTTAGTTTAATAAAGTTTGCTTAGCCGCTTCTAGAATAGCGAAAGCACCTTCTCTTGTAGCGCTTTCAGCATAAGTACGAAGCACTGGCTCAGTACCACTTGCTCTTATTAGAAGCCATTCCTTATTTTCATCATCGAAGTAGTACTTATATCCATCAATATCTTCTACTTTTTTTACTTGATACTTTCCAAATGATGTGTAAGCCCCTTTAGCTGTATTGGCTACTATTTTAACTTTTACCTCTTCTTTAAGATGAAGGTCGTTTCTCTCAAAACAGAATGGCCCAACTACTTCGTATACTTCAGCAATTAACTCAGAGAGCGATTTTCCGCTCTTTGCCATAAATTCCCATATTACCAGTCCCATCCATATGCCATCGCGCTCTGGAATGTGTCCTTTGATGGCTATACCTCCACTTTCTTCACCGCCTAGTAGTACATCTTCCTTCAGCATTATTTCGCAGATGTATTTGAAACCAATTTTTACAGTATCTAACTGCAATCCGTAATGCTTACAGAGCGTTTGAACCTTAGGTGTTGTACTAAAAGCAGTACAAACTTTACCAGTCATTTTTTTATATTTAACTAAATAGTGAATTAAAAGCAAAATTATATGATGGGAATCTACAAAATTGCCTTTGCCGTCATACATACCTATCCTATCTGCATCACCATCAGTTACCAAGCCACAATCAATAGTGCCTCGCTGCTTAATTAATTCACTAAATGGGCCTAGATTTTTATGGATGGGCTCAGGAGCCGTTCCATTGAATCCCGGGTTGTACTCGCAATGCATCAAAGTAATATTTGGAAACAAGCGCTTGATCACATTTTGCCCTGCTCCATACATTGCATCATAAGCCAAGTTAAGTTTTGAATTACTGATTGCAGCCAAATCAAAATTAGCTTTTACATGTTGGATATAATCTTCTTCTAAATCAATTATGGTTATGGCATTTGCTTTTACCTGCTCTTCAATAACGATTGATTGAAGTGGTGCAGCTGCAGCTATAGGAATAATGTCTTCAATTTCTTGTACTTTATCAGGTGTTAAGGGTCCGCCATAGTGCCCCTTTAACTTAAATCCATTATACGATGGCGGATTATGGCTGGCAGTAATAATAATGCCAAGATCTGCCTGGTACTTTATAGCACCTAAAGATATCATGGGCGTGGAAACAAATCCCTTTGCTAAATAAACTTTTATGCCTGCATGTACCATTACCTTGGCCACTGTATCGGTAAATAATTGGCCCCCAAACCTACAATCGTGACCAACTACCACGCTCTTACTTTTTCCATTTTTGTTGATCCATTGAGCAGTGGCCTCTGCCACTCTTGCTACATTAGCTACTGTAAATTCTTCTGCTATGATTGCTCTCCAGCCATCAGTACCAAATTTAATTTTAGTCATTGTATTTTATTATTTATGTTATCAATTACTGTACTTTAATGCTTCTGAAAGTCTGTTCCATGAATACCTGTTTAAACATTCAAAAACATACTGCTCTAAGTGAGAAGGTAATTTAATTTTATTTACCCACACATTGGCGAAAGTAAATTTTTTTTCGCTAACTATCTCTTCAAGTGATTTAAAATTTATCAAATGAGGCCTATTAATTAAACTATCCACAGCCAGCTCCTTTGCATAATCATGGCCTCCAATACAGATGCTAAGTATTTTATTACCCCTTATTCCATTTGCATCTTTAAAAATTTTTTCAGTAATGGTTAACTTTGCAATCAATCCATTAGGGCTGCTACCCACCATTTTTTTCCACAGCTCCACACTCACTGCGTTGGTTGTATCATAAAGAATATCATATTTAATTTCCTTTTCATGAATTACTTTATATGCTACCTTAACCGCAAATTGCTGCGCTTTTATATTCTCCGATTCAGCCAAACTCTTTACCTTTTCGTCACCAAATTGTACTACATTGAAAAAATAACCATGCCGTTTTAAGGCTTGAAATATTGTTGTGTGTAAACTACCATTGATATTTACTTGTATGATAGCAGTATCTAGATAAGCAAATACATCAGCAGCATCTATATATCCAAAAACTACATCTTTTGAACTACTATTTTTGGTAGAAAGAAAAAAGCCTATCACCGCTGATTCATTTTTTCCAGAAGACAATGATTCATAAATGAATATTTGACGACTTCCCTTCAATGAAACTTCCTCTGCAGCTTCAATCGCAACTATGGTTGATGAATTTAACTTAATCTGCTTCTCTTCGGATTGGTAAATGGGCACTTGATAATGCTTAATTAATTGATCAAATATTGAGTTCAGCTCATTCACTAGATTATAGCCAATAGAATCATGCTGATCGGCACTGCTTGCAAATAGCATCAGCTGCTTACCATAAGAAATGTTATAAAAACAAATGAAGACTATAAATACAAACAAGTTTTTCATCCTATTAATTTTTTATGCCTCGCCTGTCTAGAGCTGCTTGAAATCTTCTTGCATTCAACAGGTGACTTTCATAAGTACTTGCAAAGGTGTGGTAGCCGCTAAAATCATCGCGGGCACAAAAGTATAAATAGTCATGATGCGTATAATTAAGTACAGCATCAATTGATTGCTTTTGAGGTAACGTGATGGGGCCAGGCGGCAATCCAGCATACTTATACGTGTTAAAAGGCGAATCAATTTCTTTATGAATATTGAGCACCCGCTTCATACTAAAGTCACCAGCGGCATAGACTAGGGTGGGATCGGCTTGGAGCTTTATACCGCTTTGCAGCCGGTTGAGGTAAACACCTGCTATGATAGGTTGTTCATCTGCTTGATTAGATTCTGATTGTACTATACTTGCTAAAGTGCTTATTTCTGCCGGACTAAGATTGAGAGCTTTTGCTTTAGCTATTCTTTCCCTATTCCAAAATTTTTGATAGGCTTTCAAAAGCTTACTAATCAATTTGCGCTCATCAGTATTCCAATACATTTGATAACTATCAGGTATAAATAATCCTAATACTGTAAATTCATTAAATCCAATCGAATCAAGAAACGCTTTATTTGTAAGCAATGCAACCATCGCGGCTGAATCAATTTCTAACTGCTGAGCCATTAATCCGCTGAGGGTAGCCACACTTCTACCGGTACTGAATGTGAGCATTACAGGTTCTTGCAAGCCTCCTCTAAACATGGTAAGTAATGCCCTATTACCCATCTTCGGTTTTATTAAATATTTACCTGCCTTTACATTCGCTACCCGCATCACTTTTGCCATTAATCTAAAATCAGCTTCACGCACTAACAGATCATCTTGCATTAACTGATGTACTAAATCACTGAAGCCTGTTCCTGTTTTAATATAAATAGCCCGCTCCTTTTCAAGTCTAACATTAGATTGATAGGCAATGGAATAGGCAAAATATCCGAAACCCAGAAAGACAACTAATCCGATTAATAAGAAGGTCTTGATAAATCTTTTCCTTTTTAAGTTCATAATTTTAAAATTGCAAAATACATAAATCTATTTGATGTAAAGATAATTGGCTAGTAATAATGGCGAGACATAGACAGCCTTTTTTTGTGCCAATCAATATGCTAACAATGAAATTACGGATCTATCAAAAAAAAATGCAAACGGTAATGAATACCTGCTTTGAGGTACTTCATGATATGAATTTTGAAATACAATACTACTGCACCAAACAAGGCATCATCAATGCACAGGCCATAGATGCTAATCTTGAAATTAGCCGACTGCTAGATATCAAGTTAAAAGATTGCAAATATGGGACTGAATTATTTGTACTGGGTGGCATGATGGAGCTTTCTTACACCTTAGTAACTGCCGATTGCAAAAACGAGCATCAATTTATTAAGCTTATTTCGCAATTTTATACACCTTCTCATGCCACAATAATGAACTACTCAACCAAAAACGTGCTTTTCTAATGCAATACCAGCGTTGAGCAACTAACGGGAATTAACCTAAACTTTACATTAATTTATAACTGCCTTTACATAATGACTGTACCTTTATAAAAAAAAGTATGGAGCTAAAACAGGCGATCAAAATTCTAGTAGTAGATGATGAACCAGATGTGGTAGAAATTCTTAGTTACAATCTAAAGAAAGCAAATTTTGAGGTGATTCCTGCCTATAATGGTGAGGATGCTTTAACACTGGCTAAATATGCAATGCCAGATTTAATAATTATGGATGTGAGAATGCCAGGACTAAATGGAATAGATGCTTGTAGAAAAATAAAAAGTGATGCCCAATTGAAAAACATTCCAATACTTTTTTTAACAGCCGATAATGACGAATACACCACCATGACTGCAATAGAAGCTGGGGGCGATCATTTTATAACCAAACCCATAAGGCCAAATATTGTATTGGGAATGATCAAAGAATTGATTCAAGTTTAAAAATGAATAACAACACCTTACTACTCGTATCTGAAAGAATTCAAACCATTAATATGGTACAAGAATTTACAAAGTTCTTTCATTATACATTTACCCATACCGATAAAAATTTGGCTAAACTGAGATTAGCCAATGCACAGCCCAAAATTGTGCTAATTGATTTGCCCAAAATAGATTTAACCTTACTCGAATTTTGTCATCATACCAAATCACATCATCCCGATTCAGTAGTGATTACCTTGTGCGATGGTTATGATGAAAAAATAGAAATTGCTTCCTTTGATGCAAAGGCTGATGATTTTGTGATCATTCCCTTCCATGCCAATGCACTTCAACGTAGAATTGAATACCATATAAATAAAACACAGCCCAGGCCCTCTCCTCTTCCACAAACCAATGCTTCTTCAATCAAAGTAGATAAGGAGTCTTACACCGTTCAAAAAGACAATGTAATTATTCCGGTTTCTAAAAAAGAATTTGAAATTTTGCAACTCATGGCTGCTAACCCCGGTAAGATTTTTAAAAGAGATGAACTGTATAGCGCCATTTGGAAAAAAGCTTTTGATATAAAAGATCGTACCATTGATGTGCACATTTTAAGGCTAAGAAAAAAACTTGGCGAAAATGTAATCACCACGCAAAAAGGCGTTGGATATAGATGGATGGTTTAACTCAAATAAGTTCACATTGCATTTACAGTAGTTTAATTTTTACTTATT
>JBDKJS010000203.1:0-22481 GCA_039806065.1 Bacteroidota bacterium | reverse complement strand
AACCAACGCTCCTGGGCAGCACTATAAACTTCGAAATCATACGTCATGGCCGATGAAAAACTCATATCTCCACCACAGAGCAAAAGCGTGCGATAGTGTAGTCCTAATTTTTGCAACAAGCCGCCTACATAGGTGCGCATTTCTTCAAGTAGATGATAGGAATTTTCAGGATGTGCTATTTGAACTATTTCCACCTTATCAAATTGGTGCAATCTATTAAGACCTCTCACATCTTTTCCATAACTGCCGGCTTCCCGTCTGAAACAAGGAGTGTAACCAGTAATTTTAATGGGTAATTCTGTTTCCTTCAAAGTTACTTTTCTAAATATATTGGTTAGCGGCACCTCTGCAGTTGGTATTAAATAGAGATCATCTATACCTATGTGATACATTTGACCTTCTTTGTCTGGTAAGTTGCCAGTGCCATAGCCACTATCGGCATTTACTACAATTGGGGGCTGCACCTCCTTGTATCCTAACAGGGTAGCCTGATCAAGAAAAAAATTGATCAAGGCACGTTGCAATTTTGCTCCCTTTCCCTTGTATACAGGAAATCCCGCTCCGGCTATTTTAACACCTAACTCAAAATCAATGAGATCATATTTGGCGGCAATCTCCCAATGTGGAAGGGCACCAGCCATTACTTCTGGCATTTTGCCCCAGGTATCCTTTATCACATTATCGGCCGGAGATTTTCCCTCTGGCACCGCTGTAGCAGGCATATTTGGTAACTTGACTTGTTGTTCGGCAATTTGACGCTCTAATTGAAGCATGGCTTCATCAAACTCTTTTGACTTTTCTTTTAGAGAAGTGGTTTGTGCTTTTAATTCTTCGGCCTCGGCTTTATTACCCAACTTTATCAAGGATCCAATTTGTGCTGCTAACTGGTTTGACTGGGCACGGATGGCATCAAGTTCCTGCTGAATATTTCTGCGTTGTTGGTCTAATTCAATGATGGATTGTATGGCCAGCTTGCCATCAAAATTTTTTACTGCCAATCGAGCTGCTACTGCAGCCGGTTGCTCTCTAATAGTGGAAATGTGAATCATAAATATTAAAGTCCAAAAATAGTTATTAAAATTTATTAAATAGCTTATATTTTTTAAACTAATGATATGCCACCTTTGGCCATCTTTAATTATTATTGTACCTTAAAGAAATTACTGTTTGAAAAAAATAATTCCATTTTTATTAAGCCTTCTTAGTGGGGTTTTACTATGGCTATCATGGCCAACATCGGGTTGGAGTGTACTACTATTCATTGCTTGGGTGCCGCTGCTCACTGCTGAAGAGATTCTTAGAAAACAAGTAGTTAAAAAAACCACTGCTTACATATTTGCCTCGGCATTTATCTGTTTTCTCATTTGGAATACACTCACTACTTGGTGGGTTTGCAATAGTTCGACCGTAGGTGGCATCGTTGCCATTGGAATCAATACGATTTTGATGAGCTTGGTATTTTTAGTTTATCATGGGGTTAACAAAAAGGTAAACAGTACCATTGCTTACCCCGCGCTGATCGCTTTTTGGCTTGCTTTCGAATATTTGCATCTTAACTGGGAAATATCGTGGCCTTGGCTCACGCTAGGAAATGCTTTCGCTGAAAAACATTCATGGGTTCAATGGTACCAATATACAGGTGTGCTTGGTGGTAGTGCATGGATTCTAATAGTTAATTTACTAGCCTTTTTTTTACTTCGAAGCATCCGAAACAACCTGCTTTGGAAATTGAAGCAGTTGAACATAAGCATGCTTCTATTAGCTATTTTCTTAGCATGCGCCCTACCCATGTTTTTAAGTTACCACCTATATAAATTACATGCTATTGACAAAGGGGATCCCTTAGAAGTGATCGTAGCTCAGCCAAATATAGATCCATACAACGAAAAATTTTCTGGAAATTCAATTGACCAATTAGCTAAACTACTACAGCTGGTAAGCACAGTTATCGACTCTAATACTTCACTCATCATAGGGCCGGAAACAGCTTTGGCAAATGGCATGTGGGAAGAAGAAATTCCACTGAATGAAAACATTATAGTTTTAAAAAAATACCTGTTAAGCTATCCAAATTGCAATGTATTATTGGGCTTGAGCAGTTTCAAAGCCTATGAAGCTGCTGATGCCAACAAACCTATCACAGCTCGCAAACTTAAAAATGCAAATATTTATTTCGATGCTTTTAATACCGCCTTACTGTTGCAACCAAATGGCAGTTTGCAGCTATATCATAAATCGAAATTAGTGCCTGGTGTAGAGCAAATGCCCTACCCAAAAATTTTTGGTTTCCTAGAAGCGCTCGCCTTGGATCTTGGTGGCACTTCAGGTAGCCTTGGAAGACAATTAGAAAGGACTGTTTTTAAATTATACAATGGCACGTTAGTAGCACCAGCCATTTGCTATGAAAGTATCTATGGCGAATTTTTAAGTGGATTCATCAATAACAAAGCCGGGTTTATCAGTATCATTACCAATGATGGATGGTGGGGAAATACCGAAGGGCATAGACAGCATTTATGCTACGCCAAGCTAAGAGCCATCGAATTCAGAAAATCAATTGCCAGAAGCGCCAATACTGGAATTAGTGCTATCATCAATCAAAGAGGTGATATTGAACAACAAACCTACTATTGGCAAGCTGATGTTATTAAAGGCAAAGTATTTGTAAATGACAACATTACTTTTTATGCCAAACATGGAGATTTCCTTGGTTGGATTGCATGCTACCTTACTGCCATCATCATGGTATCTTTAATTGTAAAAGGTTTTTTAAAAAGAAAGCACAATCAATCGAAAATTTAAAAGTTAGGCTTACTTTTGCACTCCCCATTCGTTCAGTAGACAGCTGAAGAATGCTTTATTAAAATAGTAATAGATTTAGAATTAATAAAATACCATACGATGGAATATGATGTAATAGTAATAGGAGCTGGCCCTGGTGGATATGTGGCCGCCATAAGATGTGCACAATTAGGACTGAAAACTGCTATTGTAGAAAAGTACAAAACCCTTGGTGGAACTTGTTTAAACGTGGGTTGTATTCCATCCAAGGCTATGCTCGATTCTAGCGAACATTTTCACAATGCTCAAACTAATTTCGCTACTCATGGAATTGAAGTGAAAAACGTAAAAGTAAACTTAGAACAGTTGGTTGCTCGTAAAAATGATGTGGTAAAACAAAACACAGAAGGCATCAACTTCTTAATGAAGAAAAATAAAATAGATGTTCATCATGGCCTGGCTAGCTTTATAGATCCAAATCAAATAAAAGTATCATCTGACGAAAAATCTTCCACTCTAAAAGGTAAAAATTTTATTATTGCCACTGGAAGTAAGCCAGCACAGCTAGGTGCTATTTCGATCGATAAAAAAAGAATTATTTCCAGCACCGAAGCTTTAAATCTTAAAGAAATACCAAAACATTTAATAATAATAGGTGGTGGTGTGATAGGATTAGAATTAGGTAGTGTTTATGCTAGGTTGGGCGCCAAAGTTTCTGTCATAGAATATTTAGATTCTATCATAGCAAATATGGATCGAGCACTAGGAAAAGAATTGCAAAAAACACTTTCAAAAACAGGGTTCGCTTTCTATCTTAACCACAAGGTAAATGGCGTAACAGCAAAGGCTAAAACGGTTAGCGTAGCTGCTTTTGATCCCAATGGAAAAGAAATAAGTTTAGAAGGAGATTATTGCCTGTTAAGTGTAGGAAGAAAACCTTACACCACAGGTCTAGATCTAGAAAAAATAGGTGTGACCACAGATACTAAGGGTTGTATTGAAGTAAATGGTCAGCTTCAAACCAAGCATCCAAATATATTTGCTATAGGAGATGTAGTGAGGGGCGCCATGTTGGCCCACAAAGCTGAAGAAGAAGGGATGATGGTTGCTGAAATAATTGCAGGGCAAAAACCTCATATTCAATATGACTTAATTCCAGGTGTAGTCTATACTTGGCCCGAAGTAGCTGCAGTAGGTGCATCTGAGGAACATCTTAAAGCGAAGGGAACAAATTACAAAGTTGGAGTGTTTCCTTTTAAAGCCAGCGGAAGAGCTAGAGCTAGTATGGATACTGATGGGTTTGTGAAAGTACTTACTGATGCACACACAGATGAAATACTTGGTGTACACATGATCGGTCCTAGAGCAGCAGATCTTATTGGCGAAGCGGTAGTAGCCATGGAATATAAAGCTAGTGCCGAAGATATTGCAAGAATGAGTCATGCGCACCCTACCTATAGCGAAGCCTTCAAGGAAGCTTGTTTAGCTGCCACCGACAATAGAGCGATTCATATTTAACATAGACACTTATATAACAATGAAAGGAGTATTACTAGTAAATCTTGGAACACCTGACAGCCCTTCTACCTCCGATGTAAGGAAATATCTTCGTCAGTTTTTGAGTGACCCAAGAGTAATTGACATTAATCCCCTTGCACGATTTTTATTGGTAAATTTTATCATCGCGCCTTTTAGAGCACCCAAATCAGCCAAACTCTATAAAGAAGTATGGACAGAAAAGGGTTCTCCACTTTTGGTTTACAGCCAATCATTAGCGCATTTGGTTCAGCAACAACTTGGAAAAAAATATCATGTGGAGTTGGCCATGCGATACCAACAACCCAGTATTGACCAGGCACTTCTTAAGCTAAAACATTGTACAGACATCACCATACTTCCACTTTTTCCACAATATTCAAGTGCTTGCAACACTTCTGTAGGTGAAAATGTAATGAGCATCATTAGCAAATGGCAAATAATTCCTTCAATTAAATTTATTAACTCCTTTTATGATGACGCACAATTTTTAAATGCTTGGATTCAAGTTGCAAAACAATTTGAACTATCGCACTTCGATCACATTCTTTTTAGCTTCCATGGTCTCCCTCAACGACAATTGGTAAAGGCCGATGACGCCAATCATTGTCTTCAAACTAAAAATTGCTGCGACACAATCACTGAAAAAAATAAATTCTGCTACAGTGCCAATTGTCATGCCACAGCACATACAATAGCCGCAAGATTAGGAATAGCAAAATCTAACTATACTATCTGCTACCAATCTAGATTGGGTCGCGATCCGTGGGTGCAACCCTACACAGATCAAGTTTTAAAGCAGATGGCAGCCGAAGGAAAAAAAAATTTACTAGTATTTGCTCCCGCCTTTGTAGCCGATTGCCTGGAAACCATTCATGAAATAGGAACAGAATATGATGAACTTTTTAAAGAACATGGCGGTCAGAAGGTAACTTTGGTACCTAGTCTCAATGATAGTCCAGCTTGGGTTGATGCTGTGTGCAACTTGATAACAGAACCTAAACATGAGCTTTCACTCTGAGCTTTCGGTAACTGCCATTGATGATTTTAAATTAAGAACATTATCCTTGATTGATGCTCAGCCGGTTTCCTTTTTCTTAGATAGTAACAATTCTGAACAATCACAACCACGAAACTATAGTACATTTGATTGGGTAACCGGATTGGGTACCTTGCAAAAAATAGAAGTTCCTTTAAACAATCTTTTCGACCTTCAAAAGTTTTTAGATCGAGAAAAAAAATTTACTTTCATTACCCTTGCCTATGATCTTAAGCATGAAATTGAAAATATAGAAGATACATTACCTTCCTATACTAAGTGGCCTAAAGTGCTCGTTTATCAACCTCAGTTTATCATAAGTTGTAAAAACAATCTAATTAACATTAGCTCACAGGGAAATGCCATTGAAACCGAAGCACAAATATTTAATCAAATAAAACATTACCAACTTCCGCTGTTTCATCCACTTCCAAAAATTAGATTCGAACCTAATGAAACAAAGATTAATTATTTAGACAAGATTAGCACTATCAAAAAGCATATTCAAGCAGGTGATGTGTATGAAATAAATTACTGCACTGCATTCAATGCCATTGCAGACATTAATCCCCTATCGGCTTTTTTAAAAATAAATCAATTTTCACCTATGCCATTTGCAGCTTATGTGAAATTTAAAGATCAATTTGTTTTATGCGCCAGTCCTGAACGTTTCTTGAAAAAAGAAAAATCTACCATCCTCACTCAGCCCATCAAAGGAACGAAACCCAGAATACTTGCCGGATCAGATACCCATCAAGTGAATGAACTTGCACACAGCCTTAAAGATCAAACTGAAAATGTAATGATTGTTGATCTTTGTCGAAATGATTTATCAAGAATAGCTAAAAAAAAATCGGTGAGTGTACCAAAGCTTTTTGAAATTCAATCGTTCAAGCAAGTTCATCAAATGGTATCTACTATTGAGGCCAAGGTGGATGAAAAAATTTGTTTTACTGATGTCTTGAGAGCTACCTTCCCAATGGGGAGCATGACAGGAGCACCTAAAGTGAGTGCCATGCAATTAGCTGCTAAATATGAAACTCAGCAACGAAATATCTATTCAGGCTCAATTGGCTATATCACCCCCGAAGGCGACTTTGATTTAAACGTGGTCATTAGATCATTGGTGGGAAATAAAAAAAACAACTACCTTTCCTACGCTGCAGGAGGTGCAATTACCGCAGCCTCTTCACCAATAGAAGAATATGAAGAATGCCTACTAAAAGCTAAAATATTAGATCAGATTTTTTGATGAAACTCACCAATAGTTTTCTAGATCGTCTTAATGTCGTGTGCCAAGACCACAAACTGCTTCAAGCCAAGCAAGCACTATTAGTTGGTGTTAGTGGTGGAGTTGATAGCGTGGTACTTTGCCATGCGCTCAATGCGCTTCAAATACCTATTGCCATAGCACATTGTAATTTTAAATTGCGCGGCTACGAAAGCGATGGTGACGAATTGTTTGTGGAAAATTTTGCTTCATCACTTGGCGTTAAATTTCACACCAATGCATTCGAAACCAAAGAGCTTGCTAAAAAATACAAAATGAGTATTCAGCAAGTAGCTCGTCAAATACGTTATACTTACTTCAATGAAATAATAAATGATAACCAGTATAAAGCATTGCTCACTGCACATCATCTTAACGATGCTATTGAAACTTTTTTTATTAACCTGGTTAGAGGCACGGGAATTGATGGATTAACAGGAATAAAAAATACAGATGGCATTTACCGCCCTCTGATTAACTTCACTAAAGATGAAATAATTAATTATGCCAACGAAAATAAATTACATTGGCGCGAAGATTCTTCCAATCAATCTACTGATTATTTACGAAATAAGATAAGGCTTAAAATTATTCCTGAATTTTTAAAACTCAATCCAGCCTTCGAAAATCACCTTATGATGACCATGGCAGATCTTGAGTTTAATGCACGCAGCAGTTCAGAACAAATTATCCAAACCATCACTAACCACATTTACTTTGATGAATTTAAATTTCTTTGCATCAAAACAAATACACTACGAAACTTACCCGATGCTACTCACTTACTATTTCATTTTTTAAAATCATTTGGATTTACATTTAATGATGCTGCTAATATTTTAAATTGCAAACAATCAGGCAAAACTTTTGAAACAGGTACCACCAGGGTTATTACTGATAGGGGGTTTGTAATTGTAGACACATTAGGTAAGATGCCCAATGTAAATCTCGAAATTAAGCAACAGCCAAAGCAAACTATTCAAGTAGAAGACTTAAAGATACAATTGAAACAAAAGAAAGTCAAAAAAGATGGTTTGCTCATGATCACTGCCGAAAGTAATGTTCACTATATTGATGAAGATGCACTCTCCTACCCCTTAACCATCAGAAATTGGCGAGAGGGAGATGCATTTAAGCCACTGGGTATGAAAAAAATGAAAAAAATAAGTGATTATTTCATTGACAACAAATACTCGCAGTTAGAAAAAGAAAGTTCGCTACTGCTTGTAAGTGGTGATGAAATTGTTTGTATATTGGGTGAGCGGATTGATGATCGATTCAAAGTAACCAACCACTCATTAAACCTACTTGTAATCACCGTTGAACTCTCATCGTAAATTTGAAGAAATTCAATACTTAGGATTCAATACCTATGGCACACTAAGAAGATTGGTGCTGTCGCTATTGTGCTTTGGATTGTATTGGTGGAAAAATTCTAATGAAAAAAATGGCGACTTGTTTTTTTTACTTGGAGTGATCATTCTAGTAATTTCTGCCATCATGCTTTTTATCAAACACATCATCATTACTGTGGAAGCAGATCAATTAATACTACGAAGCTACTGGTCGGGAAAAATAGTAGCTATCAATCTTGATGATATTACCAATGCACAAGAATCAAATTATAGCAAATACCATTTCAATAATCCTGTTTTTAATTTACATCTTAAAGATACCATCCGATTTTATACTGGAGGCAATCAGGCCATTACCCTTACTACTAAAAATAATTCGGTGTACAGAATCAATACTGCCAAACCCAAAGAACTGTTATTGGCAATAAAACTTAACTAGCGCCCATTTACTATGGTATTGTACTTATTAATGTTTCCAGGGTCTATTTGACTTAATATGGGTACCACTGTATTTTTTTCATCGGGCATGCCTTGCGAAAATATGCTCACTATTTCATCTGATTTAGCAATAAAAAAAATCTGCATTAAATAACTATTAGGCCTATCTTGATAGGTTCGTTTGAGAGGCATAAAACATTCTGAAATATTTCGTCTTCCATCCACTAACTTATCTGACATCAGGTCTATTCCCAACCGATGGTATTTGTATAAACATTCACGCAACGGCTTGAATGAAACATTGAGGGCATTTTCCGTAATCCAATACCTGTTTCGTTGGCTTTCAAATGCTCGCCAGCCCTTTTCTCCGGCCTGTTGGCTATTGGCTACTATGTTTTGTGCTTTTTGAAAATAAGGTGTGCCGCCTTCTAATGCATAGGAATCATAATCAAATGCAAGAATGATATAGGCATAATAGGCTAATAAATTAGTAAGGCCATAGGTGTTGGCTCCTTCATTGTATTCTAATACCTGGTCTTGTATGTATCTAAATGAAAAATCATTGTCTTTTAAATTGAGCAGGGTAGTATTATACGAACTTTTAAATCCTGGCCTTCGCGACTGGAGTTGCAAATCGGCAGTGAATTCATCGTTGTTTCTACTTGCTATTGTAATAATCATACTGCATTCTATGCGCTCTTGATTAAGATAATTGTCGCCAGTCCATTTTCTATTGTTGATAAACTCCCGAATATTCCTTTCCAATGTTTGATAAATGGTGCGATCAGAAGCCTGAATACTAGGAGTGAGTACACTTACTTGGCAGTTGAGCTCTTGTGCCTTGGAAGGGCATGCTAGTATACAACTAATGGAGAAAAGTATAATTATTCGTTGAAGCATGGTGGCTAAGGTAAGATCTTTTTTATTAGAATTGATAAGTATAAACGGTAGTAAATAATCGTTATTGTTTTTTTTGATACAAGTCTATAATGCTTTTAACAATTTCATTAGCTACTGCTACTTTACTCATTAGCGGATGGTGCACCGCTGCGCCATTTGCTTTAATGATGCTTATTTTATTGGTGTCATATCCAAAGCCTGCACCTTGATCTTTGAGCGAATTTAATATGATCATGTCTAAATTTTTATGTCGCAATTTTTCTAAAGCATGCTGTTGTTCATTATCTGTTTCCAATGCGAATCCAATCAGTAATTGCCCATGTTGCTTTTGCGCTCCCGCACTTTTTAAAATATCTTTATTTTTAACCAATTCAAGAGTGAGTTCGTCTGTCTGTTTTTTGATTTTACTATTAGCTATCTGTTTTATTTTATAATCAGCTACAGCAGCTGCCATAATGGTTATTTGCGATGATCCATAATGTTGAAATACTGCGTCATACATTTCATCAGCCGTAGCAACTGGAATTTTAGCTACATTTTTTGATAAAGTTAGTGTATCCATAGGGCCATGCACCAAGGTTACTGTTGCTCCCGCAGCTGCCATGGCATTGGCAATGGCTATTCCCATTTTACCACTACTTCTGTTTCCTATAAATCTTACTGGATCAATAGGTTCTTGTGTGGGGCCAGCTGTTAGAAGCACTTTGACGTTATGTAAAGGGTGGTCAGCAAAAAAATATTCCTTTATTGACTCAAATAATTTTTCAGGTTCCTCCATTCGGCCTGCTCCTGATAAGCCACTGGCCAATTCGCCACTGGTAGGATAGATAATATGATGCCCTTTTGCTATCAACTTGGTGATGTTTTCTTGGGTGCTACTATGGTGCCACATGTCTAAATCCATAGCAGGTGCCAACATCACTTTGCTTCTGGCAGAAAGGTAAACAGTTAGCAATAAATTATCGCTAATGCCTTGTACCATCTTGGCTATTGTATTGGCACTTGCTGGTGCTATTAGAAGCACATCAGCCCAAAGCGCTAAATGAACATGATTATTCCATTCTCCTTTTTCATCACTACGAGTAAAATGGGTAAGTACTTCCTGCTGGCTAAGGGTGCTCAGCGTAAGTGGCGTAATGAATTGATGAGCCGCTGGTGTCATGATCACCTTTACCTGTGCACCGGCTTTTACCAACAACCTTACAAGGGTGGCAATCTTATACGCTGCTATACCACCGCATACACCTAAGAGAATTTTTTTTCCTTCCACTTCTTATAAAAAGTCTTTTTTTTACGAGAAGGAACCATAATGGTTCCCTGAATGTGTGGCAATAAAAAAGCCGCTGTTTAGCGGCTTCTCGTTATGCGGATTATTGGTTTTCTTTATTGGGGTTTCTAAAGTAAATTTTCTCCTCCAAAAACTCTTGTACTGCAATTAATGTTGGTTTTGGCAAACGCTCATAATGCTTAGAGATTTCAATTTGCTCTCTGTTTTCAAATACTTCATCAAGGGGATCACTCACTTCTTTAAACTCTGAAAGTTTAGCATTTAGCTCTTCCTTAATATCTTGCGAAATTTGATTGGCTCTTTTTGAAATTACTACCACTGACTCATAAATGTTCTTAGTCTTATCATCAAACTTGGTAAGATCGCGGGTAATAGTCGTATTAGTATCGGCTTTAAAACTCATAGCTTATTTTAAATTTGTTTGAGGGAGGGCAAATGTACTAATTTTTTCGTTACAAATAGCCAATATTTTATCTGCTTCCTTCTTCCACCTGCTCTCAGGGTAATTTCCAAAAAAGGTTTGGTGCGCCACTATGGTTTTCTTGTAGCGCTCCTCTTTTTTTTCCTCCACACTGTTTTGAGCCAGCAAATAACTGGCTTTTAAAGCCAAAAACAACGATTCCTCCTTGTACTTGGTACCTGGATATTCCTTTATCAGCACATTAAATGCACTCACTGCTGCCTTGTACTCACCCATATCTAGGTAAAGCTTGGCACTTGCAAAGTCTTTTTCCTCCAATTTGGCCCGGAGCTCATCCATCAACCTGTTGATCTCTTCCATTCGTTTGCTTTCAGGATATTGATCTGTAAACAACTGGAGCTTGGTTAAGGCTTTATAGGTATTCGTTTGATCTAAACTAAAAATTGGACTGTCTAAATAATAACAATAAGCGTGCATATACGCACACTCTTCGGCATGTTCGCTGCGTGAAAATGTTTTTGCAAAATTATCAAAGTCATAAGCAGCACTTTCATAATCTCCTAGGTAATAGTTGGTGTAAGCAAAATAATAATAAACCTGCTCTGCCTTCTGGGTGCCTCTATAAAGTGTTATCAATTCTTCAAACAGTGGCATGGCTTTATAATACTGTTTCTTCTCGTAAAGCTTTACTGCCATGGCCATCTTTGCATCCATATCGCTACTCTTCAATACACGCTGGTACTGGCTGCATGACACCAGCACCATGAAAACCAATAAATAAGACCACATTTTGTACATAGGCATGCAAAGATACATTTTGTTTTGAATCACCATTCTTCAGAAATGATTTCTATTAACTATTTTAGCCTCCAATTATTGCATGAGAGCATCCTTTTTGTTTTTATTTTTATTGACCCTATCAGCAAAATTATTTGCCCAGGTACAACCCGATAGTGCGGCCGCTGCTAACGTGGTGATTCCTATCAAAACAAGTTCCTTCAATCCATTTAACCATTGGTTGCTCTCCCCTTACGATACCAGCATGCAGCAATCACACTTGATAGGCACCGATGCACTGGGACTGTTTCAAGATTTAGCTAACAACGGAAGTGCATTACAACCGCTTCAATTTTCGCTTAAAGAAAATTTATTGGCTAACAATCTTCTGCTCCCCTTTCAACCTTATTTACACCAATATGCCTCACAGCAGTTTTTCAAAACCAATAAAAAACTTTCGCATATTCAATTTTACCAACGGAGCAATAAGGAAAATGCCATTAAACTAATCCACTCACAGAATATCCTAAAAAATTGGAACTTATCTTTTGATATTAAACGGGCGCAGTCACCGGGGTTCATGCTTTACCATACTACCTATCAAAGCTTGTTTAATTTCAACACATGGTACCATTCATTGAATAAACGGTATCACCTAATGGCATGGAGTAGCATAGACAATATAAAAAACCGAGCCAATGGTGGACTGGTAAATGATAGCTTACTCACATCTACTCCGCTATCAAACCTTGATCTTAAAGCACAACCGGTAAATATTAATGACCGCGCACTGATTAGAAACAGATGCTATGGCTTGATGCAACACTATGGCCGCAAGGGCTTTTATGCAAATGGAATTGACAGCAGTAAAAACATTATTCTTACACACTTATTTAATTATCAAAAATTATATTATAGGTATGAAGATAATAACACCGATAGCAATTTTTATTCCGATAATTTTTTCGAAGGTCTAAAGTTTGACAGCATCTTTACACAAACTTTTAGCAATCATGTTTATTTAAATTTTGTATTCAATGATAAAGTTAAACTGACCACCGGTGCACAACATCAATGGCTCAATTACTTTCAGCGTGGGGGCAATCGAATATGGAATGAAACAAAAGCCAACGCCACCTTAACAGCACATCCATTGGCACAATTAACTGCAATAGTAGATTACCAAACTCGGCTCGACACCGCCCTACATTCATGGCATGCACAATTGTATTATAAAATGAAAAAGCACGCCATCAGCGTAGCTTTTAGCAGTGCAGTAACCACACCGTACCGAAATCAAATAAACTTACAAAGCAGGCGATTTATTTGGCAAAACAATTTTTTTAATACTAATAGCAATTCTTTTCAGGCCACGGCAGCACTCTTCAATGCACACCTCACTATTGATTACGCCTTATCTGAATTTACTAATTTAATTTACTACAATCAAGCTGCGATTCCGGTGCAGGCTTTGGAAAAAATAAATTATAGTGCTATCCATATTTCAGGCAATGCACAATATAAAAATTGGTATGCCTCAGTACGGTTTATCTCACAAACCAGTAGCAATGATGCAGCCATAAGGGTGCCAGCACAAATATTACGTGCAGATGTACATTATCAAAACCATTTTTTTAAAAAAGCATTGCTAGCGCAATTGGGCATCACGAGCCAATATGTGAGCACCTATTTTGCTGATGCCTTTATGCCCGCCACACAAGTTTTTTACCGACAAAATACCATTGAAAGCCAAGGAAAACCGATTGTAGATATTTACACCAGTTTAAAAATTAAAAGGGCCATCATTACTTTTAAAATAAATAATGTAAGCCACCAACTGCTCCACACCTACTACACCAGCACACCTTATTATACACCGCCTGGGCGCACTATTACTTTGGGAATAAACTGGTTGTTTTTCGATTAAGCATTAAGTAATTTTTCTAACAATACCGATTCCTAAAATTTATATCCCCCAATTACCGGAATCTCAGCCAGTAGCGGCAAGCCAGTATGCAGGCCTTAATTCCTTGATGTGCGATGACAGGGGAACTACATTGAATCTGCTCTTAAATAATTAGCCATCCAATGTTAACAATTACGCAAAATGCGTAACGCATTATGCGTAATAATTTGTATCTTTAAAAAATGAAGAAATCCCATTTAAATCCATTTCTGGTATCAGGCTATATTGGTGAGCACTTTTTTTGCGATCGAAAAGCCGAAACCAAGCAGCTAATTGATAATATAAATGGAAATATAAATTCCAACCTGTTTGCAATTAGACGTATTGGTAAAACAGGACTAATTAAGCATGTATTTAGCAAATTAGAAAAACAGAAAAAAGCAATCTGCATTTATACCGATATTTTTGCTACAAGAAATATTAAAGAGTTTACCAATAATCTAGCAACAGCCATCTATAATAAAATACCTGAACACAAAAGTTTAAGTGTACAAGTAACAGAATTTATTAAGCGATTAAGGCCCGTTATAAGTTACGACTCCCTCACAGGAACTCCAGAAGTGAGCATCGAATTAAGCAATACTGTAGCCTACCAGAAAACAATTCAACAGTTATTTGATTTTTTAAACCACCAGAAGCTGAAAATAGTCATCGCTATTGACGAGTTTCAACAAATTACAAATTACCCTGAAAAAAATATCGAGGCCTTTTTAAGAACACACATTCAATCCTTGGATAACACAGTTTTCATTTTTTGTGGAAGCCATCAAAAGTTGATGCACCAAATATTTAATGACACAAAAAGGCCATTTTATGCCAGCTGCGCAACTGTAGGTTTAGATTTAATAGCTAGAAAGGAATATGCCTCATTCATTGCTAAGCATTTCAATGAAAATAAAAGAAATCTTAGCTCCAGTGCATTGGACTTTATCTTGGATTGGACCATGTGTCATACCTATTATACACAAATGCTTTGCAATAGAATTTTCGAAAATTACCAAGGAAAAATTTCAATAGAAAATGTGATGGAAACTTGCTCGAAATTACACAGCCAGGAAGAAAGTACCTATTACTTATACCGAAGCATGCTTACCACAGCCCAGTGGAATTTATTAAAGGCCATTGCAGCTGAAGAAATGGTTGACAAGCCCAACAGTAAACAGTTTCAACATAAACATCAATTAGGCGCAATTAGCAGCGTAAACCGAGGACTTGCATCATTACTTGAAAAAGAACTGATCCATAAAATAACCAATGTGCCCCAACCTTACTATACCATCAACGATAAATTTCTCTT
Source organism: Bacteroidota bacterium (assembly GCA_039806065.1). Taxonomy (GTDB): domain Bacteria; phylum Bacteroidota; class Bacteroidia; order AKYH767-A; family 2013-40CM-41-45; genus JBDKJS01. The sequence continues at coordinate 7,413 of JBDKJS010000203.1, read as the reverse complement.
AAGATGGCTGCAGCGAAAATAATTACGCAAAATGCGTAACGCATTATGCGTAATAAAAATACTTACCAAATAAAACCAAAATCTACCTTTAAATCTATGAAGGCGTGGATCAGTTATTTTCTGAAATTGCCAGAACAACTTAAATAAAATTTGAATAATTAGTAGCAGCAGAAAAAAATTCATTGTCTATAGAAATGCATGCACTCACCTACTACGAGATAAATTTAAATTAAACGATGCCAAATGATCTCATGCCATGTGGTTAAGCATTTTTTCTAATAATTCCTAGCATTAAATTTGAATGTCACTTATTGCAATTTAAAATTTATCTTACTTAATTTGAAGAAATAAAAAAAGCGATCTATAAAGACCGCTTTAGATGTTTTCACAACGGAATAATCCTTATTGTGATTTGCTTCGAATTGTAGTACAATGTTAAAACATAAATAAATAAAAACCAAATAATATGAAAAAAATTTTAGGACTGGATTTAGGAACCAACAGCATTGGGTGGGCTTTGGTTAATGAAGCGGAAAATGAAAATGAAAAATCTGAAATTATAAAACTTGGTGTGAGAGTCAACCCATTAACCGTTGATGAACAACAAAATTTTGAAAAGGGAAAAACAATTACAACTAATGCAGATAGAACCTTAAAAAGAAGCATGCGTAGGAATTTGCAACGTTTCAAATTGCGTAAAGAAAATTTAATAGAAATACTTAAAGAAAAAGGCTTCATAAATGACGATACGTTATTATCAGAAGAAGGAAACAAATCAACATTTGAAACTTATCGCCTCAGAGAAAAAGCAGCCAGAGAACAAATCACTTTGGATCAATTTGCCCGTGTGTTATTAATGATCAATAAAAAACGTGGATATAAAAGCAGTAGAAAAGCAAAATCCCAAGATGAAGGGCAGTTGATTGATGGAATGGAAATTGCCAAAAGGTTGTACAATGAAAATATTACGCCTGGACAATTAGTTCTCGAGTTATTAAAAGAAGGAAAAAAATATATACCAGACTTTTACCGTTCAGATTTACACGCTGAGTTTGACAAAATTTTCGATAAACAATTATCCTTTCATCCAAATTATTTATCACTTGAATTAAAAGAAAACTTAAGAGGCAAGAAACGTGATGCTGTTTGGGCAATTTGTGCGAAAACATTCAAAGAAAAAGGGTTTGAACTAGTTGGCATTAAAAGACAAGGAAAAGCTAATGAGCAAAGAATAGAAAATTACCAATGGCGTGTAAAAGGCTTAACTGATAAACTATATCTAGAACAATTAGTCGTTTTAATACAACAAATAAATAGTCAAATAAATAATTCTAGTGGTTATTTAGGCTCCATAAGCGACAGAAGTAAAGAACTCTACTTTAAGAAAGAAACTGTTGGTCAATATTTAATGAGACAATTAGATGAGGATCCACATACCCGTTTAAAAAACCAGGTATTTTACCGTCAAGACTACTTAGATGAGTTTAATACAATCTGGGAGGTACAAGCTAAATTTCATAAAGCATTAACGGATGAGCTAAAAGCTGAAATACGTGACGTTATTATCTTTTATCAACGAAGATTGAAAAGTCAAAAGGGATTAGTAAGCATTTGTGAATTTGAAAATAGACAAATTGAGGTTAACATCGATGGGAAGAACAAGCTTAAAACAGTAGGAAATAAAGTTTGTCCTAAATCATCTCCTCTTTTTCAAGAATTTAAAATTTGGCAGATATTAAATAACCTTCAACTAATTGACAAAATTAATGGAGCTAAACGCGCCCTAGATCAAGAAGAGAAAGAGAAATTATTTAAAGAATTAAACATTAAAGATAAACTTTCAAAAAACGATGCTCTAAAACTTCTTTATCAAAATCATAAAGATTTAGATTTCAATTTCAAAGATTTAGAGGGGAATAAAACAAATGCTTCACTTTTTAAAGCTTATCAAAACATTATTGAATCAAGTGGTCATGGTGAATTTGATTTCAGTAAACTTGATGCCAATAATGTATTGGAAATAACTAATTCAGTTTTTAAAGGTTTGGGCTACAACACAGCTATTCTATCATTTAATACTAACCTTGAAGGAGCTGCTTTTGAAAAACAACCCGCTTATCAATTATGGCATCTATTATATTCCTTTGAAGGGGATAATACAGCAACAGGAATGGGAAACCTGATTCAAAAACTAACGACTAATTACGGATTTGAAAAAGAATATGCTAGCATTTTAGCTAATGTAAGTTTTCAGCCTGATTATGGAAGCCTTAGTACGAAAGCAATAAGAAAAATACTAGTCCACTTAAAAGAAGGAAATGAGTTTAGTGTTGCTTGTACCCTTGCCGGTTATAAGCACTCAAAGGATTCTTTAACTAAAGAAGAAAAAGAAAATAAGATTTTAAAAAGCAAATTAAATATTTTACCTAAAAACAGTTTACGAAACCCCGTAGTTGAAAAGATATTAAATCAGATGATTAATGTTGTTAATACTGCAATTGATAGTTTTGGAAAACCGGATGAAATTAGAATTGAATTAGCCCGCGAATTGAAAAAGAGTGCCAAAGAAAGAGAAGAATTAACTGCGGCTATTTCAAAATCTACAACTGAACATGAAAAATATAAAACAATCTTACAAAAAGAGTTTGGCCTAAATCATATTAGTAGAACTGATATTATAAGATACAAATTGTATTTGGAATTAGAACATACAGGTTTTCATACACTATACTCTAATACATATATAGAACCAAATAAATTGTTTAGTAAGGAATTTGACATTGAACATATCATACCACAGTCTCGATTGTTTGACGATTCTTTTTCCAACAAAACATTAGAAAGCAGAAGTGTTAATATAGAGAAGGGTAATGAGACTGCTATTGATTACATAAAATCGAAATATGACGAAAATGGTTTCAAAGACTATTTACTCAGGATAGATGATCTATACAAATCAGGAAAAATAACAAAAACAAAGCATCATAAATTAAAAATGAGTGGCAATGAAATTCCTGATAATTTTATTGCACGAGATTTAAGAGACACACAGTACATTGCTAAAAAAGCCAAATCAATTCTAGAAGAGCTAGTAAAAGATGTTGTTGCTACTAGTGGGATGATTACGGATAGATTGAGAGAAGATTGGCAGTTAATTGATTTAATGCAAGAATTAAATTGGGGCAAATACGATAAACTAGGATTAACAGAAATAATTGAAAATCGGGAGGGACATAAAATTAAACGAATAAAAGATTGGACAAAGCGTAACGACCATCGTCACCATGCAATGGATGCCTTAACCATTGCATTTACCAAGAGAAGTCATATTCAATATTTAAATAACTTAAACGCTCGAAGCGATAAATCTAGCAGTATCTATGGCATTGAATCCAAAGAATTATACCGTGATAATAAAAATAAATTAAGATTTAAACCGCCAATCCCACTGCATGACTTTAGGGCTAAAGCTAAAGTACATTTAGAAAATACGCTAGTTTCAATTAAGGCAAAAAATAAGGTTACAACCATAAATATAAATACAACCAAAAAGCGAGGAGGTTTAAATAAAAAGAAACAACTAACACCACGCGGGCAATTGCATTTAGAAACTGTTTATGGCAGTATGAAGCAATATGTAACTAAAGAAGAAAAGATAGGTGCCAACTTTAATCAAGAAATTATTTTAACTGTTGCCAATAAAAAAATTAGAGAAGCCTTATTAAAAAGATTAATAGCATTTGACAACGACCCCAAAAAAGCTTTCACTGGAAAGAATAGCTTGGATAAGAATCCAATTTTTTTAGACTCAAACCAAACCTACCAAGTTCCATTAAAAGTAAAGACTGTTTCTTTAGAAACCTATTACACCATCAGGAAGGATGTTACTCCTGAGTTAAACGTTTCAAAAGTTATTGACCCTAAAATTAAAATAATTTTAGAAAAAAGATTAGAATCGTTTAATGGCGATAGCAAAAAAGCGTTTTCAAATTTAGATGAAAATCCAATTTGGTTAAACATGGCCAAAAAAATTGCTATCAGAAGGGTAACCATTTCTGGAATAAACAATGCTCAAGCACTCCATAGTAAAAAAGATAAGGAAGGTAATTTTATTGTAGATCCAAATGGTGTATCAATACCTGTAGATTTCGTTAATACTGGAAACAACCATCATGTAGCCGTTTATAAAGATGAAAACGGAGATTTGCAAGAAAATGTGATCTCATTTTTTGAAGCTACTTCGAGAGTAAGCTTAGGATTACCCATCATTGATAAAACATATAAATCTAAAGAAGGTTGGGTATTTTTATTTAGCATGAAACAAAACGAGTATTTTGTATTCCCTAATGAGCAAACCGGTTTTAAACCTGATGAGATAGATTTATTAAAGCCTGAAAATTATCACTTGATAAGCCCTAATTTGTTTAGGGTACAAAAATTCACAACTAAAGACTATTTCTTTAGGCATCACCTAGAAACTAATGTGGAAAATGATAACAAGTTAAAAGGAATTACATGGCTAAGAACAGGGTTGAATAACATTAATAATATTAAGAAAATTCGTCTTAATCATATCGGTCAAATTGTTTCAATAGGAGAATATTAGAATAAAAACATAAACTTTGATTTTAATAACTAGTTTCATATAAGAGATATGATGCCCTTTGTATTTAAAATTTGAGGTATCGGAAAATCAATTAACTCTTTTTACTATCAGGCTATAAAAGCCACAGAGACTTTACTAGACGATAAGGAGAACTAAACAATTACCCTAGTTAATGCTTGATGGGGTAAATATTGTCTTATTTGTTATCAAGCGGTTGGGTAAAACAGGTCTGATGCATCATGTTTTAAACCTTATCAAAATAACAAGAATCTTAAGTGTATTTAATCAATATACTTGCAACAAAAAATTTAACTGATTTCACTAAACAAATAGCCACTGCGGTGTATAATAAGTTTCCAGCTCAAAAACCATTTGGTAAAAAATTTATAGAACTTTTTCAACGCATTAGACCAATAATTACTTTTGATGAACTAAGTGGAACACCTTCTTGGAGCTTAACAATTGAAACTTAAAGGCAGAAAGAAAATACAATAAGGCAGTATTTTAATTTTTTACATGAACGAAAGATTAAAGTAGTATTTGCTATTGACGAATAGCAGCAAAGATTAGAATATCCCGAAAAAACACCGGAGCAATTTTACGCATCTACATTCAACAGCTAAAAAAATATCGCTTATACTTTGTATCAGAAACCAAAAAATGATGCATAAAATATTTAATAAAGCAAAACGGCCTTTTTACTAGACGAACCAACCTAAAATTAGCTTACTTAAGTCAATCCGATCATCATAAATTTATCATTCAAAAATTAACAGAACACAAGCCCCCCCACCGGAGAATGCTTAGATTTTATTTGCACTTAGACCAAATTGCATACATTTCAAACGCAATACTTTTACCCTGCCTTAATTGAGGCACAGGTAACATAATTTATATGAAAAGCAGCGCATGAAACAGTGCTATTAATATTAATGCTAAACGAAAACACCTTACCCCATCACAATAATTTACCTACTCCCCCCAGTGGAATTTGTTAAAAGCCATAGCTAAAAAAGAAAATGCGTTTAAGCCACAAGCAAAAATATTTTTAAGCAAACTCCAGCTAGATACACCTACATTGGTAAATAGAGGTAATGATGCTCAATTGAAAATAGAACTTATTTTTTACAGCACCAGTGTACATAAACCCCTACCATATGGTGTATGATAAATTTTTATTGCGATGGCTACAGGACCCGTAAAACAAACCCAATGAATCCTACCTTTGGAAGGATAAAAGCAACCATCCCATGATCAAGCGCACGCTTTATTTTGGCAACCCTGCCTACCTTAGCTTGGGCAATGCACAGTTGGTGATAAAACTGCCCCAAGTAGAAAAAAATGAAACCTTGAGTGAGGGGTTTAAACAACAAGCCATCACTACCATACCTATTGAAGATATAGGCATAGTGCTGCTGGACCATTTACAAATAACCATTTCGCACGGGCTATTGGATGCGCTCATGCAGCACAATGTGGCAGTGGTAACTTGCAATAGTACCCACCACCCTAGCGGGCTGCTCTTAACCTTAAGTGGCCATACGCTGCAAAGTGAACGCTACCGCCATCAGCTGGATGCTACTGAACCATTGAAAAAACAATTATGGGCGCAAACCATCAACCAAAAAATTTATAACCAATACCAGCACTTAAAGCAGCGCGGACTTAAGGCCGACTATTTAGTGCCGCTTTATAAAAATGTAAAAAGTGGAGATGCCGACAATGCCGAAGGCATAGCCGCTGCTTACTATTGGAAAACCTTATCCCCTGCATTGAAACACCACCATGCTGAATTCAGAAGATGGCGCGAGGGTCCTGCGCCCAATAACTTGCTTAATTATGGTTATGCCATACTAAGGGCTACCATGGCACGCAGCATAGTGGCAGCCGGCCTGCTGCCCACGCTGGGCATTCACCATCACAACCGGTACAATGCCTATTGCCTGGCCGATGATTTGATGGAACCCTATAGGCCATTGGTAGATCAAACCGTGTGCGACCTTTTGCAAGAATTGGATGAAAACATGGAACTTACCAAGGATGCAAAAATTAAATTATTAAAGATACCCGTGATGGATACCCTAGTGGCTGATGAAAAAAGCCCCTTGATGGTGGCCACCCAACGCACCGCTGTAAGTTTGGTAAAATGCTATGAAGGCAGCAGTAAGAAACTGGTCTATCCAAGTTTTGCCTAGCTAAGGATTGAGTGCTGTAAACAATTTTATATTTATCTACATTTAATACAATGAATACGGACCGTTTTAATGCCTACCGCATCATGTGGACACTAGTCATGTATGACCTACCAACCGAAACCAAGAAAGAGCGCAAGGCTGCTGCCAAATTCAGGAAAGAATTAATGGGCAGTGGTTTCACCATGTTTCAATTTAGCATGTACATAAGGCATAGCCCCAGCAGCGAAAATGCCGATGTACATAAAAAAAGGGTGAAACGAATGCTACCCGCCTTAGGCAAAGTGGGCATTTTACAAATTACGGACAGGCAATTTGGCGAAATGGAAATATTTTATGGCACCAAGGCCCAGGCCAAGCCCGATACACCCCAGCAATTGGAACTTTTCTAAATTAAAAAAACCGACCAATGGTCGGTTTAGTATTCCATGTATCACTGATTTTTTTATCTTGAAATATGTACTAATGAGCTGCAATGCAGCGCATTAATCTAAGTCTATTGAGATGCATTATTTCAAAGATACAATTCGAAAGCAAATCACAACTGCAAATGTAGTAATAATTTCCAAATGTAATTGAGATGCATTATTTCAAAGATACAATTCGAAAGCAAAT
>JBDKJS010000202.1:0-7980 GCA_039806065.1 Bacteroidota bacterium | reverse complement strand
TTTTCAAACACATTTTTATTTTGAACTGCTGTTAGTTGTAAATCTTTGAGTAGTATTTTGCTCTTTTCATCGTTCGATTGATGTAAGGCATGGAGCATGCTTATCTGATACTCTTTTTCTTCAGTGGTGGCTCTAATTACTTCTGCAGGAACAATGGTGGGGGAGCCCTTACTGCTTAAAAAAGTATTTACTCCTATTATTGGATATTCACCAGTATGTTTTAATGTTTCATAATATAAACTCTCTTCTTGAATTTTTCCTCTTTGGTACATGGTTTCCATGGCACCTAGCACACCACCTCTTTCATTGATTCGATCAAATTCTGCAAGTACAGCTTGTTCCACGAGGTCAGTAAGTTCTTCAATAATAAAACTTCCCTGTAGTGGATTTTCATTTTTAGCTAAACCTAATTCTCGATTAATAATTAATTGGATGGCCATAGCCCTACGCACACTTTCCTCAGTAGGTGTGGTAATGGCTTCATCATAGGCATTGGTATGAAGTGAATTGCAATTATCGTAGATGGCATAAAGGGCTTGTAGTGTGGTGCGAATATCATTAAAATCAATTTCTTGAGCGTGTAGTGATCTGCCGCTTGTTTGAATATGGTACTTTAACATCTGAGCACGCTCATTGGCTTTGTATTTATATTTCATAGCCTTGGCCCAAATCCTGCGGGATACCCTACCGATTACACTGTATTCTGGATCAATTCCATTGCTGAAGAAAAAGCTGAAGTTTGGAGCAAATTTGTTAATGTCCATTCCTCTACTTAAGTAATATTCTACAAATGTGAAACCATTGCTCAAGGTTAGTGCTAATTGTGTTATAGGATTGGCACCTGCTTCGGCTATATGGTATCCACTGATGGAAACGGAATAAAAATTTCGTACATTGTTTTCAATAAAGTATTGTTGTACATCCCCCATCAATCGCAATGAAAATTCAGTAGAGAATATACAGGTGTTCTGCGCCTGATCTTCTTTTAAAATATCAGCTTGCACTGTTCCTCTAACGGCTGCGAGTGTTGCTGTCTTTATTTTTTGATATACATCTGCTGGAAGTACCTGGTCACCGGTTACACCTAGTAGCATCAACCCTAATCCGTCATTTCCTTTAGGTAGCTCACCTTGATATGTAGGTCGTTGGGTATTTTTACTTTTGTATATTTCGTTAATTTTATCTTCTACTGTTGCTGTTAGGTCATTTTCAATGATGTATCGCTCACATTGCTGGTCTATGGCTGCATTCATAAAAAAACCTGTGAGAATAGCGGCTGGACCGTTAATGGTCATGCTTACCGATGTTTTTGGATCGACCAAATTAAAGCCGCTATACAGTTTCTTTGCATCATCAAGGCAACAAATGCTTACTCCGCTATTTCCAATTTTACCATAAATATCGGGTCTGTGATCTGGATCTTGTCCATAAAGTGTTACACTGTCAAAGGCTGTACTTAGCCGCTTGGCTGGCATCCCAAGGCTTACATAGTGAAATCTTCTATTGGTTCGTTCAGGGCCACCTTCTCCAGCAAACATTCTTGTAGGGTCTTCGCCTTCGCGCTTGAAAGGAAATACGCCAGCTGTAAAGGGAAAGAACCCAGGATAATTTTCTTGTAAGGCCCATTTCAATCTTTCGCCCCAAGCTTCATAGCGGGGAGTAGCTACTTTTGGAATCTGTAATCTAGACAAGCTCTCAGAATGAGTGGCTACTTTAATTTCTTTGTCGCGGACTTTATAACTATATATTTCGTTTTGGTACCTTTCAGCTTCAGCATTCCAATTGTCAAGTAATTTTTTATTGTGATTGTCAAGGTTAAGAGCAGCTTTAGTGTAAAGATGGGTTAGCTGTGCAATTAAATCTATATTAGTGGTTAAGTTTTCATCTTTTAATACTTCGATGGTTTTATTAATAGAAAACAATTGTTGTGCTATAGCACTTTGATCTTTACTCCATTGGTCATAGGAGCGAATGGTTTCTGTAATCTCGCTCAGGTATCTAGTTCTGGCAGGAGGGATGATGTAAATTTTTTCCGATTGTTCTGCAGTCATCTCGAATGATGACTTTAATTGAGTACCTACTTTTTCATTTAGCCTGTCTATGATAGCTCGGTAGAGGCTATTCATGCCAGGGTCATTAAACTGCGAAGCGATTGTTCCATAAACAGGGATTTTATCATCTGCGGTTTCCCAGAGTTGATGATTGCGCTTGTATTGTTTTTTCACATCGCGTAGTGCGTCCAATGCTCCACGCTTATCGAATTTGTTTAAGGCTATTACATCAGCAAAGTCAAGCATGTCAATTTTCTCTAATTGTGTGGCTGCACCATATTCGGGAGTCATCACGTAAAGACTTAGATCGCTGTGTTCTATTATTTCGGTATCACTTTGTCCAATTCCACTTGTTTCTAAAATTATTAGATCAAAATGTGCAGCTTTAAGAATATCCACTGCATCTTTTACATATTTACTTAGTGCAAGATTACTTTGTCTTGTGGCAAGCGACCGCATGTAAACACGATTATTATTAATCGCATTCATACGGATTCTATCACCTAATAAAGCACCACCGGTTTTTCGTTTACTGGGGTCAACTGAAACGATGGCTAAAGTTTTGTCCTTAAAATCAATAATAAATCTGCGAACCAATTCATCAACCAAACTAGATTTCCCTGCACCACCAGTTCCAGTAATTCCTAAAACAGGTATTTTATTGTCAGGTGTAATGTTTAGCTTGGTAACTAATTTTTTAAATTCATCTGGATTATTTTCTGCACAGGAAATGATTCTCCCTATGGCAAGGGGATTTTTTTCTTTAAGTTGACTTAATTCTCCATTTAAGTTGATTCCAGTTGCGAAATCGCATTGTTGTAAAAGGTCATTGATCATACCTTGAAGTCCCATCGCCCGACCATCATCAGGATGGTAAATTCGGGTAATGCCATATTGATGCAGTTCTTTTATCTCTTCGGGTAAAATGGTGCCACCACCTCCACCAAAGATTTTAATATGGCCTGCTCCACGTTCTTTCAATAAGTCATGCATGTATTTAAAATATTCTGTATGGCCACCTTGGTAACTTGTCATGGCAATGGCTTGTACATCTTCTTGTATGGCACAGTTTACAACCTGTTCCACACTTCTATCGTGACCTAAATGAATTACTTCAGCACCGCTTGTTTGGATAATTCTGCGCATTATGTTAATGGCAGCATCATGCCCATCAAAAAGGGAAGCTGCTGTTACAATTCTTATTTTATTTTTTGGTTGATAGGGATGCGGTTGGGTAGTCATGACGGTAAAAATTGATCTCTCCTAAATTTCAGGGGGCTTTGGGCAAATATACTCAACAAATTGCATTTTTTCTATCTATTGCTAACAGCAAATGGTAAAGCATAACTACTAATTAATTGGATCTGTTTGGTGAGCATTTAAGTGAATGGCAACGGGAGTGTATTCACAAAAAAAGGCTGTCTCTTTATTCGAGACAGCCTCATTTATAAGCTGATTAAAACTTATCTTAACTATTGAATGGTCAATTTACCAGTAACAGCTTTTTGTCCAACAGTTACAGTGTAAACATACAATCCGGCACTTACACCAGCAGCATTGAATTCAACAGTGTTGCTACCAGCGGCTATTTTACCATAAGATTGTGTAGCTACTAATTTACCTGTTACATCAGTAATAGAGATGGTTACTTCATCAGCATTAACTAATGTAAGGTCAAATTTAGTGATGCCATTGAATGGATTAGGGTAGTTGCTAGACACTTGGAAACCATCATTAGCAATATTGGTTACTGAAGTAAGGTTTAAGCAATTGTCAAATGCAAGCGGAGCTGCTTCCAATGTTTCAGTAAATGAATTTACTACCGCCTCATCCACATACCAAAGATCAACTGGGCTCACAGGATCACCAGCAGCTTGGAATATAGAATAAGAAGCAGGAATAGTGTAGTTTCCAGCACCATCATCAATTACATAATATGATGCATTTGCTATGGTCATTGCACCATCAGCAGAACCACCTTCAGTGGTTAATTCAGCACTCCAAAGGCCAGTTGTTAAATCAAGGCCACGATAGTGCATATCAGGGAATAAGTTATCAGTAGTTCCCCAAGTTAAGGTATCAGTTTCGAACCAAGAGAAGAATAATTTATCACCTGCATAGTTACGTGATGCGGTAGGGCGGATATCTTCGCTGATATCATTTGGAGCTGTACCGAAAGTTCCACGGAAAGAAAGTGGTTTACCTAGCAATTTGCATGCCCATGAACCACCACCATCAGTAGTATAAATGTCGAATACGCCATAGAATCCAGCTTGATTGATAATAGAACCGAAAGATCCATCAGCAGCAAGAGCGGCAATACCAATTTGTGTACAGATGTGTAAGTTGCCAGCATTGTCTACCGCTAAATCATGATTGAAACCTGAAGATAAGGTTTCGCCATTTTGAAGCAAGGTATCAGCACCTTGTACGTAAACGCTTCCTATTGTATTCCAAGTAGTACCACCATCAGTAGTTTTGTGAACGATGAAATAGATAGTACTGTCGGTTGCATTGTTAGGTACGCCTGGTACTTGGCGGCATCTGTTACCCATTACGGTTACATATCCTGTTTGACCATCATCACTGAAAGCCAATTTGCCATCTATGAAATTGCCATCAACTAACGGAGATGGTATTTCATGCGGTGTATAAACATGATGACCTAAAGTAGCATCCCATACACCATGAATGGCATAAACTTTATCTAAATAAACGATGTTAGCTTGGTCAAATCCGCGATTGAAAACCCAAACATCACCAGTATTTTTTACGATGTGCATTTCATCTGCAACATCACCATCAAAAGTACCTGGCACGTAGTTGTCAACGCTTTGGTTGGCATTAGTACCATCTAAATTCACAGCACCATGTGCATTGGCAAACCAGCCAGCGCCATCAGTTAGTGGAGCGTAGTACACTACACGAGCATTGGCAGGATCTGTGTTACCAGTTGGGTTCCAAAGACCACCTTGTGGGTAACGAGCACGCGCTACGTTAGTAGGATCAGTATAAATTGGGCCTACGTTAGCATTCCAAGTTAAACCACGATCTGTACTGATATCGAAACGGATGTGACCCGTAGTAGGATCGAGTGATAAGTCAGAACGGTGAACTTGAACTAAAATATCCAATGATGGTTCATACCATAGGAAGCAGCGGCCTCCATTGTAGGTTCCATAGGCATTACCCATGATACCCATTTGATAAGTACCTGCCGTTGTATTGCCTTGTTGACCACCACGGGCAGTTGCGTGAGTTGAGTTGGTGCTAAGGGCTTCGTTGGCTACGAAGTTGTCATTGTGGCGAACTGATTTAAGTCCAGCTGCCTTGCCACGATCTGCAGCAGAAGCGCTAAGACCAATTCCCACAGCCATAATTGCTAGTAAAGTCTTCTTCATTTTAATTCTTTTAGTTTAATTAATAAATGGTTTAATTTTGAATGACAAATGTAATCATTGAAACAAAAAATCAAAACATTTCCTTAACTATTTCATCAGTAAAGCATCATTGTTTTGTCAATAAACAGTCAATATGGCCATTGCTATTAACAACTTCTGAGATATTGTTAATTTCTATTGAAGAAATGAAATTAAATGATGGTAAATTACAGTTTGTTCAAATTGCTGGTAAGATACTGTTTCAGGGAAGCCAGATCGTCTTTGATCGCAATGAGTGTTTTTTTATTGGCTCCGGTTTCTCTTAAAAATTTTTGAAGCATAAAAATACTTGATGCCATCAATGATAAAGAGTAGGTAAGCGCTGCACCCTTTATGCCCAACCAATTGATTAATGGAAATCCGATCACTGCAGAAACTACTAAACCCATTAGGGAACCTTGCATGCTGTACTTGGCTTTGTTTATGGCAGAAAAATAATTGCTGATGATAATGCAAGTAGTGAAAATTACTACCCCTGGTGCCATCATCCAAAGTAAAGGTTTCATAGCTCCAAATCCACTTCCAAATAATTCGTTGAAAAATTGTTTAGAGAGAAGGCAAATTGCAATTGCCGCTACACCAGTAAGAAACACCAACCACCTGCACAGCATAGGGACCAGTTTTGTCATTTTTTTTGATTGTTCCGGATCGCTAGCTTTAGCAAAAAATACAATTGCAAAACCACTGGTTAACAACCATGTTGATTCTATAATGGAAAGAGCGGTAGTATAATATCCAGTAGCTGCCAGTCCATCAACTTTTTCAAGCACAAACACATTGAGTCTATAATTCATTAATTGAATTAAGTTGGCAGCTTGAACAATTCCTCCTAATTTAAAAACCGCTGGTACCATTCCGGCTAATTGAATAGGTCTTTCAACAGGTTCTAATAATTGAACTTGAACATAACTTAAAATAACTCCAAGAATATTGGCAGCATATAGTGCAAACAAATAATGCCGTGGGGTGGCTATTTTATTCATCTCTAAAAATACTACCATGAAAACAATTGTGATGAATGCCACGCCTATGGTAATACTGTTGTAAATGGTTTGCTTAAAACGTGCGAGGAGCACCTGTAAGTGAGCATTCATCATGGCTTGGAACAAGCTTAAGAGAAAAAGATGCACTATATAATTACGGTCAGTAAGTTCAAACACAGCGGCAATGATGCTAATGAAAAGGCTAGCGATAAATGACCATGTATAACTCCATCGCAAAAGGGCAGCTACTGGATATTTTTGCAAAAGCACCACCATTGATGGGCCTGCAGCAATATTACTCACCATCATGGCAATAGATAAGTTGAGTATAAAAAGACTGATCACACCGCGCCCTTCGGCTCCAAGATACCGGGCAGTGATGATTACAATAATAAAATTAATTAATGCAATGATGAGCTTACTCAAAAAAGTAAATATTCCATCACGCATCATAGTTTGCTATGGCTTTTTGATACATATCGCCAAAAATACGATTACAATGACTAAAGCTATAGCGGTGTTGAATGTATTTTTTCAATACTTGTGAAGGATATTGTGAATAGTTGCTACTCATGCTATGCATGGCTTTAATGAGCTGATCATTGGCATCCACATCAATTAAAATGCCAACGGATGAATCCAAAATTTCATTAGGGCCTCCACATCTGGTAGCAATTACAGGCCGACCAGCTGCTAGCGATTCTATACAAATGGCGCTAAAAGTTTCGAAACGACTGTTTACAATGATTGCATGATGATAATTAAGTAATTCTAATACCCTATGATTTGGTAGTAGGCCAGTAAAAATAACTTTTTCCTTTAGTATTAAATCGCTATTTACCATGTCAAGCAATCGTTTTGCATCCTTTCCACCACCAACTATTGTAAGCGAATGGTGAGGTAAGGTTTCCAATACTTTATGAAAGGCCTTTAGTGTTCCGCTTATATTTTTTATTTCATCTACTAGATCAGCTACTACTAACCATTTAAATTGAAACGGATCAATTGGAGGATCTTGGTTGGATATTTCGTGAACCACATTTGGAGTTATAAACCAATTAACATTGTCAAATGCACTTGCTTCCATTTTTGTTTTTAAAAAAATGGAGACTGTGCTCACCGCATCTGCTTTTTTAAAAATTTTTCGATATAGCTTTCTTAGTAACCATGGCTTCATATTGAATTTGCCGGTCGCAAATGCGCTGTGTTGTTCTGATATTACAAAAGGTTTTTGCCATATTTTTGAAAGTAGGAATGAAATGATGGTGGACCTTCCAATGATATAACTGTGGAGCGCAATGATTTTCTTTTTATTCTTTATTCTCCAGATGGCTTTCAAATACAATGCACATTGCATTAGTATGCTCCATATTAAATTACGCGAGGGATAGTAATATTGCTGCAGTATGAAATTCGATTCTTTTTCATTATCGAATGGGCGAATAATATTCTTTCCTTCAGCACAAATATGAATAACTTCTACTTCGTAATTTTTAGCAATGCAAG
>JBDKJS010000201.1:0-10580 GCA_039806065.1 Bacteroidota bacterium | reverse complement strand
TATCACGTTTGGCTTTTTCTTCTGCATCTGCTTTGGCTTTTGCCTCGGCTGCTAACCTTGCCTGTTCGGCTTGGGCTGCGGCCATGCTATCACGTTTGGCTTTTTCTTCTGCATCTGCTTTGGCTTTTGCCTCGGCTGCCAACCTTGCCTGTTCGGCTTGGGCTGCGGCCATGCTATCACGTTTGGCTTTTTCTTCTGCTTCAGCTTTGGCTTTTACCTGGGCTGCTAACCTTGCTTGCTCGGCTTGGGCTGCGGCCATGCTATCACGTTTGGCTTTTTCTTCTGCATCTGCTTTGGCTTTTGCCTGGGCTGCTAACCTTGCCTGTTCGGCTTGGGCTGCGGCTAAGCTATCACGTTTGGCTTTTTCTTCAAGTGCAAGGCGCGCCTGCTCTTCTTCTGCTGCTTTGGCTTTGGCTGCCAGTGCAGCTGTTACAGAATCTTTTCGAGCCTGTTCGGCTGCAGCCAACCTGGCTTTTTCTTCTGCTTCTGCCTTGGCTCTTGCTTCAGCTGCTGCTTTGGCCTCTGCAATTTTACGTGCTTGTTCGGCTTGGGCTGCGGCTATGGAATCATCTTCTGCTTTTTTCTTTGCTTGGAGTGCTAACCTATCCTGCTCTGCTTGTACACGAGCTAGGGAATCTAGACGAGCCCTTTCTTTTGCTTGAGAGGCTGCTAGCACTTCAGCTGCTGCTTTTGCTTTAGCAAGGCTATCCGCTTTTTCTTTTTCTAACTGTACATTTAATGCTGCTTGATCCACTTCCTTTTTCTTGGCTGTCTGTAAGGAATCATTCCACTGCTTATTTAACGAATCTAACCTTGCTCTATCTTTATTCCTGAGCTCAGCCTCTGCAGCTCTTCTTGCCGCATCTTGTTCAGCTTTAATTTGTCGTGTATAATTGGCGTCAAAATCAAAATCTTCATAAGTAGGATTATAGGCGATCTTGGCTACAGGCTTATTCATAGCACTTGAATTGGCCAAGCCTCCAATATCATCTAACATATCAACTTTAAACTTCATGAACTCAAATATCATGTCATTCTCTGTAGCTGGTACAACTGTATTAAATTCAAATATTTTTCCTACCAGGCCTCCTTTGGAAACCTTTATGGTATAGTTTTTATTCAATTCTAACCTTACATCAAACTTTCCGTTCGGTTGCGTACTTAGCGTACTCACAAGGTTATCATCTTCATAAATTTCGATGGTTGCTCCGGCCACTGGCTTATTGTCCTTTAGCACATTGCCTGGCAATTTTAAACTGCCCCTCATTTGGGCAATACTGCTCAAAGAAAGTAAAACGGATACTACTGAAGTGAAAACTATTTTTTTAAGATTCATGCTCGATATGCTTATTTATGCTTTGTTGAATAGTTCAAAAATGAAGCCACACTTTTTTACCCTATCAACAATGAAGGAACGCAGTTTACTTCCTTACGTTTTACAAATTTTAAATAAATATCTCATTTCCTATTACTTCTGCTTCTAGTAATAAGTTCTTATCTACGTTTATTGGCACTCTAATATTTTCAAAATATTCAATAATGTGCTTAGAATCCATATTTCCGACCAATTCATCATCAGCCATTGGACAGCCTCCGAAACCCCTCAGCGCACCATCAAAACGCCTACATCCACTTAAATAGGCAGCTTCCATTTTTGATAACCATTGATCAGGCCTGGTATGAAAATGGGCTCCAAAAGTTACGCTCGGTAAAGCTGGAATTAAATTTGAAAATAAATTGGTGATGGAGGTTGGTGTGGCACATCCTATCGTATCAGATAAAGCTAAAATTTTTATTCCTGTTGATGCTAATCTGTTTGCCCAATGAAAGGCGATTTCAGGACTCCAAGCTTCGCCATATGGATTGCCAAATGCCATACTTAAATAGACAACCATGGTTTTTTGGTGTTCTGCACACAGAGAATGAATTTTTTCTACTTGTGTCAAAGCTCTTGACAGATCTGAATTAGTATTCCTAATTTGGAAAGTTTCAGAGATGGAAAATGGATAACCCACATATTCAATTTCATCAAATTGGACCGCAGCATTGGCCCCCTTTTCATTGGCTACTATGGCTAGCAGCTTGGTGTTGTCATTCATTTGCAATTGAGACAACACCTCAGCAGTGTCGCGCATTTGAGGTATCGCTTTTTCTGAAACAAAACTTCCAAAATCAACGGTATCAAAACCGCATTGAATAAGTTTATTAATGTATTGAACCTTTAAAGCGGTTGGCACAAAATGCGACAATCCTTGCATTGCATCGCGAGGACATTCTACTAAATGAACACTATGACCCATGGGTTGATTTTCCATAACCAGAAAACTAATACCCTATTAGAGTAAGGAGTTTTCCCGATATTATTTATTTAATAATCACTCCATCAGCTTCAAAGGCCAATTCTATTTTGGGCTCATTGATTTTTTCTATTTCTTCTTTCGATTTGCCTTCGTCAGAAGCATACTCCCGAAGGTATTCTACTGAAGTAGTATCAAGATATGCCTTGCCTGATATTACTACTTGTTTACCTGCACTTTCAAGCGGTACAAAAAAACCATAATCTTTGAAGGTTACACGCATTTCTGTTCCATCGCCTTTGTCCAGCGTCATCCAACATCCTTTCTTCTGACAACACTCTTTTATGGTACCAGAAACTTTATAGGTGCCTTCGGCTTTACCTTGCATTTGCGATAATAGGTCAACCATGGTAATGGCCCCTTCTTCACTAATTTTTTCACCATAATAAGAGGTGGAATCGGTTGATTCATTCTTGTTTTCGGCTGTAGGTTGATTATTGCAACTAATGATAACCAATGCGAATAAGACTACAAATATGTTTTTCATTGGGATAAATAATTAAGTTAATTTTAAATATATTTTGGTAGGTGCAAATTTACTGTTTTTTTAGAAGCTATTGATAAACTAGCCTATGAGCTTTACAATACTTTTCACCAATGATGGCCCTCTATAAATGAATCCTGTATACAGTTGGACTAAACTGGCTCCAGCGGCTATTTTTTCTTTCGCGTCTGCAGCACTTTGGATCCCTCCTACCGCTATAATAGGCATTTCACCTCTTGTAGCTTTGTGTAAATAAGCAATTATTTCAGTGGAAGTTGATTTGAGTGGCGATCCACTTAACCCGCCTGTACCAATGCTTTTCACCTTGGCTTCAGAAGTTTTTAACTTTGATCTTGAAATGGTGGTATTAGTGGCTATGATACCCCCTATTTTTAACTCCATAGCTACTTGAGCCACATCATTCAATTGTGCTTCATCGAGATCTGGTGCGATTTTTAAAAAAACTGGTCTCGCAATTTTATTTTTTGCTAGGTGCTGCTTCACACCAAGTAAAAGTTCTTGCAGGGGTGCTTTTTCCTGCAGCGATCGTAAACCTTGGGTATTGGGTGAACTTACATTGACTACAAAATAATCAACTACCTCAGCTAAGGCATCTACGCATTTTAGATAATCTGAAAGTGCCAATTCATTGGGTGTATTTTTATTCTTACCAATATTACCACCAATCACCAATTTTCCTCTATTTATTTTCTTTATTCTTGCTGCAGCAGCTATAGCCCCCTCATTGTTAAAGCCCATTCTATTAATTAATGCTTCATCCTCTGGCAAGCGAAAAAGTCGTGGTTGTGGGTTGCCGGGTTGCGGCAACGGAGTAACCGTTCCTATTTCTATAAACCCAAACCCGAAAAGCGAAAGGCCCTCGATCGCCTTGCCATCCTTATCAAAGCCGGCTGCAAGGCCTACTCTATTGGGAAATTCAATACCTGCTATGGTTATTGGATTGGTTTTTTTTCGATAAAAAGCGCCAACTATATACCGCAAAGGGCTTATGTGATAAACCATCCGTATTAAACTGAATGAAAAATGATGGGCTTGCTCAGGTGGCAATAAAAACAAAAGGGGCTTAATCAATAGTCGATACACTTCACAAAAGTAAAAAATAAAAACAAAGAGGGTTGCTTATGAATCTAAAAAAAAATTTAGATTTGCCTAAATTTAATTTTAAGCCAATTGCAAAGTCCTACGGAAGAAAATTATCTTAAATGTATTTATAAGCTATCATTAAAAGTTGAAAAAAAACTGAGCACCAATGCCATTGCTCAAGCCATGTGTACTTCAGCGGCTTCGGTAAGTGATATGCTTAAACGTTTGGATGAAAAGAAGCTCATCAAGCATGAACCATATAAAGGTGTAACGCTCACAAACAATGGCCGGAAGTCGGCCTTGATAACCATAAGAAAGCACAGGTTATGGGAACTGTATCTGGTCAATAAAATGAATTTTGGCTGGCACGAAGTGCATGAATTGGCCGAACAGCTAGAACACATACAATCAGATGCACTCATTGATAGAATCAATAAACTATTAGGAAACCCCATGTATGACCCTCATGGAGATCCCATACCAGATTGTAACGGGGAAATTTGCTACAAAGAATATTTACCCTTGAGAGATGCCGCTATTGGAAATTATAAATTAGTAGGGGTTAAAAATCACGATCCTAATTTTTTAAAATATTTAAGTGAAAGAAAGCTCACCATTGGAAGCCTGATACAACTTGTGGCTATTGATGAAATGGGAAAGTGCATTCATATAAAAATAAGCGGGTTGAGTAAATTGCTGCTGCTCTCCCACGAAGTGGCCACTGGATTATTAATAGAAAAAGTAAAATGAAATCAACCAACAAATCCGATTTGTCCCTGGCTGAAGTGCATGGTTCTGTAGATACCACGCAACGGAAAGGTTTTAAAAAAATAATAGCCTTCATGGGACCGGCTTATCTGGTAAGTGTAGGCTATATGGATCCGGGAAACTGGGCCACAGATATTGCAGGTGGTAGTAAATTTGGCTATGCACTGGTTTGGGTATTGGTGATGAGTAATTTAATTGCGCTGTTACTACAAAGCCATAGCGCCCGCCTTGGTATAGTCAGAGGAAAGGATCTGGCGCAAGCATCGCGCGACACTTATTCAAAGCCGGTAAATATTTCTTTATATGTATTGGCTGAAATTGCCATTGCTGCTTGCGATCTTGCAGAGGTTTTGGGCATGGCCATTGGCTTACAATTGCTTTTTGATATTCCTTTGTTTTATGGAGTTTGTATCACTGTATTAGATACCATTTTGCTATTATTTTTAATCAACTTTGGCATGCGCAAAATGGAAGCTTTCATCATTGGCTTAATAGCCGTAATTGGTCTGGCATTTCTAACCGAAATGTTTCTTGCCAAACCTGATATTGCTGATATTGCAACGGGCCTCATTCCTTCCATTCCCAATGACGAAGCACTTTATATAGCCATTGGCATTATTGGAGCTACTGTAATGCCACACAATCTTTACCTTCATTCATCGCTGGTGCAAACTAGAAAATATGATCGAAGCGATGAAGGAATTAAGAAAGCCATTAAGTACAATATTATGGATAGCGCCATTGCCTTAAACCTAGCTCTTTTTGTAAACGCTGCCATTTTGATTTTAGCTGCCAGCACATTCTACAAAAATGGGTACTTTGAAGTAGCTGAAATTAAAGACGCACATTTATTTCTCGATAGACTCCTGGGCTCATCATTGGCTCCAAAGTTATTTGCAGTGGCGCTCATTTGTGCAGGCCAAAGTTCTACTATAACAGGCACACTTGCAGGTCAAATAGTCATGGAAGGCTATTTGAATTTAAGAATAACACCATGGATCAGAAGGTTACTTACAAGATCCATCGCCATCATTCCAGCTTTGTGCTGCATATATTATTTTGGTGATAGCAGTACAGGAAAATTGCTTGTATTCAGCCAAGTAATTTTAAGTATGCAATTGGGATTTGCCATCATACCATTAATTCATTTTGTAAGTGACAAAACCAATATGGGTAAATTTTCAATCAACCGATTTACACAATGCATATCATGGTTGGCCGCTAGCATTATCGTTTTTTTAAATATCAAGTTAGTCGCTGAATTTATTGTGCCGATCCTTGAAAACCCTGCTGAAAGTTGGTTGCTTAAAATATTTTTGGTTACGGCTTGTTTGCTTTTTTGCTTCTTACTTGTGTTCATAGTAATTCAACCATTACTAAAGCGCAATCTAAAACCTTATCACACTTCAACCCACGCAGCAGAAAAAGATTTGGTGGCTATAGAACCAGTAACTTATCAACGAATAGCAGTGGCTATAGATTTTAGTAAGATGGATCAATTAAATATTTCTAACGCAATAAAACAAGGTGATAAGGAGGCGCAATATCTTTTAATTCACATAGTGGAAACGGCAGGTGCACTGATGATGGGAAGTGATATTAAAGACCATGAAACCAAAACCGATAAAACCCGCATTCAACGATATGCTGCCGCCCTTCATGCAATGGGTTATAAAGTAGATATTAAAATAGGTTATGGAACTCCCAAGAAAGCTATACCTATGATAGTGAATGAATTTAATGCTGATCTTTTAATTATGGGTGCTCATGGCCACAGGGGTATCAGCGATTTATTGTACGGTACGACAGTGGATGCGGTACGGCACAAAATAAAAATTCCAATTTTTATAAGTAGATAACTAAATTTGCTGCTTGAAATCATCAATAAAAATTACTAATAAAAAAGCTAGCTATGAATATGCCTTTTTGATGCAATTCAAAGCTGGGTTAGTACTAACAGGTACTGAAGTGAAATCGCTCAGAAATGGAAGTGCTAATTTGACTGATGCTTTTTGCACAGTTATCAACGATGAAGTTTGGATAAAAAATTTACACATAAGTGAATATAAAGAAGGCAGTTATGAAAACCATGAATTGAAAAGACAACGCAAACTACTACTTCAAAAAACTGAAATAAAAAAAATTAATTCCAAACTAAAAGAAAAAGGAATTACACTCATACCCCTAGATATTCATTTTAATGAACGAGGATTTGCTAAGGTTACCATTGCAGTGGCACGTGGCAAAAAACTGTTCGATAAAAGAGAAACTCTCAAAGAAAAAGATATAAAGCGAGCCATGGCTCGAGGAAGCGAATAATCATATTGGAATTTAACCTCACATCTAACTATTATCCCTCAGGTGATCAACCAGATGCCATCAAACAATTGGTGGCTGGTGTGCAACGCTTGGATAAAGCGCAGGTCTTACTTGGAGTAACCGGATCCGGTAAAACTTTTACAATGGCCAATGTTATTCAACAAACTCAGCGGCCGGCATTGATCCTTAGTCATAATAAAACTCTAGCGGCCCAATTATACAGTGAGTTC
Organism: Bacteroidota bacterium; assembly: GCA_039806065.1. GTDB lineage: Bacteria > Bacteroidota > Bacteroidia > AKYH767-A > 2013-40CM-41-45 > JBDKJS01. The sequence continues at coordinate 3,318 of JBDKJS010000201.1, read as the reverse complement.
AAACAATTTTTTCCGAATAATGCAGTAGAGTATTTTGTTTCTTACTACGATTATTATCAGCCTGAAGCTTACTTACCCACTACCAACACTTATATTGAAAAAGACCTTTCTATCAATGAAGAAATTGAAAAACTAAGGTTAAGCACCACTACTTCATTACTCAGCGGAAGGCGTGATTTGATAGTGGTATCGAGCGTGAGCTGTATTTACGGCATGGGCAACCCTCAAGATTTTAGAGAAAATTCTGTTAGCATTAAAGTTGGCGATAAGCGATCCAGAAATCAACTACTACATCAATTGGTTCAGGCCTTGTATGCTCGCACAACAGCAGATTTTAAACGAGGGAATTTTAGGGTGAAGGGAGATACTGTGGATATTTATTTAGCCTATGACGATATTGCCTACCGAGTAAACTTTTTTGGTGATGAAATAGAAGAGCTCGTAAGCATTGACCCAAAAACTGGTAGCACCATTGACAAACACAGCGAAGTTCGTATTTATCCAGCTAATCTTTTTGTAACCAATCCTGAAAGACAATTGCAAGCTATTTGGCAAATTCAAGAGGACTTGCTTAAGCATATTGCCTATATGAAAGATCTGGGGAAGCACCTAGAAGCAAAGAGACTTGAAGATAGGGTTACTTATGATTTAGAAATGATACGAGAACTCGGGTACTGCAGCGGAATTGAAAACTACTCCAGATATTTTGATGGGAGGGCCACTGGTGCAAGGCCCTTCTGTTTGCTTGATTATTTTCCTGATGACTACTTGCTATTTATAGATGAAAGCCATGTAACAGTAGGCCAAATTAAAGCCATGTATGGTGGTGATAGAAGTAGAAAGGTAAATCTAGTGGAATATGGTTTTAGATTACCTGCAGCATTGGATAATAGACCATTGAAGTTCGAAGAATTTCTTCAATTATCACAGCAAACAGTATACGTAAGTGCCACTCCAGCTGATTATGAATTAGCCGAAGCCGGGGGCGTGGTGGTGGAACAAGTTATTAGACCCACTGGCCTGCTCGACCCAATTATAGAGGTAAGACCAAGCATCAATCAAATTGATGATCTACTAGATGAAATCAACATTGTAATCACTAGACAAGAACGAGTGTTGGTAACTACTCTTACCAAACGGATGGCTGAAGAATTAGCTAAATATTTAACAAAGGTTGGAATCAAGTGCCGATACATTCATAGCGAAGTAGAAACCTTGGAAAGAATCGAAATACTAAGAGATTTACGAATCGGGAATTTTGATGTTTTGATAGGTGTAAATTTACTTCGTGAAGGACTTGATTTACCTGAGGTGAGTCTTGTAGCAGTGCTTGATGCGGATAAGGAAGGATTTTTACGAAGCAATCGATCGCTTACACAAACTGCTGGGAGGGCGGCTCGGAATATCAATGGAAAAGTAATTTTTTATGCTGACACAATGACTGATAGCATGCAAAAAACCATTGATGAAACCAATAGGCGTAGAGAAAAACAGCTTGCTTACAACGAAAAACATGGCATGGTTCCTAAAGAAATAAAAAAAGCAGCAGCTGGATTTGGTGGTCAAATGCTAAAAGATAGAAAAGCTGATGAAGCCTTAGCCTATATTGAAAATGAAGCTTATGATTTAGCAGCAGATCCTTTGATAAAATACATGGATGCCGATGCCATTCAAAAACGGATTGCACAAACCAAACGAGAAATGGAAAAAGCTGCTAAGGAATTAGACTTTATAGATGCTGCAAGATTGCGTGATGAGATGTTTGCATTAGAACAACTGCTGAAAGATCAGAAGAAGTAGTATGGATTTATTAATGCCCTTGTGCTACACGCCCACCATTGCTCAAGCCATATACATGGTCCCTACTCAAAACATTACCATTGAAATATTCGAGCATTTTATTAAGCAAACATGTAGAAATAGATGCACCATTGCAAGTGCCAATGGCAAACTTCACCTGAGCATTCCTATTGAACACCACCTCTTAAAATCCAACCCCATTAAAAACGTTTTGATTAAAAGTGACACCAAGTGGGGCATCATTCACTGGCGCTCAATAGAAAGTGCTTACAACAATTCTCCATTTTTTGAATTTTATAAACCGCAACTAAAAGTGATTTTCGAAAAGCAGCCACCCATGTTAATTGATTGGAACATCACCTTGTTTAATTGGACCTTGCAAAAATTAAAAATTAATAGTGAAATTAACTTCACCACCACTTTTGCAAAATTGTATCCTGCCACAATTGATTTAAGAGTTTCTAATTGCAATCACTTTGAACTTCAATCTTATAATCAAGTTTTTCCTACTGCTAAGAGTGATATCAATCAATTAAGCTGTTTTGATCTATTGTTCAACTTAGGAAATGGAGCAAGGGATTATTTGATTCATCAGGCATCTCGCTTGATAACATGATCAAAGTCTGGTGTTAGGGATAAAAAATCGTCCCAAATGACCTTTTCAATAGGAATGCCTTTTGTGGTCCTAATTTCAAATTGTTTTTTTTCAGGATCTCCGGCTACCATTATTTCATCATCGGCCAATTGAGGAAGCACTCTTATCCTATCAGCCATCGACTGCATTTGGTTTTTAAATTTAACCACTTCTGTAAACTTTGAAATATCCATTGCCATAAAAAAGTGTGAAATCTTACGTTGTGCACTTATAGGAGAACTAAACATAGGCAATAAATCTTTACTGATGATACCTCCTGTAAGGACTGCACATAGTATGTCAACCATCATTCCCAAACCAAAACCTTTATAGTCGCCTGCTGGATGCAAGCTCGTGGCGGCATGGGCATCTGTGACAATTTTACCATGTTCATCATAAGCCCAACCCATAGGAAGTTTTTCATTCTTCCATCTATAATTTTTTATTTTATTTCACGAAACGTAACTAGTGGCCATGTCTAGACAAAAGGGACCTTCATTGGCCATTGGCGCAGTAAAACAAATGGGATTGGTACCAAAAAAAGCCTCCTTACTACCATGAGCCTTCACCAGCGCATCGGCATTGGTGAATGACCAACCAATACAATCTTGCGCTGCTGCTCTAAGCGCAAAATAGGCTGCTGCACCAAAATGGGTAGAGTCTATCACCCCTATGGCACACATGCCTGTTTCCTTAGCTTTGGCAATTGCATAATCCATAGCGTGTGCTCCGGCATGATGTCCAAATGCATGATCGGCATAACAAATGGCTGCGCTTGCGGCACTACTTGTAATACTGATTTTTGGATTTTTATTAATCCTTCCTGCATCTACTGCTCTACAATAATGGGGAAATAAGTGAATTCCATGAGAATCAACCCCTCT
>JBDKJS010000200.1:0-5434 GCA_039806065.1 Bacteroidota bacterium | reverse complement strand
CGGCAGAACCTTTACCCACATCGCCAAAACCTGCTACCACGGCTACTTTTCCTGCCATCATAAGGTCAGTGGCCCTGCGAATGGCATCAACCAATGATTCGCGGCAGCCGTATTTATTATCAAATTTTGATTTGGTAACGGAGTCGTTGATGTTGATAGCTGGAATAGGGAGTGTTCCTTTTTTCACTCGATCGTGTAGGCGAAGTACACCGGTGGTGGTTTCTTCAGAGATGCCTTTGATGTTGGCCACTAGTTCAGGGAAGCGGTCAAGTACCATATTGGTAAGGTCGCCACCATCATCAAGGATCATGTTAAGGGGTTCGTTATTTTCGAATGCATGGAGCGTTTGTTCTATACACCAGTCAAATTCTTGTTCGTTCATGCCTTTCCAAGCATATACTGGGATACCAGCAGCGGCAATGGCGGCAGCTGCGTGATCTTGGGTAGAGAAAATATTGCAAGAAGACCATGATACTTGGGCTCCAAGTTCAACCAGGGTTTCGATAAGCACAGCGGTTTGAATGGTCATGTGTAAGCAACCGGCAATGCGAGCGCCCTTCAAGGGTTTTTGTTTTCCATATTCGGCACGGAGTGCCATTAGGCCTGGCATTTCATCTTGTGCTAGGTTAATTTCTTTACGACCCCATTCGGCCAGTTTAATGTCCTTCACTTTGTAAGGAAGGGTTTTTTCCATTGTTTGCGTTTTCATTCTGTTAATTTATAATATTTATCTGATGTTCAATTTTTTACGTTACAAAGATACTTAAATAGGGATTAGCTGCCAAAGAAAAATTATGCTTATTTGCAGAATATTATGATTAACAGCAGTCAGCAGTTATTGTTTGGATTTTTTAATAATCTTCAGGATATAGAGTGCTATGTGATAAGGCCAAGGGGCCCATTGCCAGGTATGGCACTCAAGGGCCAGCAGGTGGCCATCAACAGGATGCAGACGAGTAAGATCTTAAACGGGGTATGGGGCATAAAAGAAACGCCTTTTTATGATCAGTTTGGAAAACCCCATGTGAAAGCTGAAAGGCATATTTCTATCAGTCATAGTAGGGATTTATATGCAGTAATGGTGAGCCGGACCCAGGTGGTGGGAGTAGATGTGGAACGAATGACCGATCGAATATTGAGAATAGAAGGCAAATTTGTAAATGAAAAGGAGCAATTAATGTTAGTAAATAACCGAAATCAACGAGCGCTCCAGCTTTATGTGATTTGGACGGCTAAAGAGGTGATGTATAAAATTTATAGCAAAAAGGAAGTTGATTTTAAAAAGCATTTAATGGTGCATGTGCCTGAAGTGATTGCCAATTCTGGTGAAGTGGTAGGGCATTTGTCAATGCCGGATTTGGTATATGAATTTGCTATAGCCTATCATATAGTAGATGATTGGATAGTGGCTTGGGCTACTGGTGAGGCTGCAATATTTTATTAACTTTGTATTTCATGATGGTTTATCAAAAGATAGTGAAGTCAAAAGATCTAGGTAAAAAATTATTTGCCTTATTGATAGATCCTGACCGCCTGGATGCCACCCAAACAGTGGTGATGGCAGGTATGGCTGCTGAATATGGTGTAGATTTAATTTTAGTGGGCAGTAGTCTGCTCACGGGTGATTATTTAAAGCGCACCATTAGTTTATTAAAGGCACACACAGACTTACCAGTGTTGTTATTTCCAGGAAGTAACATGCAACTGAGCCCCTTGGCTGATTCGCTTCTATTGCTTTCATTAATTAGTGGACGCAATGCCGATTTTTTAATTGGCAAGCATGTGGAAAGTGCCGGTGTAATAAAGCAAATGGGTTTAGAGGTAATTCCTACTGGTTATATGCTCATAGACCCTGGGCATCCCACATCAGTGTCGTACATGAGCGGTACCAATCCAATACCACATGATAAGCATGATATAGCTGCAGCTACAGCATTGGCCGGTGAGCAGCTAGGTAAAAAACTTATTTATATGGATGCAGGTAGCGGTGCAAGAAATGCCATCAGTAGTATGACAGTGGCGGCTGTAAGGCAAGTGGTTAAGTTGCCCATAGTGGTGGGTGGAGGTATTAAATCACCAGAGCGCGCCATTAGTTTATTGCAGGCAGGGGCCGATGTGTTGGTAGTGGGCAATGCAATAGAAAAAGATCCAGGATTGATAGCGGCCATGTCGGCTGCTATTCATGGTTTTACGATAGAAAGTAGGTAATGCTATTTTATTGTTGAAGCAAAACCAATCGGGTGTGGCCGATGGTTTGATTTAGACTAATGGCCTTAAGGGTGTAAACGCCTGCAGCCAATTTTTGATTTTGATAAAATGTAGTCATCCCTTGGGCAGGAAATTGATCGGCAATGCGGCCTTCCTGATCAATGAGCAGAAACTGGGTATCAGCAGGGCTATCAAAGTCAGATACAATTTGAAAGCTACCCATAGCAGGGTTAGGAAATGCTTGTAATAGCAAGTTGCCTTGCCTGAAGGCAATAGGAATAACTTGACTATAAGAATAGGCTCCATCAAAGTCAGTTTGTTTTAATCGGTAATAATTAATGCCTATTATAGGATCGAGATGATGGAATTGATATTGGTTTTCAGTGGTGGTGTTTCCGGCTCCTGCAATAGTAGCTATGGTGTTAAATGATAATGCATCCACACTGTGTTGCAATTCAAAATAATCGTTGTTGATTTCACTAGCGGTAATCCACTGGCACAGCACTTGGAGGTGACCATTAGGCGTGGCGGTGAATGATTGCAAGGTGATGGGAAGGGGATTGCTATTGAGTGCCATAGCCCATATACCCCAATTAGCTACACCGGGTACTGTAGCATCATAGAATCCAGCGTTTGTTTGTCCGGCTAAAGGCATATTCCAGTCGCTGCTAGCCGGATCCCAACGTTGTGCACGCAACATGAAGGCCCCATTGGTGGCTTGTTCACTGGCCCCATGAGTAATTTGAAGTGTAGCAGTGGGGTTTCCCGAAGGCTGAATGAGCCAATATCTATCGGGCATGTTGGCATCATTGTCGAGTCCACTCATATTTCTAATATGAGTAACTGCTATTGGTGTGTTGGGTAGCGGCAAATTATTGGCAGGCGTTTTATAGGTAGCAAATGTTACATCGCCAGCGATACCAGCCGTGGTTTGAAAAGAAACAGGTAATGATTCAAAAAGCGCATTGCCAAATGGAATTAGGTGATTGTCAGTATTGGTTCCTATTTTCCAAATCAGCTTGGCATCCAAACTTTGATTTTCACTAATTATTTTTCCGCCACCATCAACGATAGCAGCAGCAGCAGGATTTTTTACTGTTAATACTTTTGCATTTAGATCTAAATGTTGATTAAGGGTAAGTACTCCGCCATTGGCAGCGCCACCCACTTCAGTATCCATCTGCAATACTTTGGCAGCCGAACCAGCAGTAGTAAGATGATGAAATAGAGTAGTGCTAGAGCCCCCAATAATTTGAGAACCACCGTTTAAAATTACTGTTCCTTCACTTGTGCCAAAACAGTTGTTAGCAGCATTGTGGGTCCAGTTACCTGAAAGGTATATGGTGCCTTCGTTGTCAATGGTGGTATTGGGTTTGTTTTCAAGAGCACCTTTAATATATAAAGTGGCGCTTGCCTTGATGGTGATAGCTGCTCCATTATTAGTCATCAGTTGACCATGCCCTGAATAGGGGGCTGAAAATAAACAAAACGTAAGTAAAGTTTTTAAGGCTTTCATTGGTGAAACTAAAATACGGTCTTAACTGGCGGTACTGCTATTTAAATGAGTGAATGGTATGACTTGGGCTGTGGTTGGCTGTGCACTTTGGGCAAACTCCACAAAATACATATCTATTTCGCCTTTATTTTTAGCGGCTATCTTACCGCGGTAAGTGGCAACAAAATGTTTGCTGAGTAAATGTTGTGTGGCGCCACTAATGTTTATCTTACCTGTTTCGCCACTTGCCTCCATTCTTGCAGCTATATTTACTGCATCACCCCACACATCGTAAGCAAATTTTTTATTGCCCACTACACCTGCCACCAATGGCCCGGTATGGATACCTATTCTAATTTTAAAACAATTTTGATTTTGGCGAACCCGCTCTAAATACAATTGATCCATGAAATTTCTAATTTCAATGGCGGCCATTACCATATCACTCACATGCGAAGAAGAAGGTTCAGGAATGCCAGCTACACACATATAGGCATCGCCTATAGTTTTTATTTTTTCAATTTTATATTTACTGATAATATCATCAAAAGCTTTGAAGCAGAAGTCTATTTCGCTTACTAGTTTTTCTGGACTCAGCAGTTCAGCTACTTTCGTAAAATCTTTAAAGTCGGTGAATAAAATGGTGCAGTCTTGAAATTGTTTTGCCGCAGTGTAACCATTCTGTTTTAATTCGGCTGCCGTTTGAGCGGGTAAAATATTGAGTAAAAGAGCATCCGACCGATCTTTTTCTTTTTGGATAATGATGTTAGCTTTTCTTTTAAGAAGGTAGCTGCGAAGTATGAGTAAAAGAAAAAGTATAGCGGCACCAATTCCAACAAAAAGCAATTTCATTTGTGATTGTTTTTTTTCGATCACCCCTTGTTGTTTTATTATTTCATTTTCTTTTTCAACTGTTTCATACTTGGTTTGCATCTCCGTGATTTCTTTGTCGAAAGCATTTTTAAGTTCAGCTTGGCTTAGTTGGTAAACAGTATCAAAATATTGAATTAAATTTTCGGTTTTGCCATTAGCAATGAGTGCATCACAATACACCTGATATACTTGTGCTTTTTGAGCAAATTCAGGAAGCGAGTAGAGCGTATTTAAGGCTTCTTGAGCTAAAGTAAGCGCCTTTTCTTTTTCTAATTTTAACTTAATGAGGTGTGAAGCGATTTCTATTTTGCAAATAAGAATTCCAGTAGCATCATTGATGAGTTCATTTTCATTAAGGGCTTTATATAAATAAGAAATGCTATTTTGTAAATTATTTAATTTTTGAAAGTAAGTTGCATAATTATAATATGCCCTACTTAAGAAAACTTTATTGCCAATCAATTCACTATTGGCTATTGTTTGGTTGAGGTAATATACTATTAGTGTATCGGCCACAGCGGGCTGTGGCATGGTGCTAATATAGGTCAACGCTAAATTGTTATAGGCATTAGCCAGATAGGTAATTTTATCATTCGGTTTTTTTTCTACTGATTCCAGATAGGAGTCGGTCCAGGATTGGATGGTGGACAAGTTTTTCTTTTGCTCTTGAAGTGATTTTTCATATTGCTGCGTATCCTTATAAAGATTGGCAATGTCACTTTGAATATTAACAAGGCTAAATGAAAGGAAATTTTTTGCAGTAATATTTTTTTCTAATTCAATGGCTTTTTGCAATTTTTGCTTTGCAAGAATAGCTGACGCCAAACTGGCTTTAATTTCACCTTTTATTTTATGAGA
>JBDKJS010000199.1:0-3802 GCA_039806065.1 Bacteroidota bacterium | reverse complement strand
CCATCATCATCATTGGTGTTATTATATTCATCTTTTCCATAATAATGATCAAAGCCTATAGCTTTTGAATAATTATCAAATCCCATAGTACCATTGTTGCCTCCATGAAAAAAGGCAGTAGTATAGCCAACTCGCTTAAGTAATTTTGGCAAGCCGGGTAAAGTATTTCCATTATAGGCCGATGTTATGATCGGTTCGGTCATCAAGGCCGGAAGTGACGATAAAATAGCTGGAATTCCTTCTATGCTCTTTTTCCCATTTGCATAGGCCCTTGTGCATACTAGCGAATGTTCCATTAAAGAATCAAGAAATGGTGTGTAACTTGGACCACCAGTTAATTTTTGGCTGTATTCCTTTCCAAAACTTTCGAGTACTATGAACACAATATTCACCATCCTTAATTTTTCTTCAGAAGTTGGCTCGTTTAATAGAGGTGCATACTTATTTGCTTCTGCCAGGCTCATATAATTCAGCTGCTTCAATTGCTCCTTATTCCAGGTTTTAATCATACTGAAGGAAGAATTCAGGACCAACGCACTTTGATTGCCATTGCCATAATTACCTGCCACTAATAAACCAATGGGTTTTAGTTGCAAGCCACCTCTTAGAAGGATGGTGACTAGCACCAACGAACTTATCCAATACAATAGGGTAACTTTCTTTTTCTGAGGCAACTCGATTGGAGTAATCTTCGGGTAGCAACTGTTGATCAACCATAGAATCAAAAAAAATATAAGCAGCAAATACCAATGAGATAAGATAAAGGATGGTGCTGTCCTTAATAGGTCATTACCGCCTGAAAGTACTTGAAGTAGATCAGCGGTGCTTCTTTTCCCCGTAAAGTTATAGAAGCCTACATCAACCAAATTTATTAAAATGAATATGCTATTGATAAAATTATAAAACAGTTTAAGGATGTACTGAATTTTATTGCTTTGAAATAATTTTTTTGGCATTATAAAATGAGCTATAATAAACCAAGCATTTATTATAGTGATGGATACTGCATCAAATCTAATGCCACCCCAAAAGCAATGTAATATTGTACTGATGTTTAAGGATTGGTAATATTCATAATTGAATGTAAAAAAAATGATGCGAAGCAATTGATAGACCAATGCTATCAAAAGCAATCGCTTCCACATCAATTTTATTTGGTTGACCATTTTCCGTATAGACGTTAATAAAAAAGGCTGCATCTAAGATAGAAGCAGCCTTTTGTATGGTTATATTAAGTTATTATAACTTAGTGAAAGTGTAAACGAAGTTACCTGATATACTGTTAACAGTTTCTGTAATTTGAAGAGTTACAACTGAACCAGCACTACCAGTACCAGTTATAGTACCAGAACCACTGAACTGACGAAGTACTGCTGGCGTACCGCAAGTAATTGATTGAGTAGGAACAGTTACATTAGTACCACTAATAGTCATGTTCAATTTGGCAGTGGCATTGCTATAGTCACCAAATTTATTCCAAGACAAGCCGTTGTTTAATGTTGCAGAAATAGTGTTACCATCATTATAGCTATAAGGTGCTCCAGTGCTGGTTATCACACAAGCATAACTACCAGTAAAAGGACTTGATGTCAAATCATTGGCAACTACTACTGATCTTGTAGCCACAGAAGAATTCCCTGCAGCATCAGTAGCAGTATAAGTAATGGTATAACCATTAGCAATGTCTTTATTAACCGTATTATCAACCACCACTGCTACATCACCATCTTCATCATCTTTTGCGGTAGCACCAGCATCAGTGTAATTGGCATTAAGTGAAGAAGTTACAGATGCCGATCCATTAATGGTAATTACCGGAGGAGTGGTATCTTCCTTATTACAAGAAGTTAGAAATAGGGTTGAACCTGCAAAAATTACTGCTGAGGCAAGAATAAGTTGTTTTCTCATTTTTTTTCGATTTAAGATTTATTATTGTTGAACGGCAAAGTTAATGCCAAATTTGTAATAAAAAATTTTACAATTTGATTTTTTCAACAAGTTTTCAAATATATTTGCGCCTAACAAAAAAATTAAAACCCAATTCAATGAAAAAAATCTTCTCTATCATGGCCATTTCTGCTTTTGTAGCTGTGGTTGCATGTGGTCCTAGCGCTGAAGAGCAAAAGGCAATGGAGCAAAAGAAGCAAGATTCAATTGCTGCTGCTCAAAAAATGATTGACGATTCAATGGCTGCTGTAAATGCTGCTGCTGAAGCTTCGGAAAAAGCTATGGCCGATTCTATGGCAGCTGTTGCTGCTAAAGCTGCAGCCGATTCTGTGGCAGCTGCCGAAGCGGCTGCAAAGAAAGCTAAACCGGCAAGCAAACCCAAGCCTAAAGAAAAAGCTCCAGTTAAACCTGAGGATGTAAAACCAGGTCAAGGAAGAGGGTAATTTTTCGATACCAAAAGCCACTTTTATTAAAAAGTGGCTTTTTTATTTTTCAATTTTGATCATAGGAGTTTCGCTTTTATTCCTCTTTTGGCGGATAACCTATTAAAAGTAGCTTTTCGATCGACTAACTTAAATAGTTGAAAATGAATTGTTAATACTTGGTAATTCGCCTTTTGAAACGGAGGCTTTTCAACACCTTGTTATTAACTTTAAAATGTTCATTCTTTTATAATTAGGTTTTGAAATATTCAGGAATAGTTATACTTTTGCGCCCTGTAAAAATTAAAAACCTCCAAAAACAAATGAAAAAAGTACTATCAATTCTTGCTGTTGCTGCGATGTTCACATTCGTAGCTTGTGGTCCAAGCGCTGAAGAAGCTGCTAAGAAGGCTGCTGAAGATTCAACTCGTATTGCAGATTCTACTGCTAAAGCTATGGAAGAGCAAGCTGCTGCTGCTGCTGCTGCTGCTGATTCAATGGCTAAAGCTACTATGGATACTGCTGCTGCTAAAGTTGAAGAAGCTGCTGCTACCAAGTAATTAGAAATTGTTTCTAAGAAAAAAAATCCTTCATTAGAAGGATTTTTTTTTGCCCTTATGGGGCCCATTCACTTCACATTGATTGCATCCTTTCTTTTCTTTTGCTTTAAAAAAGGTATTTTTTATTAAGAAAAAGGTTGCCATAGTTACCAACATGAGTACTATGATCAATTGATCATTCATGGCTTAAAATTACAAATCAGTTTGATTAAATTTGCATAAATTATTTTTTAATGAAACAGAACACCTCGCTGGCCATCCACATTCCATACAAAACAGCTCATTTATCTGGCGAAGATTTAAAGCACCTTTATAATGCCATCCTTAAACCCAGGATGATAGAAGAAAAGATGCTCAACCTACTGCGTCAAGGTAGAATAGCAAAGTGGTTCAGTGGAATAGGACAAGAGGCCATAGCAACAGGTATTGGTCTAGCTTTAGATCCTACTGAGTATATTTTGCCTATGCACCGTAACCTCGGTGTATTCACTACCCGAAATATTCCACTCAACAGACTATTCAGTCAGTGGATGGGTAAACCAGGAGGGTTCACCAAAGGCCGTGATCGATCTTTTCATTTTGGCACCCAAGATTACCATATTGTGGGAATGATATCGCACTTAGGCCCTCAAATGGGCGTGGCGGATGGTATAGCTCTAGCCAATTTGTTAAAGGAGAACAAAAAAGTGACTGCCGTTTTTAGCGGTGACGGAGGTAGCAGCGAAGGTGATTTTCATGAAAGTATCAACGTAGCCGCAGTCTGGAATCTTCCAGTGATTTTTATTGTCGAAGCAAATGGCTATGGGTTGAGTACTCCATCATCAGAACAATTTAAAATGAATTCTTTCATTGATAAAGCCCCAGGGTATGGAA
>JBDKJS010000198.1:0-4198 GCA_039806065.1 Bacteroidota bacterium | reverse complement strand
GTTATGATGAATAGTAGTTCCATCAAAAAAGCATGAGTTGCTGCCGGTACCTAAAATAGCAGCAATGCCTGGTTCGTCACCACAAGTAGCCAATACAGAAGCTTTAATATCATGATCTACTACTACCTCAGCATTTTTAAAAAAATGGCGAAGTGGTGTAGCTATTATTTCATTCCGATCATCACTACTGCAACCGGCTCCATAGAAATATACCCGCTTAACATTTGCTGCTGCTTCGAGAAGCGATTGATTTTCACTTAAGGCATTAATGATAGTTTCAGCATTATGGAAGAAAGGATTGAAGCCCATAGTGCTGGTTGATTCCACTATTGATCCATTTTTAGTTATTTTCCAATCGGCCTTTGTTGAACCGCTATCCGCAACTAGTAACATTTGCTAATTATTAGTTAATTAATTAATTTTTTTTAATTCGAGATTGCTAAAGTATGGATTTTCTATTTAATGTAGCAAGTGTTAATAATTGACTTAGAGCATGTAATCTGTAGACAGAAAGGTGCTTTTTCGCTTTTCCAATATCTCGGTCAGTATTTTACTATTGGCATCACCTTCTTTGGCGGCCACTAATGTTCTGATACTGAATACGCGCAGCGCATCACTTACACTTAAAGTGCCCTCAGCACTATCTTTCCTGCCATTGAACGGATACACATCTGGTCCACGTTGGCATTGACTATTAATGTTCAAACGGCAAACTTGATTTACGAGCGGGTCAATCAATTTTGCTAATTCATCAGCATTGGTTCCAAAAATACTCGCCTGTTGCCCATAGGGTGATTTAACCATGTATTGAATTGGTTCATTAATGCTGCTGAAAGTAGCCACAGGAACTACCGGCCCAAATTGTTCCTCATGCCAAATTCGCATGGTGCTATTTACACCAGTGAGCACTGCTGGATACATAAAGCTATAGCTTGAAGCACCACCATTTTCATTGTAAATTTTTGCGCCCTTACTTTCTGCATCTGCAATTAACCCTTGAAGGTAGGCTATTTTTCCAGCTTCAGGTAATGGTGTAAGCGCTACTTTTTCAGTCCATGGCATACCATAAATTAATTTTTTTAGTGCGATTTCATAGCGACTTAAAAATTCTTCAGCTATGCTCTCATGCACAAAGATCATTTTTAATGCAGTGCACCTTTGTCCATTATAACTGAGGCTACCTGTAATCACTTCGGCTACTGTTAGATCAAGATCAGCATCAGCGAGAATAATGGCTGGATTTTTTGCTTCCAATCCCAATGCTCCTCTCAATCTATTGGGTTGTGGATGTTGCTTTTTTAGAATGTTCGCTACACGACTGGTTCCTATGAATGCCAACACGTCTATTTTTCCACTTTGCATCAATGTACCCGATGTTTCTGGACCGTGGCCATAAATGACATTGATAACACCTTTTGGAAAACAATCTCTAAAAATTTCTAGCAAAGGTTTATGCAATAGTACCCCGTATTTTGCAGGTTTGAAAATTACACTATTGCCCATAATCAATGCTGGTATTAGGGTACAATAAGTTTCATTAAGGGGATAGTTATAGGGGCCCATGCAAAGTACCACTCCAAGTGGTCCCCTTCTTATCTGTGCATACACGCCTTGTACATTCTGTATGCGTGAACTATCGCGATCAAGATTTTTAAGTGATTCAATGGTATCATTGATATAGTCTATCGTTCTATCAAATTCTTTTTGGCTATCAGCAAGTGATTTTCCAATTTCCCACATCAAACAATTTACTACTTCACTTCTTTTTTCTTTCATGCGTTTCGTAAATTGGATCATGTGCTGAATCCGTTTTTTTACACTCATGGTTGCCCACTCACCTCTACCATTATCATAAGCAGTAACTGCAGCTTCCAAGGCTTCTGTGGCAGCCATTTTATCAAGCACAGGCTGTGATCCTAGTCGCTTTTGAGTTACTTTGCCATTGATATTAACATGTATCGGACTGTAAACATCTTGTACTTCACCAGCCCAAATTTTTATTTCACCATTCACTAAATATTCCCTTTGCTCAATGGTCTTATCAAATTGATAAGCTGCTGGAATTTCCTTTTCTGTTGGAAAAATAGTGTCTAGTTGTTGCTGTAGTTTAGTTTCCATTTAATTTTTTTTTAGGTTGATAGCATGTTTGCTAATTTTATTAATTGATCATCTAATTCAAAATGATTGCTGGTAGCCATTTTTAGATCGGTTAATTTGATTTTATTATCTACCAAGCCAACCATTTTTTTGTTTTCTCCATTGATTAAAGCTTCCACTGCAGCACTTCCAAGGCGGCTGGCCAATACTCGATCAAAACAACTAGGACTGCCACCACGCTGCAAGTGTCCTAATATAGTTACTTTGGTATCATAATCCTTGATCTTTTTTTGAACCATTTCTGCAATTTTCATTGCGCCACCGCCATGTTCTCCCTCAGCTACTATTACTATACTTGATGACTTTTTATTTTTTGCTCCTAATTGCAATTTGGTTATTAATTCTTTTACACTGGTCTCCTTCTCAGGTAAAAGTACAGCTTCGCTGCCACCTGCAATTCCACTCCACAGTGCTATGCAACCGCTGTCACGCCCCATTACTTCGATAAAAAAAAGCCGATTGTGTGATGCGGCTGTATCTCGTATTTTATCAATCGCCTCTATCGTTGTGTTAGTAGCCGTATCGAATCCTATAGTATAATCCGTGCCATACAAATCATTATCGATTGTGCCGGGTACGCCTATTACCGGCACCTCAAATTTATTACTAAATGCTTCAGCTCCTTTGAAACTACCGTCTCCTCCAATCACTATTAAAGCGTCTAGCTGGTGCTTCTTAAATATTTTATAAGCCTTCAGCATCCCTTTCTCGGTTTTAAATTCAAGGCATCTTGCAGTTTTCAGAATTGTACCACCTCGGTGTATGATGTTGCTAACACTTCTAGAATTCATTGGTTTGGTTTCGTCACTGATTAAACCTTGATAACCGCGATTGATTCCTACTACTTGTTTCTTATAGTACAAGGCTGTTCTAACCACTGACCTTATACAGGCATTCATGCCTGGTGCATCACCACCAGATGTAAGGACACCTATTTTTTTTATCTTAATTTTGGCCATTTATTATTCCATAAAAATTGGTTTAGCGAAGATAGTGTATTTTTTACACTAAGCCCCATCTTCATTGATTAGGTTTCGTATTTTTTTAACAGAAAGTAAGTTTATTGTATAGCTAGTTTGTCACTCTACTTAGTTTTATTTATTATTGCTAAAGATTATTGTTGATAAAATGACACGCCAAAAACTTCCCAAGCTTCACAGTGATTTTTCTGTAGACTGCGTGATTTTCGGATTTGATGAGGGCGAACTAAAAATTTTACTCATCGAAAGGAATGAAGCACCATTTAAAAAATGGAAAGCCATACCTGGAAATCTAGTTTACGATACAGAGGACATTGATGGTGCCGCTCAACGAGTGCTCTATGAGCTAAGCGGACTTCGAAATATTTTTTTGGAACAATTTCACACTTTTGGGGATATTAATCGACATCCTCAAGGAAGGGTTATCACTGTAGCTTATTATTCTTTGATTAAACGCAATGATGAAGGATTGCATCCAGTTACTAGTTTTGCAAGAAAGGCATTTTGGTGCCCAGCGAATAATTTACCGGAATTAGCTTTCGACCATCAAAAAATTGCTATGAAAGCCCTAGAGGTGCTGCGCTCTAAAATTCAATATGAACCTATAGGGTTTGAATTATTACCAGAAAAGTTTTCTTTAACTCAGTTGCAGCACATTTATGAAGCTATTTTGCAAACTAAAATTGATAAAAGAAACTTTAGAAAAAAAATGTTGAGCTATGGGTTGCTCCAAGAGCAAAAGCAAAAACAAACTAATGTCTCTCATAGGGCTGCTAAGCTTTATAAATTTAATAGCCTCAGGTATGAAACACTCAAGAAAAAAGGATTTATATTTGGAATTTAATTAAGCAATAAGATGGAGATCGCCACTGCACAAAAATTGGTAGATGAATGGATTAAAAAATATGGGGTTCGTTATTTCAGCGAGCTTACCAATATGGCAATCCTTACCGAAGAGGTGGGTGAGGTTGCCCGACTAATGGCTCGGATCTATGGTGATCAATCAAGAAAGGGGCATGAAAATGAAAAAGAATTGGCCGATGAATTGGCTGATGTATTAT
>JBDKJS010000197.1:0-12896 GCA_039806065.1 Bacteroidota bacterium | reverse complement strand
TGCAAATTGTTGATAAACAAACATCTGTAAGTAATTGAAGTATTTTGTAATTCCTTATTTTCGTTCGCTTCGTAAAATTGAGGAAACCTAAACCGAAATAATGAAATGAGAACAATCTATTTGCTTTCGTTTTTATTCATGTGCTGCGCTACTGCTAGCGCAGTAAATATTACTGCCATCCCTGTTGCCACGTTGCCCACCGGATTTACCGAAAGTAGTGGAATTGACTTTTGTGCCAATACGGAAGTATGGACCCATAATGACGGCTATGGTGATAACAATCTTTACCGATTTAACACCTCCGGTACCTTAATTAAAACTATCACCATCACCAATGCTTCCAATCAAGATTGGGAAGAGATAACCACCGACTCAAGTCGACAAAAAATGTTTATTGGCGATTTTGGAAATAACAATAACGATAGAACCAATTTAAAAATTTATAAAATTAACCACCCGAGTAATATTAATGGCACTAGCACCACTGCTGAAATTATTAATTTTTCTTATCCGGATCAGTTAGTCATTCCATCACCTACCACTAATTGGAATTTTGATTGCGAAGCCATGATACACTACGGAAGTCATTTATATCTATTTACTAAATGTGGTGGAACCCCCTTGAGCCTATACACTAAATTATATAGAATACCTGATGTGGCAGGTACCTATGTAGCCACCCTGGTTGATTCTTTTTATACCGGTACCAGAATTACTGGTGCTACTTTAAGTCCCGACAAATCTTCGTTAGTATTGATTGGCAACGGCAATGTTCACTTATTTAGAAATTTTACTCCAGGTCTATTTTTCGATGGATCGGTGATTACTTTTAGCATCAGTGGTACTTGGACCCAAAAAGAAGCAGTAGGTTTTAAAACCAATCAACTCATTTATCTCACCGATGAAAATACAGGAACAGGAAATTTTTTATATAAAATTGATTTAGCTCAATGGATACCTAACACCACAAACATAACTAATGGTAGTGAGATAAAGGTTTCTTTATATCCTAACCCTACTAGCCAGCAAATTCAAATTCAATTGCCGCTTTCCTTAATCGGAGAACCAGTGCCTTACCAATTTTTCGACCAATCAGGCAGGGTGGTTTTGAATGGTGTACTTCAGCCAATGGAAAGTCTAATTGATTTGAGCCATGTGGCAACAGGACACTACTACCTTGCCATCCAGTTGAAAGATGTGGTATTACAGAAACCTGTAGTAATCTGCCGGTAACTATTTCGATAGAATGTAACATAACTTTTTAGCTTTGCAGGCTAAAATTTAGTTATGAGTTCACACGAAAGAGCCCACCATGATGAGGCGAACAATGTAACCTATCAACGTTGCCAATTTGCATATGAGTATGCCATTCCATTCATTAAAGGGAAAAATGTTTTAGATGTAGGATGTGGTTTAGCTTACGGAACTGCCCTTATGGCGGCTGATGCGAATACAATTACTGGATTAGACTATGATGGTGATACCATAGCGCACAATGAGGAACGCTACCAGGCAATCAAAAATTTAAATTTTAAACAAGGTACTATTCCTCCTATCCCCTTTGATGACAATAGCTTTGATGTGATCACTAGCTTTCAATTCATAGAACATATTGCTTTACAAAAAGAATTTTTAGCCGAATGCATGCGCGTATTAAAACCCGGAGGCAACCTATTGGTGACTACCCCCAACGCAAAGATGAGTTTAGCCAGAAACCCATTTCATGTGCACGAATACACTTTTGATGAAATGAGGAGTCAGATAACAACCATGTGTAAGCAATATCAACTCAAAGGCCTTCAAGGCAATGAGACAGTGAATAAATATTATCTGGAAAATGGTAAATGGGTAAGAAAGATCCTAAAATGGGATGTGTTAGGATTGCATAAAATACTTCCTGCCAAAGTCTTGGCATGGCCTTACAATGTGATTACCAGCCTAATGCGCAATAAACTAAAAGATCAAATACAAGATACAACTCATATTGGTACTAAAGATTTTTATTTGCAAGAGGCTGACCTTGACCAAACTTGGGATATTTACCTCATTGCCACAAAAAATTTCTAATATTTGTTGTTGGAACTACCAAAGCTTTCAAAGAATATTTTTTTATAAATAAAATCATTTGTTATTTTTGCAGCCCCTTTGGGGAGATTGTCCTATGGTGTAATGGTAACACTACAGATTTTGATTCTGTCTTTCTAGGTTCGAATCCTGGTAGGACAACTACTAAAAGCGACCACCCTTAAAGTGGTCGCTTTTTTTATATCAATTTTCTACTCTGAAAGCCACTTTTTTAGATGTGGCGACTTATCTCTGCTCACCATCACCTCTTCATCCAAACCATAGATGTGTAATTTAAGCTTACCATTTACATCGGCTATCAACTCTCTGATGCTTTGTTTTGAAGCAATTACCTGCCTGTTTATTCTGAAAAAATGAATCGGATTTAATTGTTGCTCTAATTCTTCTAAAGAAGCATCTATATGATATTTATGCCGCTCATTTGAAATGGCAAAACTTAATTTGTCCTCGCTGACAATATAGAGTATTTCATTGGTGGGTAATGGCTTCAACCGTTTACCAATTTTTACCAAAAATCTTTTTTTGTACTGCCCGTCATCTGATATGATAAGTTGATGAATAGCTGCTTTTAATTTTTCAGCATCAGGCAAAATTGTTCTTTTAAATTTCGAAAGGGCATGAACCAAATCTTGTTCACTGATGGGCTTCAATAAATAATCGATGGTATTTATTTTAAATGCCTTCAGCGCATATTCGTCATAAGCGGTTACAAAGATTACAGGTGCAGTAATATCGACCAGAGAAAACAATTCGAAACTTTGACCATCACTCAGTTCAATGTCCATTAAGTACAAATCTGGTTCGCCATGCGTTTGCAAATGCAGCAATGCTCCCTCTACACTATCTATGATGGCTTCAACATGAGCACTAGGCTCAACTTGCAACAACATTCGCTGCAGTCGCATGCCTGCTAGAGGTTCGTCTTCTAAAATTAATACTTTCATTTGGTAGATATCAAAGGTAGCGCTACCGAAAAGACACCTTGTACTTGTTGTACATCGATAGGTGGGTAGCCTAATAATTTGTACTGCTGGTTAATATTTTTTAATCCAAATCCATCTGTATTGACTACTTGAACTTTAGGTTGTAGATTATTAGCCACAATGAGTTGAGAGCCCCGCTGAGATATTGTAATCTGCAATGGCTTGCTTGTGGAAATAACATTGTGCTTTACCGCATTCTCTATTAACAGCTGCAAAGTGAGAGGTGGTAACAAAAGGGGCAATGTGCTGGGTAAAACATCAATGTGCATTTGTAAACTATTGCCAAATCTAGTTTTTAATAAATAAAAATAGGAGTGTATAAATTTTAATTCATCACCTAAGGTAGTTGTTCGGTTGTCGTTCCGCTGGAGTAGATGCCTGTAAACATTTGACAACTCTTGTACAAAACGAATAGACTGCTGCTTGTCTTCTTCTATTAATGCACTGAGTGTGTTGAGAGAGTTAAATAAAAAATGAGGACTTACACGCATCTTAAGCGCATTGAATTGAGCTTGGATATTCACTTTCTTTAATTCCTCAGCAGCTATGATGGCTTGCTTCCACATCGTGAAAAAATATGCACTCTCATATATTAACATCACCACCAAACTAAATCCAATTGATAGTATTATATTAGTACCTAAATCAGGTACATTAACTGGAACTGCAAATACAAAATATTTAAATATTATATCAAGCACTATAGATGCAACAGTAGAGAATAGCACTACTATTAAGCTCAAATAAATAAGTCTAATACGGGTTTGATGGATACTGTTAAATTTGTTTTTAATTAAAATAAAACAGGCCCTATTGCCATGCCATATTATGGTGGTATAAATAAAGGTCACCAAAACATCAATCCAAAAATCTGGAATGAAGCAATTGGTATTGCCATTATAAAACAGCACGATAAGTGCTGTAATGATTGGGATACCAATAATTCTTCCTTTTAGATCGTTCATGGACTATGGTTAAAAAAGAATTCTATATTGAGGGATAGGAAAAAATCCAATTTGATATTCAGTTATTAGCGAATTAGAATTGGGGTCATAACGCTGCTGAAAAATATTTTTTATTCCCAACACATTATTGATGTCTAAAGATATTTCGTGTGTCAATCGTTTTTTGTTTATTCTGTAGCTAAATTTAATATCGGATCTAAAGTAGTCTTTAAATCTTTGCTCATAAGCTTGGTTAAACAAATATTCAGTAGATCCACTTAATGCTGATGCAGCAAAATCTATAGGTATGTATCGCCTGCCGCCAGCTAAGGTTGATTTAATGTTAATGGCAATAGTATTTTGCTTTTTAATAGTCCACTCTTTACCACCTAACACATTCAACACATAATTTCCATTAAATGCAGTATTGCGCAGCACATTGTCACTACCTTTGTATTTTGACTCGAACAAGCTGGTGGTAAATAAAAAATAGTAGCCTTTGCTATAAAATTTCTCTAATGTTAATTCTAGCCCATAATTAAATCCTGTACCTTTATTTACCAAGCTATCCACCCCGCTTACTCCAAAATCAGCACCTTCATTTATTAAGCTATAATGGGACAAGCGCATCATTACTGGCACCCTTGAAAGATCCTGGTAGTAAACCTCGGATTTTATTCTTACATTATTGCCTAAATTTTTATCAAATGCAGCCACATAATGTACACTTCTGGAAAAATCTAAATTCGCATTGGTATTCAAATAATTATTATTGCCAATGGGAGTTTTATAAAAGTAAGCGTAGAAGGGTTGGATCTGATGGTGCAATCCTGCACCCAAGCTAAAGCTTGTTCTATCGTTTGGAGCATACTTAAACCCTACACGCGGTTCGGTTGCACTGCTTTCATTTAACTGAAAGTATTGGTGGTGAATTCCTGCTGTGACAGACAGCTTATCGGTGAATTTGTGCTGCAACTGAATGTAACTTTGAACTAAACTAGCGCTTCCTGAACTGTTAGTACCTGTTTGAAATATGATGGCATCAGTTAAAAAACTATCTACCAAACTAAAATGATAATTGTCTAATGTGATTCCTGCTTTTATATTATCACGTGACGAAATTTTTTTTGAAATAAAATAATTAGCTGAATACCTATTATTATAACTATTGTTCCTATAGGTTGGATAGGGCAATTCTGTTGTAGTACTGATGCTATCCACTTTATAACTTTCACCAGCATAATTTAAGCTCAATGTTAATTTGCCATAAGTATTTAGATTAAAAAAATGTAAATTGGAAATAGCAATTGCCCCCATATTGTTTCCAAAATAGCCGTCAGTGCGCCCCTCTGGCCCATATAGATTAACTTGGGTAGTATCCCTATCCTTATCAAGTACTTCTACATAGCTGATGCCACCTAATCCAAAAATATTAAACTTACCCAACTTTTTAGTGGGGATGTCAATATTGAATGAAACATCTTGATACTGAGGTACGGCACTACCAGTTCCGAAATTGATACCAAGCGCTTTGAAAACACCTAATGTTGAATAGCGATAATTTAATAGAAAAGTAGCTCCATTTTTCTTACTGAGCGGCCCTTCAGCTCCCAACTCAAATCCATTAAAACCAACCTGTCCTAAAAATTCAAATTTTTCATTGTTTCCCGTGCGCATTTTTAGATCAAAAACCCCCGCATTAGCATTACCATATTCTGCTGGGAATGCGCTTGTAATAAAATCAGAATTGGTGAGCACATTGTTATTCAAAATACTTACCGGGCCTCCAGTACTTCCCAATGAACCAAAGTGATTTGGGTTGGGGATGTCTATTCCATTCAAACGCCATAATACGCCTAAAGGTGAATTGCCTCTTATAATGATATCATTCCTTGAATCATTGGCTCCGCTCACTCCTGCATAGTTAGCAGCCATTCTACTTGGATCATTCAAACTTCCTGCATATCGCTGCGTTTCCTCAATCGTGAATGAACGAGCGCTCACCGTTGTCATTTGATTTAGAGGTACATCTTTTCGCCTTTCAACTACTATATTAACTTCCCTGCCTTGCACCACTGATTCTTCTAGTTCAAGGTTCAATACTATTTCTTTTCCCGAAGTTACCACTACTGTAACCGCAGCCTCCTTATATCCTAGATAGTTTATCCTTATGGTTCTTCTGCCAAGCGGTACATTTGAAATTCTAAAATTCCCATCCACATCAGCCGCCACGGCATTGGTAAGTGTGCTATCTATCAATATTACTGAAGCGCCTATAAGTGGCTGCTTATTCACCTTATCAACTACAGACCCTCTAATGGTTTGAGTAGTTTGAGCTGCAATGCCAAGGCTTAAAAAACTGAAAATAAAAACAAGGAAGTAGGTTCTCATATAGATTTCAATATAATTTTTTTATTACGAATACCCTAGGCGGGTGGCTTATTGACTGCAAAGATGCAATGCGATAGCTTAGAAGCTAGTAACCTATTTCCTGAAACGTAAAAAAAAATTGCCGAACTGTATCAGCCGGCAATTTTCAATCGAATAACAACTTAAAGTATTAATTATATATAATTCTGAAATTAAGATTGGTCATTAACTTTCGGTAATTTTTCTTAAGGTCGCGTTCTACTGCTTTTACATCCTTAAATTCTTGAAACTTTTGCATGAGTAACATATCGAATACAGAGCTTTCTAAAAAATCTATATCGCTTCTAAATCCACAGATACACAAAGCTCGGGTGGTTGATAAAAATTTTTTTATCTTCCTTTCATCAGTATCCAATGTGTTGCAACTGCCAAAGTGGATAATTTTATCTACACATGAACCATTTAACACCTCGGCCATCTCTTCCAAATTTAAATAGTCGTCACCCACTTTAACTACTTCTTTTTGACCATGAAATGCCAGGTAGGCTATGTTATAATCACGGTAGCGCTGCTGTTTCCATAATTGCAAGTAGTACTTTAGATTTTCTTTTGTACCACATGTTTTATGAATGTATTTTATGCCACAATTAGTTTGTAAAAAATCGAGCGCAGCTACCATACTAGATTTCTTTCTTAAATCTTGATTCCAATCACCCTCCAGACAAAAGACATGTTTCTGAAAATTTTTAGCTATGCGCATCTTATTATTGTTTAAAATTCTAATTTATTCACCTTATTGTGCAATGGTGGTATTCCCAAAGTTTGGTTTTCTTTTTTCCATAAATGCACTCACCCCTTCCTTAAAATCAGCAGTGCCAAAGCATTTTCCAAATTCAGAAACTTCAAAATCAAAGCCATTTACACCATCAGTGTAGTATGCATCCACGCATTTAATAATGCTGCTCAATGCCATTGGCGATACCGCTTTCATCTTGTTAATTAACTCCATACATTTTTCCATTAGTTGTGCTGGCTCTGTAACTTCATTTACAAGTCCTAGGGCTAGTGCTTGAGTTGCATTAATCATATCAGCAGTCATTAACAGTTCCATAGCCTTGCCCTTTCCAATAAGTTGCACCAACCTTTGAGTACCAGCATAGCCTGGGATGAGCCCTAATTTAACTTCAGGTTGCCCAAATTTAGCATTGGTAGCAGCCACTCTTATATGGCAGCTCATGGCCAACTCACACCCACCACCCAAAGCAAAACCATTGATAGCCGCTATCACCGGCTTACTGCAGGTTTCTATAGATTTAAAAACTTGGTGGCCGGCCGCTGCTAGGGCTTGGCCTTCTGATGGATTATAATTACTAAATTCAGCTATATCTGCACCAGCAACAAAAGCCTTTTCACCAGCGCCTGTTATAATGATGGCACGCACCTCGTCATTCTGGGAGGCTGCTGCTATTTCGGAGCCTATCTGTTGAATCACTGCTTCATTGAGCGCGTTCAGTTTGTCAGGCCTGTTAATGGTAATGGTTAGTACTTGATTTTCAATCTGGGTAAGTATCATTTTGATTATATTATGTTGAATTAAATGGGTTGAATTAAGATTTGTATTGATAATTGGCTCTTCGAGCTGCCACTTCTGCTTTAATATAATTAACTACCACTTCTGTAGAAGTTCCTGGAGCAAATAAAGTTCCTACTCCAAGAGCACTTAGATGGACTTTGTCACTGTCTGGTATTATTCCGCCTCCAGTAATTAATATATGATCTAATTGCTTGGCATGAATTAGATCCATGATTTTTTTAAACACGGTATTATGTGCGCCACTCAAAATGCTTACCCCTATCACATCAACATCCTCCTGTAGGGCAGCATTCACTACCATTTCTGGAGTTTGGCGAAGACCAGTGTAGATTACTTCCATTCCTGCATCACGAAGAAAAGATGCTATCACTTTCGCTCCACGATCATGTCCATCAAGACCAACTTTAGCAATGAGTACACGTATGGGCCTTTGCATTTTTTGATAATATATTATGATAATTGATAATTAAAACGGACTTTACAAGGTTATTTGCCATCTTTACAGCCCTTAGCCTTGTCTAGCAAATATAACGACATAGGCTTGCCTTCCTATTGAATTGCTAAAAAAAGTTTATGTTCTGAAAATCAATAAGAAAAAAGAAAATCTCCTCCTTTGGGTCCAAGTGCTTGGATTTTATCAATTTATAGCTCCAAGAGGTAGTATGATTGAAAATTCAGTGCCAGCCGACACGATCGACTTAAAGGTGATGCTACCCCTATGCGACTCAATAATTTTATGACACATGGCCAAACCCAAGCCCGATCCTGAGGATTTGGTGGAAAAATTCGGTGTAAAAATTTTCGAAAAATCACTCGGTGGTATCCCACAGCCATTGTCTTTTACTAAAATGCAATAACCCTCAGCTACTCTTCGCAGATTGATTTTTATGGCTGGATCAGGAACGGCCTCTACTGCTTGAAGTGCATTCTTTAATAGATTGGTCATGACCCGCAGTAGCTGATCTTGATCTGCAACTATGCTGAACGGCTCTTCAACTTCATCAGTAAGTTGAATAATTCCTGGATGCGCTGCAGCAAATAGATCGACCGCTGCATCAATACTCTTTCGATAATCAATGGCTGCCAATTTGGAATGAGGCATATTAGCAAAATCACTAAAGGCTGTGGCTATATTTGAAAGTGCATCGATCTGAACCAACAAATTTTCACTAACAGATTTAATCATTGCCTTTGGATCTACATCACCGTTGTTCACCACTCTTTGTAAGTGTTGCAATTGCAATTTCATGGGTGTCAACGGATTTTTGATCTCATGCGCTACTTGACGTGCCATTTCTTGCCATGCAATTGAGCGCTCCTGAGCAGCGAGTTTGGTTAAACTTTCTTTAAGCTGATCAACTAATTTATTATATGCATTGACCAAATGTCCTATTTCATCATTGCTGTGCCATTCTAATTTTTCATTAAAAGCGCCAAGACGCATATTCCCCATCTTTTCACTAAGTAAGGATAGCGGTCTGGTGATTCGCATGGATAATAAATAAGCTATAACCATGGCAATTACAAAAAGAAAAACATACAAATTGGCAAACACTGAAATGAAAGATGACAGCTCCCTATTTTTGTCTTCCACTCTTTCAAAGTAGGGTAATTGTAATAATATGGGTGCTGTGTCGCGCTCTACCAAAGTGTAGGCAGCCAAATAGTCAAGGCTACCTATTTGCTCATGTTGCGTATAATAGTGCGCACTACCACTTAAAAGTTCTTGAAAGGCTTTTGGCTCTATTACAGGCGCTATAATTTTCTGACTAAATAATTTTGGCTGGGAAGTATATAATAGACTTCCATCTATACTAAAAATATTAAAGTCATGATCACTATTGATGGCTACTTGATTAAAATGAACATCGTTTAATACAGCCTGGGCACTGGTTTGTCCTATGGCACTGGCAATTTGTTGCAGTGATTTCAGTAATTGTGAATGATTAGCTTGATCAAACTTAATTTGCAAATAGCCAAGGGTAAGTAAGCCGGCAGTGATTAAAGATGCCGTAAGCAATACTAAAACATTGGTGTGTATGCGCCATGACAAACGTAAACTCAACTGAGTTTTATAAATCAAAACAGCTGCAATACCTGATAAAAGTAAAAACAGCAAATAGGCTTTTAATACTAATGACCCCATGGCTAGCATTGATACCACAATTATCCAAACCGGCACTTGACGTTCAAATAAAAACTTAATTGATACAAAACCCATCAATGCAACCAACACTGACATTAATAGTAAATAACTAAATAACGATACAACGGTATAAATCCACTGATCACTAAGGGCGATTAAAACTTCGGTGTCTTTTTGGGTGTAATGGTAAATGTTTTCCTTTTTCAAAAATGAACTTGAGAGTATGGTGGGAAACTCGTGAAACCCATTGTGCTCTACCAAGCGCCCCTTCTCATATACTGAATAATCGAAATTGGATTTTACGCCCCTACTCACTTTACCACTAACCAGCAAAGAAGGGTAGCCCCGCATTTGATGAAATGATTTCTGTTCCAACACGATGACTAACTTATGGCCAGCAGTAGTTTCATTCAAATTCATACCAGCCAAATAGGTCAACTTTGAAGTGCCATTATCAATGGCAACCATATTGCGACTTACGGTATTATAATCTGCATTTTGCCCGATGGCTATTATCCGTTGAATCTCTTCCGGACTTGCTGATTGGTTATAAGACTGCAAGCTGCTGTCTAATAATAAAAACTTAATATTAAATTTACTGAAATAACCATTGAAATAAGCCTGTTGCAAATACTGGTCGATGATGCTGAAACTCGCTGAATGATTGATGTAATGATTTAACAAAGTATCCTCATTAATTTCATCCACCATCTCTGCAAATAAATACTCTGCAACTCGATCTTCCTTTTGGGCCAGCTTGGCCGACTGGAGCTCTAACTGATCATTTAGCTTTTGTTTGTTTCCGAAAAAGAACAACATGGTTATAGACAATGCTGCATAAACTACCATTAGAAAGCCGAAACTGATAGACCGATAACTTGATTTGTTTGAAATGAAGTAAAGCACCATAAACCCAAGCAATAGAAAACCTGCTAAAACAAGCGATGCAAGCTCCCAATAACTCATCGAGAGGAATAACACTATCAAGGCCACCAGAATTGACCATGGCTTTAGAACTTGTTTTTGAAAAAGTACATAGCAATATATAAAATAACCATATACCATTATAAATATACAAACAACAGCGAGCACTGCATATCTATTGATATCAACTATACTGCTCACATCAAAGCTGAAGTTAGAATTAATAATAACTCCAAGGCTGATATATGAAATAGCAAGAGGCAATAAAGCAGCTATTAAATTTGCTATTAAAACGAATGTTTGTTTATCCTTGTTCTTGGCTATTGAAAGAAGGAATAGTGATAGAAAAAAATAACCAATAATAATATTAAGTACCAAAGCTCCTAACGAATTGAAAAGCAAATTGCTTCCATAGTAAGAAGGGCTAAACAATTTAAGTGTAACAATGACGGCCGGCCATTGGTGATAGATTAATAACCACTTCAAAACAATCAGTAATCCCAACGCTGCATATCCAAGGGATAGCGGAAGGAGACCCCGGTACACCATTGTGTAGAGTAAAAATAAGGCAATGGCAAGAAATGCAAAAAACAAAAAACCAGATTGAGCAGGTTGTGCCTTGTCAACTTGCTCAATTTTAAAAATGGGCACTTTCCCTACGGTAACCGACTTATTGGCATCAGTGAAGCTAATTTGCACAGCATGATGGGTTAATGCTGGATTGAAATCATTCTTTAGGAATTTATTTGAATAGGAATAAGATTGCTGTATAGGGATATACATATACAATATAGAATCGCCACGATGGATATAATTGGAGTAATAATAACCATTGCCCAATTGTTGTAGGCCTTTTAATGGTGTGGGTGGTGGAACTACTAAGTTGCTATTCCAAAAAAGTAATTTCGAATTAACCTCCAGACAGTAGATACTTCCTAGTGGTGGTTGATTGCGGCTCACTTCTAAAAATTCAGCTAAATCACGTGCCCCAAATAAATCATTGGAGTTATTGAAGAAAGCTTTATCACTATTACTTAATTTGGTTGAAATTTCCTGAGCTGTTGTATCTAAGTTAAAATCATCCTCACGCATCTTAAGTGCAGATCCTGCATAAATACCTAAAAGCATGAGCAGCATCAATCCTACTGCCAAAACATTTGTAATTGAAGTTCTAAAAAATTGATTCAATTTTTAGCTGATTGACTAATTATTAGTTTTATTTAATAAGCTCTTTCGTTGATGCCTTCCATGTAATTAATAAAGGCTTTGCTAACTACTTTATTACCTCCAGGTGTTGGATAATTGCCACTAAAATACCAGTCACCGGTATGCCCTGGGGTGGCGCGATGGAGGTCTTCAATTTTTTGAAAAATAATCTTTAGATCGGCTTCAAGGCCTTTTGGTTTTACAATATTTGCAATCTTATCTGCTATTTGCTCGTCACTGAATGGTTGATAAATCATCTTCACAAAATTTTTCATTTCGTTAACTTTTTTATCAATCTGCTCTTTACACCTTTCATAGACTTCATCTATCACATGTTCTAAGTTATGTTCTTCTAACAACTCAATAGCGGCCTTAAACGCCACCAAATCGCCAATGCGCGCCATGTCTATACCATAACAATCCGGATATCTAATTTGTGGTGCACTACTTACCACTATGATGCTGCGTGGCTGCAAACGGTCAAGCATTTTGATAATACTATTCTTGAGTGTCGTACCTCGAACAATGCTGTCGTCTATCACCACCAGATGATCAGTAGCCGGTCGAACGGTGCCATATGTAACATCATAAACATGGGTTACCATATCACTACGATCATTATCATTGGTAATAAAAGTTCGAAG
>JBDKJS010000196.1:0-4354 GCA_039806065.1 Bacteroidota bacterium | reverse complement strand
CAATATCAATTACGGTGTACCCTTTATCTGCCAATAAATTATTGAACATATACTCGCGGAAATAACTGCTCCACCAATAATGTACATTCTGTAAATAACCAGCACCATGTACAAAAAATACCGCAGCACCATTTTTCTTATCCGCCGCAGGCTCATAAATTCTTGCATAAATAGTTGCGCCATCTCGCGCAGGAATACCTACAACTTTCGCTTCTTTCCAAGCATAGCCCTTAAATTCATCACTCATGCTTAGGTTTGTTACTTGTTGGGGCTTTTTACCGGGTGCATTTTCTTGAATGAATAATTCCCATGGTTTATTAATGTACGAATAGCGATACGCAATCCACTTTTCATCGGGGCTCATCGATACTTCATAACCGCCCTCCATACTAGTGATACGCTCTTTCGAAGTACCATCTACCTTCATCCTATACCAATGTTGTTTTCCCGGGTGTGTTTCATTAGTAAGCAAATACAAATGCTGCTTGTTCTTACTCAAAATCAACTCTTGTACTTCATAGTTTCCACTGGTAAGTGCTTTCTTGGTATTGGTATTGATATCATATACATACAAGTGTGAATACCCTGTTGCTTCACTTTGGAAATAGAAATTTGTATTATTGATCCACCCCATTCTTGCGCCAAAGCCGCTTACGCCTGGTCCGCCGATCCAAGCATTATCTCGCTGACGATCTAATAATTTTAATTTCCCCGTTGCAGCATCTAACTGCATAATCCATCTGTCTTTATTATCCTGTGAGCGAATATCTACAATGGCAAAACTGCCTGCATCATTCCAATACGGTCCATTAATACTTACGCCACGAACAGGTGCTTTTTTGCCTTCATATCTTTTTGGATAGTCTTTTGCATAATCGGGCAAATCAGTGATGCCGGGTATAGAATCTATCGCAATCAACATCAATGTATCCCGTTGTTTATCCCATACATAAAAATCAAATTTGCCCAACGGATTACCCACTTTGGTTCTTGCCGGAATATCTGTGGTATAGCCACTCTCGGTTACATAATCGGGAACGATGGTGCTCTTACCTGCAGCCGTTGGTGCTTGAAATAATCGGTAGGTTACAAAACGTGCATCCGGACTAATCTGCAAGCCCTGCAATACTTTATCGCCAATACCAATTGTTTTGATCGTGTCGTTAAATTTCGGCGCTGTTTTATTAAAGGCATCACGCTTTTCTCTTTTTTCTTTTCTTTCCTTTAATACTTGAAACATCGCTATCTGTTGTTGTTGCAACCAACCATCTTGTGTAAATGCAGCGGCATTGGTGTTACCACTGGTGGGGGGGAATCCTGGCGGGCGCTGGGCGTTTCCACCACCGCCACCACCAAAACCTGCGCCACTTCTTGCTCCTGAAAATGCAGCTGCAGCAACAGTTTCAGTCCCGCGTGTAATATTTGTAAGTTGAAGTGTTATGCCCGTTTTAGTATTCCATCCATACAGGTTTTGATTTTTATTATAAGCAATCCATTCATCATTCACCATAAATTTCGGCGACGATTCAAATTCTTCTGTTTGCGTAATGCGTAGCGTTTTATTTGTTTTTATGTCAACCCAATATAAATCGCCTCTATACACATATACCATTTGTGTACCCACAGTATTATATACAGCGTTATTAATCGCATTTATTTTTGCCACTTCCCAGGGATTTGCTTTTTGTGGCGCAGATCCGCCAACTGTATAACTATATAAAGAATCGGCAATATTTTTTTGCGGATTCCAATTAAAGAAAACTGTTTTGTTATCGCTACTCCAAAATGCATTGGAAGGAGAAGTTCCTATCCACCGGGGATCCGACATGATTTTTTCGACGGTAAGTGATTGTGCAAAAAGAAATGAAGTTGCTAATAGATTAACAACAAACAGCAATTTTTTCATGTCAGTTAATTGAACAATAAATCTAGTTCAAACTGCTAAGCAAACAAGACTATGTTGCTTTAATTTTATGAGTGGATGAACATCAACGGTAGTAATTATTCTCTTCAATATAGGCCCTTACTTTATCGGGCACCAAATAGCGAATTGTTTTCCCGGCTTTAATTGTTTCTCTAATATAGGTGGCAGAAATAGTAAGCTGTGGCGCATCAAGCACCTGTATTTTGGCGCCATGCGTATCAGTTACCGGAAAACCTGGTCGGCCATAAACAATAAATGGAAAGTTTTTAATCAGCACATCTGCATTCTTCCAGTTGGGCAAATTTTGAAAACCATCACTCCCCATTAAAATCGCAAATTCATGTTGCGGATATTTTTCTTGCAAATAAATAAGGGTATCAATTGTAAATGAGGGTCGAGGGAGTTTAAATTCTATATCCGATACTTTTAAGCGAGGGTCTTCTTCTACAGCCAATTTTACCAAATGCAATCGATCATATTCATTTAGCAAGCTACTTTCTGTTTTGAGGGGATTATGCGGAGAAACTACTAGCCAAACCTGCGCATAATCGGTATAATTTGCTACATGTGAGGCAATAATTAAATGACCTGAATGCACGGGGTTAAAAGAGCCAAAATAGAGGACAACTTTCATCTAAAATATTGATAATCAAATATTTATGAGTTTGTGGGCTCAATAAAGATACTACTTGCTTCGCTTAGCCGCAAACTTAGCATATAGCCAGATACTGAAATAGAAATCGGATCTCCGAGTGGCGCTATCTGCTCCACTTTAACGCATTCACCTGGTATACAGCCCATTTCCATGAGCTTTATAAATATTTCGTCTTTTTCAAAAGAGTTTATAATCCCTTGTTCTCCAGCTGCTAATTCCGACAATCGCTTCATTGAATCTGTTAATTCTGCAAAGGTATAATGCGCGGCATTGGTTTTGTTACGAATTTTGGAGTAATCATGCAGAACCCAAAAATCGTTTTTCAATACGCAGATGCTAAACCGGCGTTTCCGGCTAAGCAAGCATTAAAATCTTTCATCCCCCGTATTTTTAAAAAAGAGCGGAAAAAGCTGGGCAGTTTGCAATTCGTATTTTGTTCCGATGAATACTTGCTTCAGATCAATCGCCAATTTTTACAACATGATTATTATACCGATATCATCACTTTCAATTTATCTGAGAAGGGCTCTGATGAAGTTAATGGGGAAATTTATATTAGCGCAGATCGCGTAAAAGAAAATGCAAGGGAAATGGGTGTTTCTTTTCCGGAAGAAATGAATCGGGTTATTTTTCATGGAGTACTTCACCTCTGTGGATACCGAGATAAGCTAAAATCAGAAATATTGCAGATGAGGGCTAAAGAAGACGAATTTTTATCATTATTTGAAAAAATATAGATAAATGCTAATACGAATTAGTAAATTTCTATTTTTTATTCTTTATTTATGTTTTTTTGTCGATGCTCAAGAAACGGGCTCTGTAGGTTTTGATGATCGCCCCTTCCAATTATCCCTACAAAAATCTTCATTTATCCTTGATAAGCTTAAGGAAACCGAAGCTTATAAAATTGCACTGCCCGAAGAAAAAGAGTGTATGTATTGGGTGAATTATGCGCGATTATTTCCAAAAAATTTTATAGACAGTGTAGTTATACCTTTCCTTGAGCATCAACCTCAACTAAAGGGATCCTATGCAAATTCACTGCTAAGCGACTTAGAAAAACAAGCCGAGTTACCTTTTCTTATACCCGAAACCAGACTTTTGGAATCGGCCAGATCGCATGCTACAGATTTAGCCAAAAGAAGCGATGAAAAACTGAGCCATAATTCATCCAATGGTAATAGATTCTCTGATCGTATGCGCACCATTGGGATTAAGTTCTGTTATGCAGAAAATATTGCCGAATCGCCCCAAAACACCCTAATCGCCGTTTTATTGCTTTATTTGGATATCAACGTTTCTAATCTTGGTCACCGCCTTAATCTTTTTAACCCGAACTACACCATCATGGGAGTGGGGGTTTCTAGAAGACCGAATCAACAATTTGTTGTGGTTCAGGATTTTGCATGTGCTCAGTGAAAGTGAATGTTCCACGAATCACAATATGTTTCACCCCTGAAGATTTATGATGGTTCCACGTGGAAAAAAAGTAGACGTTTATTTAGAATTTTGGTTAGCGTCAGACGCTGCTTCAGGCATAAGCTGTGGTACCCGTCAGACGAGGGGTGGTGTTAGTCATATACTAACCACGCCGCTATAAACTATCCCCTATTTCCTGTCCCCTGATTCTTCCTCCTTATCTTTGCCGAATGTTTCCGAATTATGATGTTATTGTAGTAGGTGCTGGTCACGCAGGTTGTGAGGCGGCAGCTTCGGCAGCAAACCTTGGGAGTAAGGTGTTGCTTATTACTATGAATATGCAAACCATTGCCCAA
>JBDKJS010000195.1:0-3494 GCA_039806065.1 Bacteroidota bacterium | reverse complement strand
GAAGAGCAAAGTTGGTTACACCATCTCAGGGCATACACTTGGTGGTAGATAAAAAATTCTTCCCCGGTAATTATGCCATGATGATTCCTAAAACAGCCGATGGAAGGGTTTTCTTTGCAGTGCCTTGGCTCGATAAAATAGTATTGGGTACAACCGATACAGGGGTTGATACGATTAGTGAAGAGCCCATGGCATTAGAAGAAGAGATAGCATTTGTAATGGATCATTTCAACAAATATGCAGCTGCTACAATTCATAGAACAGATATATTATCGGTATATGCTGGGCTGCGTCCGTTAGTAAAAGTAAAAGGCGCCGCTTCAACCGCTTTATTGTCTCGCGATCATACCTTACTGATTAGCGATAGCGGATTAGTTACAATTACAGGCGGTAAATGGACGACCTACAGAAAAATGGCGCAGGATGCGATTGATAACGCCATTTTCTCTGCTAAGCTAGTGAAGAAATTACCCTGTTGTACGAAGAACCTAAGCATTGGAAATGAGGAATTAAAAGGCGAAAGAATGAAAGCTATAAAGTGCGAGGGTAGCTGTGAAGAAGAGGCTGCCATTAGGTATGCCGTACGGTATGAAATGGCGATCACGGTTGAAGACTATTTATCGAGAAGAACAAGATTATTGCTGTTAGATGCAAACACAGCGATAAATCAGTGCAGATATGTAGCAACGATTATGGCCAAAGAACTTGGGATGAATAATCAATGGATAGAAAAACAGGTAGAATCTTTTAATTTACTTGCCCAACAATATTTAGTAACGTAACTTTCTTTTATAAATGCTTGCTTATGACTCCCTTTATCGCCGAAATGATTGGCACTGCTTTACTCATCACATTTGGTAATGGCGTTGTTGCTAACGTGATATTAAACAAAACAAAAGGTAATGGCGGCGGATTAATTGCTATTACATTTGGTTGGGCGATGGCGGCATTTATTGGTGTATTTGCCGTATCGGCCATAAGTGGATCACATTTAAACCCGGCGATAACCATTGCATTAGCGATTATAGGAAAATTTGAATGGGCCTTGGTGCCGCAATATATTTTAGCACAAATGCTTGGTGCGATGATCGGCTCATTATTAGTTTGGATCATGTACCGCGAGCATTTTGATGAAACAGATGATGCGAGTGCCAAGCTTGGCTCATTTTGTACGGCTCCGTCCATAAGAAGTACACTTCAAAACTTTGTAACTGAACTCGTGGCAACAGCGGTATTTATGATAGCTATTTTATTTATCGTTAAACCAACCAATACATTAGGTGCAGTAGACGCTTTACCGGTAGCATTAGTAGTATTGGCCGTGGGTTTAAGTTTAGGCGGACCAACAGGCTATGCCATTAATCCCGCCCGCGATTTAGGTCCGCGTATCATGCACGCCCTTCTTCCGATAAAAAATAAAGGCAAGAGCGATTGGGAATATGCTTGGGTACCCGTGCTCGGCCCCATCTGCGGCGCTGTGCTTGGTGCGGTGCTGTATTCACTCTTTTAGTATTCATATTCCAGATTGTATTCGCCTAGGCGAACCAGATTTAAAAGGCCTTCTGTCTTTCCTACTTCAAAAAAGGAAGCTTAAACTTCGTGCTAATTGCTTTTGGTTTCTGGGGTGAACCAAGATGCGGTTGGTACTCGAGATAATAGATCTTACAAAGAATGATAAAATAAGAAATCATTAATGGGCCAAATATCAAGCCGGTTATGCCAAAATATTGTAATCCCATAATTACACCCAGTACCGTTACGATAGGATGAATATCGGCCATTTTTTTGGCCAATAAAAAACGCACTACATTATCTAAAATGCCCAATACCGCTGCCCCCCAAACGATAATAAAAACACCCTGCCAGGTATCGCCACCCGCCAATAAATAAATACTTATAGGTACCCAAATTAAGCCCGTACCAACAATGGGTATCACAGAAGAAAAACCCGTGAGCACCGCCCAAAAGCCAGGCTCGCGAAGGCCAACAATAAGGTAGGCGACAAAAGCAAATAAGCCTTGTACGACCGCAATAAGGGGTACACCTACTGCATTACTAAAAGTTTGGGCCCTCAGTTCATTGCCAAACAATTCAATTTTTTGTCGGTTAAAAGGGAGATAAAAAACAATGGCCGCTTCCATTCTATTCACATTCACTATCATAAAATAGAGAAAGAAATACATCATACTTATGGAGCTAAGTAAATTGAGCCCCTGGTTGAGTACCGACGAAACAAAATCGGTGAGAAAACCTTGTAAGCCACTTATATTTTTTTCGCTCAATAAGGCAAAATGAAAACGAGCTTGTAATTCAATATCCAACGCTTTTAATGGCGCAATTATATCATCGGTATTGGTGGTTAGTCGAATGACTTTATTATAGAGCATGGTTGCCGTGAGTGAAATAGGCAATAGAATAATAAAAAAGGAAACGATAATAATTAAAATAGCAGCGGTTGATTTTTTCCAGCCTTTTTTTATAAGCCAGCTTACGGGCTGTTTACTCAACACATAAAACATGATGGCTGCTAAAAAAGCAGTAAAAAATGCTTTCAAACTAAACAGTAAAAAGCCCGCAAAAAAAATGATTACGGCCAAAAAGAAATATCGGTTAATTTTATAGTGCTGATTCATATACTTAAAGATACATCTATGAGCGATAATAGTAAATTTCTTTCGGGCCTATTATTAGGCGCTTTAGCCGGGGCAGCCCTAACTTCTTTTTTAAATAGCGACAAGGGCAAAGCATTGATAGATAGTTTTAAGGCGGATGAATCTTTGCAAACAATGCTAGATAAAGCCAAAAAATTGGTATCAGATTTAGAAGAGAAACTAAAAGAGACCCCCACAACCTAGTATGGCAGCAGAGAAACCATTTTTTACGGAAACAAAAGAGGCTTTGGAAGACTATTTTGAGAGTAGGCTTTTATTGCTCAAAATGCAAACAGCTGAGAAAACATCCAAATTGCTGGCAGCTCTGGGTATCGGCATTGTATTGGGGGGATTGGGCATTTTTATGCTTTTTTTCCTAAGTATTATGGCCGGCTACTATTTTGCCGACCTTACCCATAGTTTATATATAGGTTTTGCCATCGTTACAGCAGCCTATCTTGGCCTTTTCTTTGTTTTATACCTGATGCGAAAAAAAATCGCCGCATTCATCATAGATACAGTAATTAGCATATTCTTTGAAAACGATGAGCAACCCTGAATTGAGAAAAATAGAGAATCTGGCGCAGCTTAAAATAACCATTGTTGAGCTGAAGCAGCGTATTGCAATGCAAGAAAAAGCATTGTGGGTACGCGCCGAAAAGCTGCCTGAAGAAGCCCTCAAGTCGGCTGTTACCGGCTTTTTGCCGGGGGTTATTTCCGGCGCTTTACTCACGCAAGGGTGGCGTTTTATCAAGCTTATCCCAACGATCTATACCCTGTTTTCGGCACTCAGAAAAAAAAGCTGAATTAGCCCCCTTTTTTTAATGCCATCCCCTTACCTTT
>JBDKJS010000194.1:0-3603 GCA_039806065.1 Bacteroidota bacterium | reverse complement strand
AAGATTGATGGATTATGGTTTCCATGCCCCTACTATGTCATTCCCCGTTGCTGGCACCATTATGATTGAGCCCACTGAAAGCGAGCCCCTTGCCGAGTTAGATCGTTTTTGTGATGCCATGATTAGCATTAAAAATGAAATTGATGCCATAGCAACTGGTACCGCAGATAAAGTAGATAATGTATTAAAAAACGCACCTCACACTTTAGACGTTTGTATCAATACCGTTTGGCAACACACCTACTCGCGCGAGCAGGCAGCTTTTCCACTTCCTTATGTAAAAAGTAATAAATTCTGGCCTACCGTGGGCAGAGTGGACAATGCCTATGGAGATAGAAACTTAGTTTGCGCATGTTTACCTATGGAGGCATATATGGAAACTACAGTGGCTTAACAAAAAAATCATTCGCTTATGGAATTAATTGCCACTGCCCTACAAATAGGTTTGGCCCTAGCTTCCCTTTCTTTAGGCGTTTATATAGCTGTACGTGTATTTAATATACCTGATATAACCACTGACGGCAGCTTTACCACTGGCGCAGCGGTAACAGCTACATTATTAATCAACCACCATCACAGCCTTGTTGCATTATTAGCTGGGGCTGTTGCTGGAGCCATAGCCGGTGTTATTACCGGAATAATTCATACTTATTTTAAAGTAAACGCACTGCTCAGTGGCATCATTACCATGACAGGGCTCTACTCCATTAACCTGGCTATTATGGGAAAGAGCACCGTACCAGTAATGCATTTGTTAAATGACACTTCCTCTTCATCTCTTACGCTGCTCTTTTCTGTGTTTACATTATGTACTTGGCTATTGCTATGCGGCATCTTCGCAAGTAAATTTGGTCTATTACTCAGGGCTACCGGAAGTAATGAATCCGTAGTGCAAGGCTTGGGCTTTAATACTAAAATTTTGAAAATTACGGGACTGGCCATGAGCAATGGGCTAATTGCTATTAGTGGAGGATTACTTTTACTATCACAGGGATTTGCTGATATTAATATGGGTACAGGCATAGTCATTGCTGGACTGGCGGCAGTTATGATGGGCGAAATGATGGTAAACCGATGGCGAAAAAGCAAAATAGCTTGGCATCTTTTAGCCGCTGTGATGGGAAGCATGCTGTTTCAAATGCTGCTATCTTTTACCATTTCCATTGGAGTGGATCCCATTTATTTAAAACTTACTATGGCAGTCTTTGTCCTCACTACCATCGTAATTCCATCTATAGGCAATAAAAAATGATAGACCTAAGCAATATTAATTTATTTTTTCCTCAAGAGAATGATGTTCCCATTATTGCACTCAATGAAATTAACTTAAAAGTCAACAAGGGTGATTTTATTATTTTAATCGGTGCTAATGGATCAGGAAAGACTAGCCTCTTAAAAGTGCTTGCTTGTAGGGTAACACCAAATAGTGGAAAGTATGTTTTACAACAAAACGATATTAAAAACTACTCGAGTAAAGATCTTGCAAAAAAAATTGCCCTTGTTCATCAAGACCCTACTGCTGGTACAGTTGCAAATTTATCTATTGCCCAAAATTTTGCGCTTGCTGCTATGCGAGGACAAAAGGCGAATCTGAAATTAGCTCTCACCACTGATTTTATCAATAAAATTCAACATGATATCAGCACACTAAAGCTAAATTTAGAGAGTAAAATTCACCAACCAATAAGCAGCCTAAGTGGCGGGCAGCGACAAGCCCTAACCATTTTAATGGCGGCCAATCTTGAACCAGACTTGCTACTGCTAGATGAACCTACATCCGCCCTTGACCCTAAAACTGCCGATCAATTAATGGGCCTCACCAATGAACTAATTATTTCCAAAAATATTACCGCTGTAATGGTAACCCACCAGTTAAATCATGCTCTTCAATTTGGTGATAAAATCATCCTTATGCGGAATGGAAGCATTGCCAAACAGTTTTCAGAAAATGAAAAAAAAGCCTTAAACATTGTTAACCTCTATAATTGGTTTACTTAGAAACCAATTTTATTTGTACATTTAGTGGCTTCAAATCACTAAACTATAATGGTTAACTCCAGCATTCAACTGCATAGCTATTTCATACCAAAGTCGCATTCATTTAAATGGCTTTTCCTTGTCCTTCTGTTTTTTACAATAAAAAATGCTACAGCGCAAAATCCTTGTAAATGGACTTTTAATATGGAGCAGCAAAGTGCTACCGAGGCCACTTTGGTTTTTAAAGCAGCCATTGCTGACCATTGGCATATGTATTCACAATTTACGCCAGAAGGTGGTTCACTGCCTTTAGAATTTATTTTTGAAAAAAATAACGGCTACACTTTAATTGGTAAAACTTCAGAATATCCTAAACCACTTGTGAAGTTCAGTGATGTGTTTGGAGTGGATGAATGGATCTTTGAACATGCTGTAACGTTTAAGCAAAAAGTAAAATTAAACGGTGCCAAAGAAATTAAAGGAAATATTTATTATCAAGTTTGTAAGGAAGCTTGCATTAATGGCGATACAAATTTTGTTTTTAAATTTGAGAATAACAGCTTACCAAAAAATTTAGATACTGCAAAAGTTATACTTGATACTGCAACCATTGCACCAACGATAGATACTACTGCAAGTATTCAAGCCAATGTACCCGCAGACTGTATTCAAGCAGAAGTAGCACTCGCACAGGAATCCAATGGTGCTATTTTTGCAAAAGGATTTCTTGGTGGATTGGTAGCATTACTTACTCCTTGTGTCTTCTCGATGATTCCACTTACGGTTAGTTTTTTCATTAAACGATCAGGGAATAAGAAAAAAGGAATCCGCAACGCAAGTCTCTACTCCTCTTTTATAGTCGGAATTTTTATTGCACTCGGTTTTGTAATGTCAAAAGTTTTTGGTGCCGATGCATTAAATGCAGCTGCAAGTGATATCTATGTTAATTTAGCCTTTTTTATTATATTCTTAATCTTTGCTGCCAGTTTTTTTGGTGCCTTTGAATTAACATTGCCCACTTCATGGATTAATAAAGCCGATGCCGCTAGTGACAGAGGTGGCATTCTGGGTATATTTTTTATGGCACTCACACTAGTATTGGTATCATTTAGCTGCACAGCACCGGTTATTGGTGGGCTCCTAGCACTAGTTTCGCAAGGCGGAAATAATCTTGGCGCCTTAATTGGTATGGCTGGATTTGCCATTGCACTAGCACTTCCGTTTACACTGTTTGCATTGTTCCCGGCTTGGCTTAATTCACTACCAAAAAGTGGTGGTTGGATGAATGTAATCAAAGTAAGCTTAGGCTTTGTAGAATTAGCTCTTGCATTAAAGTTTTTATCGAATGTAGATATGGCTTATAAGTGGGAGTTTCTACACAGAGAATTATTCATAGCACTATGGATCATTATTTTCGGTCTATGGGGCTGGTATCTATTAGGAAAATTAAAATTTGCCCATGATGATGATACAACTCATTTAGGTGTAGGTCGCCTACTGAGTGCCGTATTGGTTTTAGCATTTACCATATACTTGGTTCCAGGTTTATGGGGCTCTCCACTTA
Source organism: Bacteroidota bacterium (assembly GCA_039806065.1). Classification (GTDB taxonomy): domain Bacteria; phylum Bacteroidota; class Bacteroidia; order AKYH767-A; family 2013-40CM-41-45; genus JBDKJS01. The sequence continues at coordinate 62 of JBDKJS010000194.1, read as the reverse complement.
AATTAATAAGCGGATTTCCACCTCCCGACTTTTATAAGGAATGGAAAACTTCTACGAGCGAA
>JBDKJS010000193.1:0-6290 GCA_039806065.1 Bacteroidota bacterium | reverse complement strand
GTCAGGCATGATTACATTGTCGGCACCAGCTCTTTTAAGTTTGGCTTCACTGCTTTCATCACTGGCCCTGCTTATGATTTTAAGGTTCGAATTTTTTTCTCTTGCTGTTAACACTACAAACACATTAGAGGCATCACTTGGCAATGCGGTAATTAACGCCTTGGCATTGTGCAATCCTGCCTGTGCTAATACTTCATCAATAGTGGCATCACCTTGTATGAACAATATTTCATCTTCGTTGAGTGATTCAATGATCGTTTGGTTAGATTCTATCACTACAAATTTTTCGTTGCCGCTTTTGAGTTGAGCACATGCCTGCTTCCCATTTCTTCCATAGCCACACACTATTACATGGTTTGATAGTTTTTGGATTTCCTTATTCACTCTGTAATGTTTAAATAATAGTTGAAATTCGCCTTCAATTACATACCTTGTGATCACTGATATGGCATAGGCAAATGTAAATAAACTAAATATAATTAATATAGAAGTGAATACCTTGCCAGTATCTGAAAGTTCATGAACTTCCCTATAGCCTACTGTTGCTACGGTGATAACGGTCATGTAAATAGCATCCAATAGTTTATAGTTCTCTAAAAACATATATCCAATCACGCCAATGCTAAAGACTAGCAGTAGGAATAGCGATGCTAAATACAGTTTTTTAAAAAAAAATAAATGAGCTTTTTCAGGAAGCAACATTGGGCAAAAGTAATGGAGCAATTCATTGCAATCTCATCACCCCTCATGCATTATTAACATTTTAACCTATAAATCCCAGATCGAAGTTTTTTTGGTTCCAATGTATTTTTTCAACCTCAACCAAAAAGCTAGTGTAAGGTAGATTACCAATGGCGATCCTACTGTTAGAAATGACAGGTATATGAAAAAAAATCTGATTACAGAAGTGGGCATTCTTAGCACATCGCCCAACCAAGTGCACACACCAAATGCTATTTTTTCAAATTTTGTTTTAATAGGTTGAATCATTGGATTTGATTAATTAGTTGATTGCCTATGGTGCAAAGTAAGCATTTTTTTTGATCACACCATTCAGCTTTTAACGTCAATAGTGATTGCGATTCTTGAGCATTCGCAGGAGTAATACCCGCTGCAATCCACTGCCTCACCACCTTGTTATCTTCTGGATCTACCATTCTAAGTAATTCATAGGTTTGATTCATTAGGTCTTCGTCATTCAGGGCATAAGCATAGCTATACAATATTGGGATTACCACATTTAATATCAATACGTTCATGGTGGTTTGGCCTGGAGTGGGATTGTAGCCCTTACTCAACAGATCAAACCGGTAGTGGTTGTTCCAATAGGCACTAGGTTTAAACGAGAATAGAGAAGAGATTTCCAAAGGAGTTTTGCAGTATAATAACTTAGAAAACAAGTGCTCTTGATGATGGATGAGGCTGGCTACTTGTGCTATTCTTAGGGTGGGAAAATTTGCTGGCCTCAAGCGTAAAAATTTAAATTGAGTAGGTAGAATATCGTTAAGGTTAAATTTGGATTTTAAAAACAGGTATTCGTTTTTTAGACGTGTTGGATATTCATCAGTAAATTGCTGATGTAGCAACCCAGCCTGTCCAAATAAAATTGCCTCAATTTGAAAAAGTTGGTCGCGGTGTTTGCGAAGAAATGAAATGGGGGTTTTAAAAGCCAATAGCTCAAACGGCATAGCATTTATTTTATGGCCAAAGGCTCGTAACAAAAGTAGGTATAGCACTTGTTCCCAATCCTGTTGGCATCTTTCCAGGTAGGCCATTACTTCTTGGTGTTTTCGTTGCAGGCGTTGATGGAAGCATTTGGCCAACATATCCTGAATGTGCAACTGTGAAACAGCGCTTACCCTTCCACTGCAGGGTATTTCACTTATATTATAAACCAGCGAGTCGAAGTTGTTGGCTATGCTGGGATGGTATTTATCTTTGATTACCAAGGTTGGAATTTTTACAAGTTCGGGATGTGCAGAGTCGTTCTCTAATACAACGTGGAGTATGAGTTGATCATAATTTACATTGTATTGGTGTCCATGTTTTAAAAAATCACTGCTCTTCACATGTACTTCCACATTGCCTGCTAATAGTACATCATCGATTTTAATTTTCGCATTAAAAAAATCTGGGCCAGCATCGTGATTGTGCGTACCTGGATGTACCACCGTAATGCATTCGCCAGTAGTAAGTTTTAGATCGGAATGCAGCAGTTTAAATTTCCAAAGGTGATGTAAAAATGCTTCTTTCAAGAATGCAATTTAAATATATTTATCTAAATAAAGTTCAGCTTTTTTTTATTAAAGTAAATTTTTCATTACCATTTGTTGTGTTCGAGCTGCATCAAAAGCAGCTTCAGCAAATGAAACGCCTCCATCAGCATAGATTATGCCCCTGCTGTTGTTGATCAATAAACCAATATCTTTATTTCTCCCATTCTTCACCGTATCTTCTAATGAACCACCCTGTGCCCCCACCCCCGGTACCAATAGAAAATGATTGGGAACAAGTGTTCGAATGTTTCTTAAAAATTGCGCTTTGGTGGCACCAGTTACATACATGGTGTTAGCCTGATTGCCCCATTCCTTACTTTGCTCAATCACCTGCTCATACAAGAACCTGCCATTAGCCAGTTTTTGTAATTGGAAATCGCTTGCCCCTTCATTACTGGTAAGGGCTAGTAAGATGGCCCATTTATCAGGGTGTTTTAAAAAAGGAATTACACTGTCGCGCCCCATGTAAGGTGAAACGGTAATACTGTGGAACTGGTAAGTTTCGAAAAAAGTTTTGGCATACATATCAGCAGTATTGCCAATGTCGCCTCTCTTGGCATCGGCAATGGTGAAGCAGTTTTTGGGAATATAACTTAAGGTCTTTTCCAATGCCATCCATCCCTTTGGCCCTAGTCTTTCATAAAAGGCAATATTGAGTTTGTAAGAAATGGCAAATTCTTTGGTGGCGTCAATAATACTTTTATTGAAAGCAGCAATAGGGTCCTCTTCTTGAAGAAGGTGGTTCGGAATTTTATCAAGGTCAGTATCCAGTCCTACGCACAGTAAGGATTGCTTTTTATTGATCTCATGAATGATAGCAGATTTTTCCATGTTGTTAGATGAGGCCTTCTTTGATTAGATCGTGAAGGTGCAACATTCCTTCATAGGTTCCTTTTTTTGTAACGATGAGTTGTGAAATATTAAAAGCTTTCATCAAGTCCAATGCTGTAATAGCCAAGGCATCAGCCTCTATGGTTTTTGGTTTTTTATTCATAATGCTTTTAGCGGTTATGTTTTTGTCAAATGATCCTTTTTGTAACATGCGCCTCAAGTCACCATCAGTAATTACGCCCAACAGTTTGTTTTTTTGAATCACCGCAACTGCACCTTGGCGCTTTGAAGTGATTTCAACAATCACCTTTGCAAGCGAAGCATCTGGAGAAATGATGGGTTTGCTATTTTGAGAACTGATATCACCAACTTTTAAATAAAGTTTTTTGCCAAGTGCACCTCCTGGATGGTATTTTGCAAAATCTTTAGAGGAAAACGATTTTAATTCTAGTAAACAAATGGCAAGTGCATCGCCCATGGCTAATTGTGCTGTGCTGCTAGTGGTTGGGGCTAGGTTGTGTGGGCAAGCTTCCTTTGCGATGGTTGTATCCAGTACATAATTACTTTCTAAAGCCAGGTAAGAATTTTTATTGCCCACCATAGCCACTAACGGATTGCCACTTTGTTTTAGCAAAGGCACTAAAATTTTTATTTCAGGGGTATTGCCACTCTTGCTCAAACAAATTACAATGTCATCCTTTTGGATGATTCCTAAATCGCCATGGATGGCATCAGCAGCATGCATAAAAATGGCTGGTGTGCCAGTGGAGTTAAAAGTGGCCACTATTTTTTGCGCTATGATAGCACTTTTGCCAATGCCTGTGATTACCACCCTCCCTTTACTTTTAGCTATATGTTGCACCGCAAGTACAAAACTGTCATTGATATATTTTTTTAATTGCAATAGCGCCTTGGCTTCAATATCAAGGGTGGTAGTAGCAATTTTTTTTATTTTCTGAGCTGATAGCATAGTAGCATTTTTAGCGTGCTGGTATTACCAAACACTTGATGAGAGATACTAATTGACTTGAATAGTAGTGTATTATAAATTGAAATTGAATATTAATAAAATTGAAAAAAAATTAATGAATTCTCAGCAAAAATATCTATTTTTATCTCAAAATCATTTTAATTCAGAATTTGACAATGTTAGTGGAAGAAAAAACATCCCTAAAGCCCTATTTAAGAAAGTATTTCGGATTTGATAAGTTTAAAGGAGAGCAAGAGACCATCATTAAAAACCTGCTTGCAGGCAAAGATACCTTTGTAATAATGCCTACCGGAGGCGGTAAGAGCATGTGCTACCAACTTCCCTCGCTTATCATGGATGGTTGTGCCATAGTGGTGTCGCCATTGATAGCCTTGATGAAAAATCAAGTTGATGCCATGCGTGGTTTTAGTAGCGAAGATGGAGTGGCACATTTTTTAAACTCATCGCTTAACAAGGGAGAAATTGCCAATGTGAAGGCTGATTTAAAAGCTGGAAAAACCAAATTACTTTATGTAGCCCCAGAGTCACTTACCAAGGAAGAAAATATAGAATTTTTAAAAACTGTTCAGATATCATTTTTTGCCATTGATGAAGCCCATTGTATTTCAGAATGGGGCCATGATTTTAGACCTGAGTATCGCAGACTGCGTCCTATTATGGAGGCAATAGGCACAGCACCTATCATAGCATTAACAGCTACTGCCACCCCTAAAGTACAACAAGACATTCAAAAAAATCTTGGTATGAGTGAAGCATCGGTTTTTAAGGCCAGCTTCAATCGCAGCAATCTTTATTATGAAGTAAGACCTAAGAATGATGTACTTAAAGAAATAATAAAATTTATAAAGCAAAACACTGGTAAATCGGGAATCATTTACTGCTTAAGCAGAAAGAAAGTAGAGGAAGTGGCCCAAACGCTTACCGTAAATGGTATAAGAGCACTGCCTTACCATGCTGGCCTTGATGCTGCCGTGCGCGCATCCACGCAGGATAAATTTTTGATGGAAGAAATAGAAGTCATTGTAGCTACCATTGCATTTGGTATGGGCATTGATAAACCAGATGTGCGCTTTGTAATACATCATGATATCCCCAAATCGCTCGAAGGCTATTATCAAGAAACCGGACGTTCAGGGCGCGATGGTAGAGAAGGAAAGTGTGTTACCTTTTATAGCTACAAGGATATTGAAAAGCTAGAAAAATTCATGAAAGGAAAACCTGTTGCAGAGCAGGAAATAGGCAAGCAGCTGCTGCTTGAAACAGTGGGATTTGCCGAAACCAACGTCTGTAGGCGAAAGGTGATCCTAAATTATTTTGGTGAAAGCTACCAAGAGGATAACTGCCAAAATTGTGATAACTGCTTGCATCCAAAGAAAACTTTTGATGGCCAAGATGAAGTACAATTGGCACTGGAAGTGGTCAAGGCGGTCAAAGAAAAATTTGCAAGTGAACACATCGTTAATATACTAACAGGCAAAGGGGAGAAGGCAGTTAAAGATTATAAGCACGATAACTTAGAAGAGTTCGGTGAAGGTGCTGATCGGGAGCCGCGATTTTGGACCGCAGTCATTAGACAAGCCTTGCTGGCTGGATTTTTAACCAAGGATATAGAAACATACGGTACGCTAAAACTCACCGATGCTGGAAAAGCATTTATCAATCAGCCCCATAGCATTAAGGTGGTTGAAGACAATGACTATAGCAATACAGAAGGCGATGATGATGACGAAGAAGGAGCCGGTGGAAGTGGCGGAAGCGCGGCTGATGCAGAATTGTTTTCAGCTCTAAAGGACCTTAGAAAAAAATTAGCCAAGCAAACCAACTTGCCTCCATTTGTTATTTTTCAAGATCCATCGCTAGAAGAAATGGCCATCAATTACCCCATCACACTCGATGAACTAAAAAATATTTCAGGAGTAGGATCAGGTAAGGCTACTAAATATGGTAAACCTTTTGTCGAACTTATTGCCAAATATGTTGAAGAAAATGATATCGAGCGGCCATTAGATTTGGTGGTGAAGTCAGTGGTCAACAAATCGGGCTTAAAGGTTTACATCATTACCAATATTGATCGAAAAATTTCGCTTGATGACATGGCTCGGTCAAAAGGATTGGTATTGGGCGATCTTCTCACCGAAATTGAAACAATAGTAGCATCTGGTACCAGAATAGATATCAATTACTATATCAAT
>JBDKJS010000192.1:0-9964 GCA_039806065.1 Bacteroidota bacterium | reverse complement strand
TCATTGATCGGTTGTTTTGATATGGTTTCTGCTAGTCTGCTGGTAAGTAGTTTGTAATGCGTAACTGCGTTCTCCTCAATCAGCATATGATAAATACTTAAATAAACCTGCATTAATGGATGTGAATGGAAGTGTTGGGCTTGCTGTATGATATACGCTGCTGTTATCTCAATAGGGCCAGTATTGACTACTTTTTTTAAATTTAGATAAGCACAGGTTAGGCGCAATCTTTCAAGCAGGAAGTGTAAATCAAAACTATTTACTACGTCTGAAAAATTTGGTAACATTTTAATATTTCCTTCCTTAGCCTTGATGTCAAAGTGAATCAAATGCAATTGATGCAATTGATACTGGTCCTTAATGGTTTTAATACTACTATAGACTTTGTGCAATTGATTGTATTGGCGATCATAAAGCGAAGAGTGATTAAAGAAGCTAAGCGCCTTCAATTGATTAATAGAGCAGGTGAGGTGGTGTTCATTGGTCAACTCTAAGGCTAAAAAGGATGAAAACTTATTTTGTAAATTAGGGTAATGGTATTTTTTTTCTGACTTTGACATGGCCGATTGCTGAACCTTACCACTTTTCAAGCCTTTTTGAATACGATTAAATAATTTTATTACATTGGAATCGCCACATAAGTAATAAGATTGAAGATAGGACGTAAATTTTTTTAATTGATGCTGAGTGCAACTATTGAGTAATTCAATAAAATGCTCTTTTTTTATTTTATTCATGGAAAATGACAAATTTCAGTTCTAAAATATCCTTATTTTGTCAAATAATCAAATAAAAATAGATTTTTCATTAAAATTATTTATTGGAAACATATTTATTTTGTACTTTTTTACACGCTTGCCGCTGCCTACGTTTGTAACGTGAAATTATACCTACACCGTTAACCCATTTCGTTATGAAAAAAATTATATACTATTTCTGTTTTTGTTTGTGCTCTCTTCAGGCCAAGGCATCTCATATTATTGGTGGCGAAGTTGCTATGAGCATAGGATTTTCTAATGATGTTTTAATAAATCTTGATCTTTATAGAGATTGTCAAGGTGTGGCATTTACCAGTACGTTAGATGTTACATTGACTTCCTCTTGTGGGTCGCAGGTGGTTACACTAAATCTAGTTCAGGAAGTGGAAGTCGGAAATAACTGTGTACCTTCCATTTGTAGTGGTGGAGCTGATCCTGGAATCAGTAAGGGGAGTTATACAGGTGTTGGAGGTTGGATGCAGGCATGCAGTAATTTTGAGGTAACTTATAGTTCATGCTGCCGTCAAGCTACTATTAATAATTTGCAAAATACTCCACTACTTGGAATTAATCTTAGCACATTTGCCCCAGCCATTCCTTCTTTCAATTTAACTCAAATAGAGCAAAATAATTATCCTCAATTTTTTCTTTCACAAAATACCACCACTCAAATAAATTTTGCGAGAGGATTTACAGGCTATGGTATTAGAAATAAAGTGTTCTATGAACTCATAGCTGCTGAAGATGAACTGGGAGTACCATTGAGTTATAACATTGGGTATAGCCCCTCCTTACCATTTGGAAATACGGTAATTCAAAGTTTGGATCGCCAGAGTGGTATTTTTTCTGTAACTCCTACCTTGATTGGAACATACAGTGTAAGGGTGCGGGAAGTAGTGCTTGATGAAAATGCAAATATTTTTAATAGCTCAGAAGTTGAATATTTGTTTACAGTGGTGCCTAGTTCTAATACCGCACCCATCATAAGTACTTTGAATAATGTTATTACGGATTATTTTGTTTGTGTTAACGACACATTAAATATTCAACTGCCAACTACAGATGCTGATGCTAGCGATAGTACCTTTATTAGTTATGAATTGTATACAGCAAATATAGCTCCATTTAATAATGAGGATTCATTGATTGTTTTCTCAGCACAAAATGCCCTTGGCGTGTTACAATATATTCCTAATGGAAGCTCATTTAATTTTCTATCACCGTTAATAATTTATATTAAGGTGCGCGATAATGCTTGTCCGGTGAATAATACCAATACGTATGCACTAAGAATTTTTATTAGTAATTGCAACGGTGCATTGTGGCCAGGCGATTGCAATACCGATTTGTCATGTGCTATGGACGATTTGTTCCCAATTGGTATTGGTTTCGGAACCACAGGACCTGTTCGACCTAGTGCTACGGTTAATTGGCAAGCTCAAAGCATCGTTCCATGGGGGCAACAATTTTATTTTGGGGCCGATTATGCGCATGCTGATGCTGATGGAGATGGAAGTATTGCATGGAGTGATACAAATGCGGTACTTCAAAATTTGGGATTACAGCATCCTCTAAGAGTTGGTGGTGGATCACTTTTTTCAGAGGGAGAGTTATTATCAGGTAATTTTAATATTGATACTGTGAGTGGAGGTAATGCTGTTAATTTTGAAGTTGCCCTAGGAAGTGCTACTAATGTATTGGATGCGATATATGGCATCAGTTTTGACTTAGGCTTTTACGGAGCAGCCATTGATAGTGCTTTAAGTTCTATCAGCTTTCCATCTTCATTTTTTGGTACCCGCAATACGGATCTTATCGCTATAGCAAAATCATCATGGCCCACTGCCTTTTATAAATTAGGAATGGTTAGAAATAATCAAGTCAATGCAAGTGGTCATGGTGTGGTGGTTTCAGCTTCTATTGTAATTAATGACAATGTAAGTACCATCAACGATTTACGGGCTATCATTTCCAATGTAAAGGCGATTGATTTAAGTGGCAACATCATTCCTATTGTAGCCAGTAATGATTCTGTGGTGGTAGTTCCTAATGCGATCAATAATCTTAATTTAACGGAACAATGGAAAATTTATCCCAATCCAGCCAAAGGAGAGATTACTATCGAAGGTGAACAACCTGCCACTTTAATTGAAATATTTGACTGTCAAGGCAGGCTATTAAGTACGGTAACACAACCGATCTTGAAAACTAAGATTGATATTGATCTTCCAGGAATTTATGTTGTTAAAATATGGCAGAAGGGAAGGGCAATAGTAAAAAGGGTTTCCATTTTCTAAAATGAGCTAATTGTTAGTCAATTAGAATTTAAGTTACCGGATGGTGCATGGATATGTGGCTGTCCGGTTTTTTATTTGACATTTTACGAAGTAGATCCCTTTACTAAACTCCTCAGTAGAAAAAACAATTGTTTCATTTTTTTTAACTTCTTTGTTAATACACCACTTTCCCACGGCATCGTAAACAATTACAAGCAATAGGTCTTCACCATTATTTTTTATTGACATTTCATTTTCTGACTGCTTAAAAGAAATAGTTTGTTTTAAATCCTGCTGATCATTTATGTTGCTCAGTAATTGTTTTCTCAGAACTACTCCATCTAATCCTATAGCTAGTGCATACTCATCATTAAAATAAATGTCAGTGAGAGCAGCAGGAGTGCCAGTGTACTCAAAAGCCCAATTTAGACCGCCATCATAGGTTGTAGCCACCCAGCCATCCGTACTTGAACACATGCAGGTATTTACATCATTACAATAAATGGATGAAGGCGTAAAGGTAAAAGGCCTACCGGGGGTGGTATAATCAAGCACCCAGTTAAAACTATTTCCGCCATCATTTGTCCTTATGATTCCATCATTGGCTAGGGTGTTGCCCACAAAATATCCTCTGAATCCATCGATCATAGTCAGGCTCCTAGTGGCAAAGGTATCGCACGTTACTACCCAATTGCTACCCTGGTCGGTGGTTTTGGTAATTAGCGGTCCATATAATCCGCCCACATAACCAGTATCAGCATTTAAAAACTGTAAATCCAAAATGGCAGAAATTCCTAATCCATTGGATCCGGTAAGTTGCACCCAGTTAAAACCTCCATTGTAAGTAGCCCATGCATCGGCATGTCCGGTACCTTGACCTGCAATGAAGCCTTCTTGTGCATTGATAAAACTCAATTGTCCATGAGGCACAATGGTTCCTACGGTGCTCCAAATATTACCTTGACTAGTTGTTTTACGCAATACCCCTTCTTGATTATCATCTATACCATTTACATAAAGAGTTTGATTATCACCAATGCTTATACTTTTAAATGCAGCAAAATAAAAATCGTTCTCGAAAAAAGTTAGACCTTTATCTGATGTTTTAAAGGTTTTGCCCACTTGTGAAAGACCAAGAATTGAATCGCCAATAATAAATCCAGTTGTATCATTTACAAATTCGATTTCATTGAGTGCATAACCTGTTGGCATTGGTATGGTGGTCCATTGTGCCAAGGCTGATATACAGCATAAATTAATGGATATAGAAAGAAGTAGTTTCATTTAAATAATTATAAAATTATGAATCACACGTAAAAGACACCATGCTTTGTAGAACAAATGAAGGCATTTGATTTGCCATTTTAGTCAACAAATAGTAAAATCAAGTCTAGGCATGTAAGACTTCAGTAACCTAAGTTTTTTAATGATTAAAGATTATGGCTTATCAGGTTTAACAGCTATTCTGTATAATTGCCAAGCTAATAAAATGAAAAATAGGGTTCCTAACCATTGATAACCTTCATGACCTAAAGAATGTAACAATCCTTCCTCCATAGAAATGGTGCCAAGCCATTGGTTAGTACTTGCAGTTGCTTGCATAAATGCAATGATCACACCCATCAGTGCACCACCTGCTACCAACCCCGTAGCAAACAAACTTCCTTTGCCCAACTCAGCATCTTCGGTGGCCTCGTTTTTTTTCTTCGCTTTCCAATCTACAATTCCTTTTACTGCTCCACCAATGAAGATTGGCAATGTGGTAGATAGAGGTAGGTAAGCCCCTACTGCGAAGGAAAGCGATTTTACTCCACAAAGCTCCATGGTGATGGCTAAGAAAACACCAACCAATACAAATTGCCAGTCAAGGTTAAAGCTTAATAAACCTTTTATCAATGTGGCCATTAATGTAGCTTGTGGCGCATTGTATTCTTCGCCAATCATGTGTTTTACCCCTCGAGCTGCGGCTTCGGCAGTTGGTGTGTCTAAATATTTTACAGTGAATCCTATCATTAATGATGAGACAATAGCACCAATGAAAAGCGCTAATTGTTGGTATTTGGGTGTGGCACCCACAATGTAACCTGTTTTTAAATCTTGCGATGTAGCACCTGCGTTGGCTGCTGCTATACATATCATTCCTCCTACAACTAAAGCCAGTGGCTCGTAAACTTTTCCGGTCCAGCCTACAGCTATAAAGACCAATGCCGTTCCCATTATGGTGGCTATCGTCATTCCACTGATTGGATTGTTGCTACTGCCTATAATGCCAACAATTCTGGAGCTTACCGTTACAAAGAAGAACCCGAAAATAATTACAAGAATACCGATTAGTAATTTATTTAGTATTCCATCGCCAGGTATTTGTGGTAGAATGGCCATTAAAACTATTAAAGCTATTGAACCAATTATAACTGTTTTAAAACTTAAATCATTTTCTGTACGCACCACTGGGCCGCCATTTTTTTCTTTCAATGACCCCATGCTTTCTTTGAATGAGGATATGATGGTGGGAATAGTCTTAAAAAGAGTAATGAAACCACCTGCTGCAACAGCACCAGCACCAATCTGGCGAACATAAGCTCTGTAAACAGCACTTGCTGTATCAGCAAAGGTATGAGTAACAGGATCCCAACCGCCAGTTCCACCGGCTTTGGCTAAATCTATTAAGCCAAGTTTGGCTAGTTGCAATGCAATAGTATCTGCAGGAACGATACTGGCTAATAAAGGAATAAGTGCTAACCAGGCAAGTACACCTCCAGCTACTAATACTCCGGCTATTCTTGGGCCAATGATGTATCCCACTCCCAAATATTCAGGGGTGATTTCACAGCTAACTGCAGCAGAAGGAAAGTATTTATTAGCTTGGGCTGTAGCCCACTTAGGACTTTCTAAGATGATGTGTAACATGCGCTGTAGTACTGCATAAACGGTGCTAAATGCTAGACCTAGATAAGCAGTTTTTGCAAAATCTCCTCCTTTTTCACCGGCAATTAATACCTGAGCGCAAGCAGTTCCTTCGGGGTAGGGAAGGGTGCCATGTTCCTTTACTATTAATGATCTTCGAAGTGGTATCATCATCAAAGTGCCCAACATACCACCAAAAACTGCTAATGTGAATATGGTCCAATATTGAAAATAGGGTAAACCACTGCTAATGCCTTCTTCATTGGCACTTAAAAATAAAAATGCTGGCAAAGTAAATACTACTCCAGCAGCTATGGATTCTCCAGCAGATCCAGTGGTTTGAATAATGTTGTTTTCTAATATAGTGGTTTTTAAAAATTTTTTACCAAGCGAAATGGCTATTACTGCTATAGGAATGGATGCCGAAACTGTGAGGCCTGCCTTCAATGCCAAAAAAACAGTGCTTGCACCAAAAATTATTCCGAAGAGCGATCCAAGTAAAATGGCTTTCAGTGTAAACTCAGCTACATTATCTTCGGCAGAAATGTAAGGTTTAAATTCTTGTTGTGAATTGGAAGGTTGCATGGGCGGGAATTTTACTTGTAAATAAAAACGCTTTTTTCTACTTTTCAAAATATTTTAAGAAATAGTCCTCTATGTTTGGTAAGCAAATTAATATAAAGTGGTTAATAGCGCTTCTCTTTTCAGGTATTTTAATTTTTTCATTTATCGTCTATCATCAGTTAAGTGCTATTGAAAATGCCCTTCCTAATGAAAGACTAAAACTAAATAGTAACGTAGCTGCATTATCTATAGCCATTGACAAATACAATGAAAAATTTACCTTCTTCCATGTGAGCGATCAAATTGATTCTAACACCACCATGTCTAATACGGTAAGTGCTCTTGCTGATACACTCCATGAACTTATCCAAATTGCAAATATTGAAAATGCTAACGCAACTCTTTTTTGCAAAGATTTAAATTTTGCTTTGGCCGCTGGTGATTCGCTATTAGCTAAAATGAGCGAAAACCCACAATATGTCTATGAACATTTTGAAGAGATTGAAGAAGTGCATAGCAAGCTTGATTTACAAAGATTGGCCTTGGTTAAAATAAACAGAAGGCTCGATGAACATTTTCAAGAACAGCAAGTAGGTTTGGTAGAGGGCATTAGTAGATTGTTTCTTGCATTTCTGTTTTTTCTTACCATTACGGTTTCAGGAATAGTATTGCTTTATAGAAAGGCACAAGATGAAATACGCACCAATTCGCAGTTAGACAAAGAGTTGAAGTTGCTTAATCTAGCATTAGAAAAGCAAGTATTGGAAAAGACAATTCAATTGAGTTCAGTGTTTGAACAAGTAACTGATGGGGTGCTCATTTTGGACAACGAATTTAACTTTATTTATTTTAATGCCAATGCGGTTGATTATTTTCAGCTCACCACTGAATCGGTAAAAAATATTGCAATGAGTGATATTGGTGCATTGGGCCCCAATCATCCGCTTACACTGGATTTAAACAAGGCCCTCTCAAATCAACAAAGTATAGAAGCTGAATACCATATTGCAGCGTTAGACAAATGGCTGTTTGCCAAAATATATCCCAGCGAAAGCCAAATAGTGGTTTTCTTAAAAGATATTGATCAAGAAAAAAAAGCTAAAGTGGATAAGGCACAAACGGTAGAAAGGATGGAAGCAGTGATGAAAGCCATTAATGATGTAATTTGGGATTACGATGTTTTAGCCAACCAAATAGTGTATAATGATAATTTTATAGAACTTTATAAAATTAGTAAAGAAGATATGGCCATTGATAATACACGGATTTGGAGCTCTAGATTACATCCGGTAGAAAGAGATGCAGTGGAAAGCCATTTTCTTGAAGTATTAAGAAGTAATAAGCTTACTTGGCAGGATGAGTATCGCTTTAGAAGAGGAGATGACACCTATGCGCATGTGCTTGATAGAGGCTACATCATTAGAAATTCAAAAGGAGATGCAATTCGGGTAATAGGAACCATGATAGATATTACTGAGCGAAAAAAAAATGAGGTGGAAAATGCTAATCTTGCATTGATCATAGAACGAACCTCTGATCTGGTCGCTTACTCCGATCATGAATTTAATCCAATTTTTATAAATAGGGCAGGAATAGAATCTTTAGGCTTGCGAGATTTGGAACATTATAAGCAATGTCACTTGAGTGCATTCTATACCAATACAACACTTAAGACCTTGACTACATTGGCCGTGCCACATGCCATAAAGCATGGTATTTGGTCAGGCGAAACAGAATTAAAACGTTTGGATGGATCTGTTTTTCCCGGTTCGCAAATTATCATTTCACATAAAAATAAAGATGGATCTCTAGGGCTACTTAGTACCATTGTTAGAGACATTTCAGAAATTAAAAATTTTCAACAAAATCAAAAAGAACTTACACTCCAACTTCGGCAATTAAGTAATCACTTGCAAAATGCAGTAGAAGATGAAAGAGCGAATATTAGCAGGGAAATTCATGATGAATTGGGACAACTTCTTACAGCGATAAAATTAAAAAACCAACGACAATTTGAGTTGGTAGGCTTGCCTGATACCAGTGCCTTAAAAGGTTCCTTGCAAGATGAAATTAAATCTATCGATGCTGCTATTAAAACAGTTCAACGAATATCGAGTGAACTTCGCCCTTCTATGTTGGATGATTTAGGATTGCTAGAAGCTATGGAGTGGCAAATTCAAAAAGTTAGAAAGTCAAGTAATCTTGAAATTGAGTTTAATCATGCTATCAATGAATTGATTGACGATAAACATTTTAAAACATCTGTTTTTAGGATTCTTCAGGAATCTTTGACTAATATTGTAAGACATAGCCAAGCTAATAAGGTTACCATAGAATTTAATGAATATGAAAATTATAATGCCCTTACCATTATTGATAATGGGGTAGGCTTTAATATCAATTCGGTTTCCAAGTTTTCTTTAGGATTGTTAGGAATGAGAGAAAGAGCCGCCACTATTGGGGCCGAATTAAATATATTCAGTGACTATAAGGCAGGAACAAAAATTGAATTAAAAATTCCTATCTTTCCACCGCAACAAATAATAGCTAATTAATATTAAAAGTGTTTTTTTTAACTCTTAACTCCTACACTTATGAAAATACTAATAGTAGATGATCATCAACTGCTGCGTAAAGGCTTGATCCAACTGCTGAGAACAGAATATGAACAAGCCGAAATAGTGGAAGCCGGAAGCGGAAATGAGGCAATTGAAATAGTAGCAGATTTTAAACCCAATATCATTATCCTTGATTTATCAATGCCCAAAATGACCGGACTTGATGTACTCAAGCAAATGCGATCGCAAGGACTTATCTTTCCAACCATTATCCTAAGCATGCATCCTGAAGAGCAATATGCACTTCGTGGGTTTAAGGCTGGTGCTTCAGGTTATGTAACCAAATCAGCTGCAGGTGAAGAGTTGGTGCAGGCTGTTAAAACGGTGCTTGATGGTAGAAAATACATTACTTCAAGCCTTGCCCAAGAATTGGTATTTGCCTTGCATAAAGATCATGATAAATCCCCCCATGAACGACTCAGTGATAGGGAGTTTTTAGTTCTAAAAATGATCGCAAGCGGAAAAACAGTCTCTCAAATTGCGGAAGAGTTAGCACTCAGCGTACCTACCATTAGTACTTACAGATCTAGAATTCTCGATAAAATGGACATGCGCACCAATGCAGAACTTACTCATTACACCATCAGCCAAGGACTAGTGAGCTAATTATTATACTATATTTGGCTTGTTAAAATCCATGAGCAAACTTCTAGTATTTGTAGAGCTTATTAATCCTAGGATAAGTTATATTTTTGATTTAATCTTTCATCAATTGCACGGCATGCCAGTGGAATTAACCACTGATTTAGTTTATTTTGATAAAAGTGATGAGCCAAAATTAATTTATGCAAAAGTATGGCGCGATAAGGTGCCAACCATTAATCCTCATACACTACTTTTT
>JBDKJS010000191.1:0-8245 GCA_039806065.1 Bacteroidota bacterium | reverse complement strand
CCTGTACCTCCATAAGTATCAATCCAGTGACATGCTGTATAGGGAAATGAAGCGACATCATTTAAACGATTGCAATAATTACTAACTGTATCAATTCTCCAAAGGAAGAAATCATAATCATAAACACCGTTGGGGTTGATACTGAATTGTAGATTGCCAGGGCCGCTCATGCTAAAAGTATACCACGAAGCTCCTTTTTCACCACCCAAAAAGCAACTTGGTGAAGCAGGAGGAATCAAATCACAAATATTTCCCGTGCCATTAAATCCAGGATCAGGAACTGTAGTAATTTGTGAACAAACTGGAGTGGCTAATGCGCAATCTTGGCCGGTTATTGGCAAAATAGGGTCAGCATTGTTCATCACTGTAATATCAAATGTGCCGGTAGCAGTACCAACTCCGTCAACACTGATGTAGTAAGTATTGCCAGGAATTAAACCAGTGATGTTAATTTCCGACTCTCGATAGGTATAAGCTCCTGTATTACATGCACCCTGCGAATTGTTATTACATGATTGGCTCGTGGGTGATACTTGTGTTAAAGAACCACAAGCGCCTTGATACAAGGCTATTTGAGAATCTGTAAGCGTATTTAATCGCGTTTTAATTTTCACATTACCACCGGTGGGTGCTACAAATCTATACCAAACTGTGTGCAATACATTGGTTCCAGCTGGTAGAAAACAAGTTCCACCGGCTGGTTCACCTGCACCAGAAGAACAAACATTGGTACCAGATGTAGTTACTGTAAGCGGAAGCAATATGGCTGAACAAGGTTGATCATTAGGAGGTGCACAACCACTCAAAACACAGATTCTAAAATTTCCGGGTTCTGTTCCATTATTAGAAAATATTCTAACAAAGTACCAGGTACTTGCTGTTGGCAAGAAAGTTGCTGCAGGCATGCCGCTTCCATTACTATTATCATCGCAAGCAACCTCCGTAAGGGGTCCTGCACAGGATCCACTGTAAACCACGGCAACCAAATCTTGTGCAGCACCGGTAGTTCCTAAATCAACTTTTATTAAGTAGGGCGTTGTAATAACTGCTCCACTTTGGAATCTGAACCACACATCAGGGGTAAGTCCATCAGTAAATGATCCACATGAGGGCACAGGTACAGTTCCTAAGGCGCTGGGAGTAGCACAACTATTGCTTTTATTCAATGCACCGGTACAAGTAGCAGCAGTTATAACAGTGAGTGTTTCTGCAGCAGCACAATCATCTATTGCCGGTGGCAAACCCGCAGTATTGGTCAAGCTAAAGATAAAGGGAGTGCAAGGTGCACTATTTGCACTATCATGATCAATTAAAAAATAATAAGTGATACCCGCAGTAAGAGTAATATTATTAAAATTAAGAGCAGCCCCTCCATTGCCGGTTACTACCCCCAAGCAAGCAGTGCCCCCTGCTGTAGGACAACCGTTATAGACAAATAAGGCCGGAAAGGTAGCAGCATTGGTAGCGGTAACAGAAAGGTTGGCACAAAAGGTGGTGGTAGGAGTAAATTGAAAAACATAATCTTCTCCACGATTGAAAGAATTTTTACAGGCCGATGCAGCACTGTCCACCTCACCAATGAAGCCACAATTGGTAAGTGTAGGACTAGTATAGGTTGGAGTTACACAAGCAGGATCTATTACTGTAGCTGCTGCGCAATTTCTACCAGGAGGTCTAATGTTCAATCTAAAAATACCAATGGAATCACTACCATCTGATTCCACTTGTACATAATATTGTTCCGCTGCACATGGCCTTCCGGTAATGTTGATGGGGCCTCCGTTAATAGCATCAGTATTGGAAAGACAACCCACTTCAGTCCATGAACCGCAAGAATTGCCACGATAGAGTGTGAGCCCTGTGGTACCGATACAATTGCTGTCCACAAAGACTTCGAAACTAGTGATGTCGATAGGTTTTGAAAAGGTGTACCATTGATCATGAAAACGATTTGGTAAAACATTGTTGTCTATCAAGCATGTACCGTTATAAGCACCGATGGTGTCACTTGAAATAAAGGATCCTCTGATAGTGGATGTTGCATTGGCATTGAAAGGCACATTGATGGCAGATGCACAGGTATTGTTATTTTGGCTTGCTGGGGTGAATGTTACGGCCAATCCATTAGTTAAGGAAGTTATATAATTCTCAAAAGAAGTAAGCTTGCTAAAGTTACCCGCAGCCACACCAGCCGAAGTAGTGTTGAGAAAATCGTTCGGGCAATGCCCGGTTAAACCAATGCTGGCACTTGGGTTATCAAATATTGCACAGGGCCTGTCGTAGTAAAAGGAAATCAAACCGGTTGTTTTATCAACTTTTACACAAAAGTTCATGCAGCCTGATGAAGCTGCGGGCCCCCATTTGACACCGCGCCATTCAATGTACAAGGGCCCAAGATTGTTCAATACTCTTACACCTCCAGTAGGCACTATTTCATCCCAAAGCGGAGCCACAATGCAAAATCCAGTATCCATATTGTTTACTGGCAAGGAGGAACCTGGATTGCGAAAAGCAATAAAACCATTGCTTGAAATCCAAAATTGAGTCATGCGCATTCCAGCATAAGGAAGAATACCTGAAATAGCATAAGGCCCATAAAGCTGATTGACCGCACCTGCGCTGCCTGCTATGGTAATAGCCGAAGTCATAGGAGTAGTTACTGCTGATAAATAACTTACCACAGACCCTGGATTTGCAACAGTGTAGTTCAATCCAGCTTTGCTATTGGTACCAAAATTATTGTAAGAGTAATTATTCTGAGCCAAAAGCTGAATGCTACTAAATAGCAATAAGAATAAATACAGCAAATGAAAACGTGTAATAGTTTTGTTCATAGTTACAATAGTTAAAACTAGCTAGGTAAAAATAACAAAAAAATTCAAGAATAGGTTAATATTTGGTCATCACTTATTATGGGAGGGCAAATAGCTTAAAAAACCTTAAAGTAATCAGAATTTAGAGCTTTTTATGCCTTGAAAAGGGCTTCGAAGGATCAAAAAGACAGCGGTAGGTAATCAATCGCCTACTTTTATAGGTTCCTAAATTTTCAGCAATGCTGATCATTTTAGGATTAAAATCACCTATCCATTGCATTTCAAATTCTTCATACAACTGGTGCTTTTGGATATGATTAGCTCCTTCTACAATTATAAAACTATCAATGCCTTTGCCTTGAAATTCAGGAACTATTCCAAAAACAAGTCCTATAAATTTATTGGTCTTCCTTCTTTTAAGTGATATTATAAATTTCAACTTTTCAAACCACCCAAATTTTCCCTTCAATGGGGCAAACAGTTGATTGATATCAGGTAAATTGATCCACATGGCAATAGGTTCATTGTGGTGATAAACATACCACATGATTTGTTCATCGATCACGGCCTTCATTTTTTTGAAAAAAGCTAATACTTGTTTTTGCTCCAACTCCTTCCCTCCTCCATGTTTTGCCCAAGCTTTATTGTAAATTATTCTAAAATCTTCGGCATATTTTTCCAAATCATTCTTTTTTAAATATGCGGCTCTGTAGGCTGGATCACTCTTTATGGCCTTGTGACGATCATAGAATTTCTCTTGTAGTTTATTTTCAACCTTTAAACTATAGCACCATTGTTCAAAATAATTCTGGAAACCATAATTGGTAAACAGTTCATTGTAGTAGGGAAAATTATAATTCATTTTATAAGGTACAGGAGTAAACCCCTCTACTAAACAACCCCACCAGCTATCGCGCTCTCCAAAATTAATTGGACCATCCATGGCCTCCATTTTCTGGCTTGACAACCAAGTTCTGGCAGTATCAAAAAGCAGGTTGGCCACTTCTTGGTTATTGATTGCATCAAAAAAACCAATACCACCTGTAGGTTGCTCCTCTTTATGTGCCAATTTTTCATTTATAAAAGCAGCAATTCTACCAACAGGATGATCATTATTATCAACAACTATAAATCGCACGCACGATCCATGTCTAAAAAATTTATTTTGTTTGGGATCAAACACAGCTGCTACATCCTTGTTTAACGGTCTTATCCAGTTGGGATCATTGCAATAAAGCGAAGTATGTAAATCAAAAAAAGCTTTTACATCACTGGCAGTTTTTACTTCTATAATTTTATATGACATATCAAATTCAGGTTACAGCAATATTCGTTAAAAAAATAGTACCTTACCCTACTATTTGGCAATAATAACCAACAATTTTAGATGGGATTATATCATTGGGAGACTATAAAATAATTACCTTCGCAGGTCTATGAATCAAGAACTTGATACACTCGAAATATTTGGAGCGCGCGAACACAATTTAAAAAATATAGATGCTGTAATTCCAAGAAATAAATTAGTAGTGATTACTGGCCTTAGTGGCAGTGGCAAATCATCATTAGCCTTTGACACCATTTATGCTGAAGGGCAACGAAGGTATATGGAAAGTTTTTCGGCCTATGCTCGCCAGTTTCTTGGCAGCATGGAACGGCCGGATGTAGATAAAATTACTGGTCTTAGTCCAGTTATATCTATTGAGCAAAAGACCACCAATCTTAATCCACGCTCCACGGTGGGCACTATTACTGAAATTTATGATTTCATGCGATTACTTTTTGCACGCGTAGGAATAGCATATAGCCATGTTACAGGTGAAGCCATGGTAAAACTAGGAGATGATGATATTATAAATTTAATTCAAGAGAAGCATTTAAATAAAAAAATGTTGTTGCTGTCACCGTTAGTAAAAGGTCGAAAGGGACACTACCGCGAATTGTTTGAACAGCTTGTTAGTCAAGGCTACCTTAGAGTAAGAGTGGATGGAAAAATTACAGAGTTGAAAAAAGGGCTTCAACTAGATCGTTACAAAGTACACGATATAGAATTGTTGGTTGATAAAATGATCATCTCTGTAGAAAGTTTACAACGATTAAGAGAAAGTTTAACCCTTGCAATGAAAATTGGTAAGGGTACCATCATCATTAATGATGCTGATAAGGATAAAGATTTCTACTATAGCCGGCATTTAATGTGCCCTACCAGCGGCATTTCATATGATGAGCCTTCACCAAATAATTTTTCATTTAATAGTGCTTATGGAGCTTGTAAAAAATGTAACGGCCTTGGCACTGTTAACCAAGTAGATTTAAAAAGCATCATTCCAGATAATACTAAAAGTATCAAGGCTGGAGGCATAGTTCCGCTAGGTCCACAAAAAGACACGTGGATATTTAAACAACTAATGGTCCTAGGTCGAAAATATAATTTTACATTAGGTGATGCGATCAAGGATCTTCCAGAGGAGGCTTTACAAGTAATACTTTATGGAAGCGATGATGTGGTGAATGTCACTACTGACAGTAGTAGCGGAGGTTCACATGGCTATGCTTCTACATTTGAAGGAATAGTAAATTTTATAACATCACAAGATCATGAGGCAGCCAGCAGCGGATTGAAAAAATGGATACAAGGCTTTATGCAGCCTATAATATGTGCTGAATGCAATGGAGATCGATTAAAAAAAGAATCGCTACATTTTAAAATAAATGATAAAAACATAGCACAACTATCGGGCATGGGTTTGGCTTCACTAGCTGTATGGTTTGATACACTAGAAAGTAGTTTAACAGAAAAGCAGAAGATAATTGGCAATGAAGTGATCAAGGAGATCAAAAAGAGAATTAAATTTCTCTTAGATGTGGGATTAGATTACATATCCTTACACAGAAGCAGCAAAACTCTTAGTGGTGGCGAAGCGCAACGCATTAGACTTGCCACCCAAATAGGTAGCCAATTAGTAGGGGTACTTTACATATTGGATGAACCAAGCATTGGGTTGCACCAGCGTGATAATGTAAAGCTTATTAAATCACTCCAAGAATTGCGCGATGCAGGAAATACTGTATTGGTGGTAGAACATGATAAGGAAACAATCCTTGCGGCTGACTATGTTTTGGACTTGGGTCCTGGGGCTGGAGTTCATGGCGGACACATAGTTGCTGCAGGAACGCCTACAGAAATTTTAAAGCAAGAAAGTCTGACAGCAGCCTACCTTAATGGCAAAAAAGAAATTGCTATAGCAACAGAAAAAAGAAACGGTAACGGTAAGATCCTTCAACTATTAGGTGCCACAGGCAATAATTTAAAAAATGTAGATTTAAATATTCCTTTGGGAAAATTGGTTTGCATCACCGGGGTGAGTGGATCAGGAAAATCTAGCTTGGTGAATGAAACCCTATACCCTATTCTTAACAATCACTTTTACAATTCGCAGCATAAACCATTGCCTTATAAAAAAATTAAAGGTTTAGAATATATTGATAAAGTTATAGAAATAGACCAATCACCAATAGGAAGAACACCAAGGAGCAATCCAGCCACTTATACGGGAGTATTTACTGATATAAGATCTTTGTTTGCTATGTTGCCGGAATCGGCCATTAGAGGTTTTCAGGCAGGCAGATTTTCATTCAATGTAAAGGGCGGACGATGTGAAACATGCCAAGGTGGGGGAATGCGAATAATATCGATGAATTTTTTACCCGATGTGCATGTGCTATGTGAAACATGTCGTGGGAAGCGTTACAATAGGGAAACATTAGAAGTAAAGTACAGGGGAAAAAACATTAGTGATGTTTTGGATCTGAGTATTGAACAAGCCGTTAGTTTCTTCGAAAACTTACCCAATGTTATGCATAAAATTAAAACGATTCAAGATGTAGGCCTGGGGTATATTACACTAGGTCAACAAAGTACCACATTGAGTGGTGGCGAAGCACAACGTGTAAAACTAGCAACCGAACTTTCTAAAAAAGATACCGGAAACACACTATATATTTTAGACGAACCCACCACAGGACTACATTTTGAAGATGTAAAAATACTATTAGATGTGCTCCAACAATTGGTAGACAAAGGAAACACGGTATTAGTTATAGAACATAATATGGATGTTATAAAAGTTGCAGATCACATTATTGATCTTGGACCTGAAGGTGGTGAGCGTGGTGGACAAATAATAGTAGAAGGAACTCCTGAACAGATAACGGCTCATAAAAACTCTATCACTGGTCATTTTCTTAAGAGAGAAATGGACACCTTGCCTAAAATAAAAAAAGTAAGTAAACAAAAAATAACAATAAAAAATTAGAGTATGAATCAAGAAGATTTAAAAATTCGCGATGCCTTCATCGATAAAGATTGGCAAGAAATAAAGGCACATGACTCATGGCAAGTATTTAAAATGATGAGCGAGTTTGTGATGGGTTTTGAAAAATTAGGAAAGATAGGTCCTTGTGTTTCGATTTTTGGATCAGCACGTACAGATCCATCACATGCCTACTACAAACAAGCAGAAGAGATTGCATTTAAACTGTGTAAAGAAGGCTATGGAATTATTACTGGAGGAGGCCCTGGAATAATGGAAGCCGGTAATAAGGGAGCAAAAGCTGCTGGAGGGAAGTCAGTAGGATTAAATATTGTGCTTCCATTTGAGCAAAGTGCCAATCCATACATAGATCATGATAAATTAATAACCTTTGATTATTTCTTTACCAGAAAATTGATGTTTATAAAATACTCTCAAGGATTTGTGGTATGCCCTGGTGGGTTTGGTACGATGGACGAGCTCTTTGAATCCTTAACCTTGATTCAAACCAAAAAAATTGGAAAGTTTCCAATCATATTAGTTGGAAAAAAATATTGGGGAGGATTAATAGATTGGATTAAAACTCAAATGGTGGAAGACAAAATGATTAATGAAAAAGATCTTGATTTTATAAAGATTGCCGACTCTGCAGACGAAGTTGTAAAATACATCAACGATTTTTATAGCAAATATCTTTTGAAACCTAACTTTTAAATTAAAGAAATCCCGACCCCATCGGGATTTTTTTTTGAAGGATTGATATAGCAAATGTGCTAGCTACCTAATTATTTTTTTATTGCCTTCTTATCTAAGATTCGGAGGAATAGATTTATTCTTTTCTTTCAATTCGCTAAATGATACCAAATCTATTGGTTGATGGTGGGGCAAAGCAGCAACAGGATAATTAGTCAAAAAGCTAAGAGGTCTTATTGGCCGTCTTTCAAAACCACCACCGCAATTCGGACAAACATTTGCTAAAATATTTTGGACACAATCGTTACAAAATGTACATTCGAAACTACAAATCATGGCATTGGTTGCGTTATATGGTAATGGAGATGAGCAATGCTCGCAACTGGGTTTCAATTTTAACATAAGATACTTAATTCAATATATTTT
>JBDKJS010000190.1:0-43660 GCA_039806065.1 Bacteroidota bacterium | reverse complement strand
GACAAGAGAATACTCATTGAATTTGAATATACTGAAAGAAGTTATGCTCGCACGCTACTTTTATCAACCAATGAATTTGAAAGCAAAAAACTTAAAGCACGATTCCACATTTATAGCGAACAGGATAGTAAAAATCAACCCCTTCAAGCCACTCTTGATTCAAGCCAAAAGATTTTTCTAAGTGCAATTGGCGACAGTATACAGCAGGCATTATATGCTACTCTTGATAGCGTTTCTTTTAATAACAACTTGGTGATGTATGCAAAAAAAGACTCTACTATAAATGGGGTTATTTATGATCCCATATATGTGTACAGCACCAATCCTGATAGTGCTTTTTTTACAGCCAGTTTTAATTTTGTGGGAAACAATAAGGGAAATTATATACAAGATGCCAATGCTGCCAATGGGAAAGTATTTAAATGGGTGGCGCCCACGGCTGGCATTCCTCAGGGGGCTTATGAGCCGGTTACTCTTTTGGTTACTCCCAAAAGACAACTCCTTGCAATAGGCGGATTTGATTACCAACTGACAAATAACTTATCCATTGGCACCGAAATGGCTTTGAGCAATTACAATGTAAACCTTTTTTCATCCAAACAAAAAAATGATGATCAAGGGTACGCCAATAGATCTTACATACAACACAAGTATAGCTATCAGAATAAGAAATCTCATAAAATTAACTGGAACAATAGCTTAAACTTAGAACACACCAGCAGCAACTTTAAACCATTAGAGAGATATAGAAATATTGAATTTGATCGCGACTGGAACATTGGCATTGCTCCAGCTAAAAAATATGAAAACATTGTTTTGTTCAATTCAAAGTATGAACACAGTCAAAATGGCTCACTATTATACCAGCTACAATCTTATGACAGAGGAATTGGTTATAACGGCTTAATGAATGCAATAACAGTAAATTATAAATTATATGACTTTTTTTTGGTAGGGAATGCAAGCTTACTAAGCATCAAAGGAAATGCCCTCAATTCAGATTACCTTAGGCACCAATTCGATTTTGGGAAGCGAATCTCAAAATTTGTAATAGGCATTAAGGAGCTAACCGAGCGCAACATGAGCAAGCGGGATAGTTTGTTGCCAAATAGCTTTGCTTTTGAAGAACGCGGAGCTTACGCAGGATATAACGATACAGGAAAAGTATCACTCCTGTTAAATTACAAAATGAGGAAAGATGAGCTACCGAAAAATGATGAACTCGCATTGGCCACCACCGGAAATGATGCATCTCTTATAGCTGAAATGATCAATAAAAAAGGCAACTCTTGGAGAATAACATCTACCTACCGAACGCTTTCTATTAACGATAGTACGCTTTATAAACTCCCACCACAACAAACATTCCTCAATAGAATTGAACTCAATAGCAAATATTGGAAGGGCGTAATTGTAAACAATACATTTTATGAGGTGGGCAATGGGCGCGAGCTTAGGAAAGACTTCTCTTACCTTGAAGTGCCTGCCGGACAAGGTGCATACACCTGGCGCGATTACAATTCTAATGGCATTAAAGAACTTGACGAATTTGAAATAGCTCAGTTTACTAATGAAGCTACTTATCTACGTGTATTTACCCCTACTAATCAATTTATCAATACCAGAACAAATGTATTTAGCGAAGTTTTACAATTAAATCCTGGAGCACACTATTCAACCGGCACATCTAAACCATCATTTATTTCTCGATTCAATAACTTACTTGCTATTCGATTTGAAAAAAAAACTCAGAATGAAGACCTTCTTACTTCACTCAATTCTTTTGAACAAGCCATTGAAGACACGAATCTACTAAACACGAGTGTATCCATTCGGAATACGCTCTTCTTTAATAGAAGTAGTAGCATTTGGGGTGCCGATTTCACTTTCCAAGAAACGAGGAATAAAACGCTTCTAGTTAATGGTTTTGAAACGCGGGCCTTACGCAATCCCAATGTTAACATTAGATGGAATATTAACCGATATTTTCTAATCAATCAGTTTGCCGAATTGGGAAATAAAAAAAATGAAAGCGAGTTTTTCTCGAGTCGAAATTTCAACATTGAAAGTTTTGGGCTCGAACCTAAATTAACCTACCAGCCTTCTATCAACTTTAGGCTATCACTCGCCTATAGACTGGCCGAAAAGAAAAACACCTTGAGTGGCAGTGGCGAAACTTTAAAGCAACAGCGCGGCACCTTGGAAGCTAAATTTACAAGTATCAACAATGCAATAATAGCCACAAAAATAAGTGTGATAGATCTAAAGTACAATGCCGCTACCAACACTGCTCTTGCTTATGATATGCTAGAGGGATTGAATCCCGGAAGTAACTATACTTGGAATATTAGTATCCAAAAAAATCTGAGTAATAGCATGCAAATTAACTTAAACTATGATGGCCGCAAGCCAGAATCTGTTGCCACTATTCATACAGGAAGTGTCCAGTTTAGGGCTTTCTTCTAAGTTAAATTTTTACCACAGCACGTAGTTTAGTAGCTGCTGCTGCTAAGGTTGCATCCTGCTTGGCAAAGCATACTCGTATTATTCTTTGATCAAATCCATCGCTATAAAAAGCTGATACTGGAATGGTGGCTACCCCATATTGAAGGGTAAGTGCTTCGCAAAATTCCCGATCCCTTAGGTTACTTACTCGGGGATAACTCAATAGCTGAAAGTAAGACCCATGACAAGGTAATGGAATAAAATTAGATGACTCCATTAGCCGTAAAAAATAATTTCGTTTGGCTTCAAAAAAATTAGCGAGCCCTTGAAAATACTTTTCATCAGCTAACAAATCAACAAGACCATATTGAGCAGGGGCAAATGAACTAAACACCATGAACTGGTGCACCTTTCTTATTTCCTTCATGATGGCTGCAGCTGCTACTACATACCCCAGCTTCCATCCGGTGCAATGAAATGTTTTGCCAAATGAAAAAACAGCAATAGCATTATTATACAATTGTTTATACCTGCATATGCTTTCATGTTGGCGTTTGTCGAAAATTAAATGCTCGTACACTTCATCACTCAGTATGAATATCCCATGTTTGGAAACTAATTCAGACAGTATAGCCAAATCCGAATCTCTAAGTACACTCCCCGTGGGATTATGCGGTGAATTGACAATAATCATTCGCGTACGGCTACCAATCTTTGATTGCACTTCATCCCATGGAATAGGGTACTCCGGAGCCTCCATGCGAACTGTTATGGCTATACCACCAGCCATTTGAATGGATGGAATGTAACTATCATAGCATGGCTCAAGCACTATCACCTCATCGCCTGCATGTACCAGCGCTGCTATGGTGGTATAGATGGCTTGTGTGGCTCCGCTGGTAATGGTTATCTCTGTTTCTGGATCATAGTAGTGGTGGTAGCTTTGCTCTAATTTTTCAGCGAGTGCTGCCCTCAACGATAATAACCCCGGCATGGGAGCATATTGGTTTTTACCTGATGCCATGGCTGCTGATGTGCCGGATACCAATGAGGCTGGCATATCAAAGTCTGGAAACCCCTGCGATAGATTGATGGCTCCATGCTGTTGTGCCAAGGCACTCATGGTAGAAAAAATAGTGGTGCCTGAATTTGGTAGTTTACTCTTCATACTGTGCTAAAATAGGAATTAGTATTGATTTAAATTGTATTGCTTATAATTGTAACTTTAAAAATTTAATGAAAAATTATTTTTCAAGTGTAGCTCCACTGTATGACGATGCGTTTACCAATACGCTTATTGGCAAGCTACAACGAAAGCAAGTTTATCACCATATAAAAAAGTATTTGCCTCAAATGGGTGCGCATATTGTTGAACTCAACTGCGGAACTGGAACTGATGCTCATTGGCTAATGCAGCAGGGCTACCATATTATAGCTACCGATAAAAATGAAGAGATGGCCCAAGTAGCTAAGAAAAAATTTACTACTATAAAATTTGAAGTTGCTGATTTTATAGCTGCAAAAAAATTTATGTCAGATAATACACAGTTTATCTTTTCTAATTTTGGCGGACTGAATTGTGTTAATAGTGCTACCTTACAACAGGCTTTTGAAATGTATCATGGCGTGGTCAATGATTCCTGTAAACTAGGGATAGTAGTGATGCCCAAATACTGCTTGTGGGAGTGGTGCTATTATCAATTCAAAGGTAAAAAACACTTGGCTACCAGAAGATGGAAACGAAGCGGCTCTTCCTTTAACAATCAAACCATTTGGTATTACAATAAAAAAGAAATGAAAAAACTTTTACCACAATGGCAACTTATCAAGGCTATTCCTATAGGCTTGGTGGTTCCGCCATCATATCTAAATCCATTTTTTAAAAACTTCCCAAAACTTCTTTCCATTTTCTATAGTTTGGATTTTTTTCTTAGTCAAATTGGCTTGAGCAACTTTGCCGATCATTCTTTGCTAATATTTACAAAAAAAACAAACCAATGATTGTTCTTACACATGCTTACTTTATTCATGAAGATGAGGTGGAATTAAAAATCATGAAACCCTATGTGCCCCTTGGCATTTTATACCTTTCAGCATTTCTAGAAGATAATGGAGTCAGCAATTTAGTTTTTGATAGTACATTTAATTCAAAAGAAACTTGGAAAGCTTATATGACCAAAAATAAGCCTTCAATTATAGCATTTTATACCAATCTAATTACAAGGCTTAATGTACTCGAACTAATCCAATGGGTAAAAGTGCAACTGCCAGAATGTAAAATAGTGCTTGGTGGGCCTGAAGTAAAACACCACGCTGCAGAATTTTTAAACAACGGTGCTCATATCATTGCAATAGGCGAAGGAGAGCAAACCATGCTAGAACTCTATCATACCCTAACAGGAGGTGGCAATTTAAATGATGTGAATGGAATAGCCTTTTTACAAAACAACGAAATAGTTTTTACCAATGCCCGTGCATTGATAAAAGATATAGATGCATTACCTGTGCCCAATAGAAAAAAGGTGTCGATACAGCTTTATCTTGATGCCTGGAAAAATACACATGGTTACAGCACCATATCATTGAGCACCATGCGTGGCTGCCCCTACAGTTGCAAATGGTGTAGCAGGGCTGTGTATGGTCAATCTTATAGAAGGAGAAGCCCACAGCATGTAATAAATGAAATTAAGCATCTAAAGCTAAATTATCAATTTGATAGAATTTGGTTTGTTGATGATGTTTTTACTATTTCACATAAATGGCTCGAAGAATTTACACAGCTAATCAAACAGCAAAATATTACAATTTCGTTTGAGTGTATTACCCGTGCTGATAGAATGAATCACCACGTGCTGGAATTACTGCGCAATGCAGGTTGCTTCAGAGTGTGGATAGGTGCTGAAAGTGGATCGCAAGAAATAATTGACGCCATGGACAGGCGGGTGGATGTAAATGTGGTAAGAGATATGATTAAAAGTTGTAAGCAATACGGAATAGCCTCGGGTACCTTCATTATGGTAGGCTATCCTGGCGAAAAACTAACCCATATTGATGAAACCATCGCTCATTTACTCGATTGTGAACCTGACTTTTTTACCATTACACTTGCCTATCCCATCAAAGGAACACCACTTTATGCCGAAGTAGAACCACATATGATCACCGACAAAGCATGGCACGAACGAACTGATCGAATGTTGGATTTTAAACGAAGTCATCCTAGAAAATTTTATCACTACGCCATTCGCCATATCTATAATAGTGTAGCCTACCAGCAACAATCAAAAAAAAGTGGCGCATGGTTAAGGAAAAACAAACTGTTTTTAAAAGTAAAAGCCACCAGATTAGCCATGAAATGGTATAGCAGCACGAAATAAGTGCTTTATGAAACAGTAGCTATAACTTTTAATTCTATAGCAATGGGAGTTGGAAGGCAGTTGATCTCTATGGTGGTACGGCATGGGGGATCTATTGAAAAATACTCGGCCCACAATTGATTATAAATTTTAAAATCATCCTTCATGTTGGTTAAATAAACGGTAACATCTACAATTTGATCCCAGCTACTTCCTGAAGCTTCAAGTATTAACTTTACATTATTAAAAACACTTCTACATTGCAAAGCGATATCATAACTTATTACGCCTCCCGATTCATCGAGTGTAACACCGGGTATAACCTTGGTTCCACGCTCACGCGGCCCTACTCCACTAAGAAATAAAAGGTTGCCTACTTTGCGTGCATGAGGATAATTCCCCACCGGCTCTGGTGCCTTTTCGGCATTGAAATGTTGATCGGCCATAAAATAGTTTTTTCAAAAATACAAGTAAATTTTGTTTTCACACTGCTGAACTAATTTAAAATTAATTTACTTCGTCTAATTATTTCACTCCTCTATTATTAGATATGACAAAAAAATATTGTTTGTTTGTTTTCATAGCTCTTGCAGCTGCTACCGCTCATGCGCAAGATTTTGCATCTTTCGTAAATCCTATGATTGGCACTGGTGGTCATGGCCATACCTTTCCTGGGGCTACTGTACCACTGGGAATGGTCCAGCTGAGCCCTGATACACGTAATGATGGTAGCTGGGATGGTTGCAGTGGCTACCATTACAGCGATAGCACGCTGTTAGGCTTTTCACACACTCACTTAAGCGGTACTGGTTGTAGTGATTATGGCGATGTACTTTTTCTTCCGCTTACCGAAAGTGTGAGCCTGGATAGTACGGTTCGTATTCCATTTTCTCATAGCAATGAAGTGGCTGCACCGGGATATTATGCAGTGAAATTACAAAATGGGGTCCAGGGTCAATTCACAACCACCACTCGCACCGGTCTTCACCAATATACCTTCCCTAATAAAAAACAATCATTGCTTCTTATTGATCTTGCCCACCGTGATGAAGTGTTGGATGCGGAATTGAAAATGGACGATAACCGCACCATAACTGGTTACCGCCACTCAAAAGCTTGGGCCAACAATCAACAAGTTTTTTTCGCCATCCGTTTTGAATCGCCATATAAAGTATTACAATACTATGCCGATGGCGAAAGAAAAATTTCAGAATTACAAGCTGGTGCCTTCCTTGTGAAGGGCAAAAAGGTTAAAGTATTACTATCCTTCGATGTTCATGAGGTATCGGCATCTGTGGCGCTTAGCAGTGTTGATGTGCAGGGAGCATTAAAAAATTTATCGACTGAAGTGCCCACTTTTGATTTTGAAAAGGTAAAAGCAGCTGCTCGCAATAGCTGGAATCAAAAGCTTGCTGCTATCAATATTGA
This sequence comes from Bacteroidota bacterium, assembly GCA_039806065.1. Lineage (GTDB taxonomy): Bacteria > Bacteroidota > Bacteroidia > AKYH767-A > 2013-40CM-41-45 > JBDKJS01. The sequence goes on along the minus strand of JBDKJS010000190.1, from coordinate 36,431 downwards.
AGACGCTTCAACAGATAATTTAACCATCTTTTATTCTGCCCTCTACCATTGTTACACACAACCTAATACGTATAGCGATGTGGATGGAAAATACAGAGGCCGCGATGCACAAATTCATACTGCTGATGGATATACCCACCTCACCGTATTTTCACTCTGGGATACCTTTAGGGCTTGGCATCCTTTGATGACATTGATAGATGAAAATTTAGTCCGTGATATGATGCGCACTTTCCTAGCTCAATACAATGAAAGTGGTATGCTACCTGTTTGGGAACTGAGTGGCTGTGAAACTGAATGTATGATTGGCTATCACAGCGTGAGTGCCCTTGCCGATGCCATAATGAAAGACATCAAGGGATTTGATTATAACCTGGCATTAGAGGCGATGAAAAATAGTGCCTTATCCCAACATAGATTTGGTTTAAAACATTACATAGAGAAAGGTTACCTTGATGTGGAAGACGAACCAGAAAGTGTTTCGAAAACGTTGGAATATGGTTATGACGATTGGTGCATTGCTCGTGTAGCTGAAAAATTAAATAAAGTAGTGGATGCTTCACACTTTTACAAACGCAGCTGTGCATGGCGCAATTTGTATGACGTGAATACCACTTTTATTAGACCCCGTAAAAATGGAGGATGGCTTTCACCATTTGAACCAACAGAAATAAACAATCATTATACCGAAGCCAATGGCTGGCAGTATCATTTTTTTGTACCGCATGATATGAGTACCCTTGTAAGGCTCACAGGTGGGGTTGAAGCCTTTGAAGAAAAAATAAATGAATTATTGGCCACAGAAGGCACAACCGGCCGCGATCAAGCCGATGTTACTGGATTGATAGGTCAATATGCCCATGGCAATGAACCCAGTCATCACATTAGCTATTTATACAATTATACCAGGTCTTTTCACCGAGGACAACAAATGATTGCCAACATTCTATCTACTTTTTATAAAAACGAACCGGATGGTCTAATAGGTAATGAAGATTGTGGCCAAATGAGCGCTTGGTTTGTGTTAAGTAGCATGGGAATGTACCAAGTAAATCCTGGCAGTAACTATTACCACATTGGCACACCTCATTTTAAAAAAGCAACCATCCATTTATCATCAAATAAACAAATAGTGATGGAGCAAAAGGGCAATCTAAAAACTCCTTTTTTGAGCGAAGTGCTATTTAATGGCAAACCGTTGTCGCAGCCCAAACTGTACCACCACCTCTTGATGGAAGGCGGAAGTTTGGTTTTCAATAAAACAAATACTCCTACCCAAACCTTTAAGGATCCTTTGGTAGATAGTATAAATCTAGCCATGCAACTATACCTACCTGCTCCTATTATTTCCGCTAGTGAAGTCATTTTTAAAAATCAAACTACCATAAGCATGCAAGCCCAGCAAGGCTCACTTATACACTATACCACTGATGGATCACTCCCCACTAAGGAAAGTCAAATTTACACCCAGCCTTTTGAGATAGAAGAAAATACCACCATCAAGGCATTTGCAATACTGCCCGGTGCACATAGTAGCACTATAGCCACTGCTCAATATTATAAAATGCTACATGCCGATTGGAAAATAAATACAAGCTCCATTCCTAATAGCCAATATAATGGTGGCGGATCAGAAGCATTAATAGATGGCCTTTATGGTGATGTTAATTGGCGAAAAGGCTATTGGCAGGGTTTTCAAAATCAGCACTTCAACACTGTTATTGATCTTGCCAAGATTAAAAAAATTAAAAGTGTGAGTACGCATCTATTACAAGACACCCGCGCCTGGATCATTTTTCCAAAAAGTATGAAAATTAGCTTTAGCAAAGACGGTGTTAATTTCACTGAAGCCGTTAGTGTACCACAACTGATAGCGGCCAATGACTATAATGTACAAGTACAACAACTCAAAATGACATTCGATACCGAGGCACGATTCGTGAAAATAATGTTAGAGAACTTTGGCGCATTACCTCAATGGCACCAAGGTTTCCCCTATGCAGGTCAAGCCTTCATCTTTATAAGTGAAGCAATAGTAGAAACAGAATAAAATAAAAGTGTTTAATGTTTTAATTGATTCACTGGTTTATCACCGGTAGGATATAAAAAACGTGGGAGCACACACCATACCCAAGCTACAAAAGTGGCTCCTGCTTGGGTCTCCAAAGTATCTTCAGTGAACATGCTTAAAATGGTGATGCAGCTGACAAGCATAAAGAAGGTATTTCCCTTTTTATATTGTACGGTATACATATATAATAGCATGCCTATAAAAAACACCAACCCTACTATACCAAATGCTATTGCAATACTCAAATACTGTTGATGAGCACGCAATTGAAATCTTTCTGATAGCACCGTTGGTTCGCTACTGTATTTTTGATCAAACGCTTGTTTTAAGTCGCCAGTACCTACACCGATCCAAAGATTGGATTTAAAAATTTCATATCCCATTTTCCAAAAAACCATTCGCATGGCTACACTGTGGCCTGAAGCATAGTGACTGGTGTTATAAGTTTGCAATTCCCATAAGGAAGTAATGATCCTTGCCAATAAAGGATTCATTCTTACAGTGGCTGCATTTGCCTCGCCTTGCTCTATCAATTTTATATCATATGGTTGTAATTGCATTACGGCAGCACTGTCCTTATACAGTCCCATACTGGTTAAATAGCGAATGAGTGTAAACTTTAAAATGCCGCCTCTCTTATCCTTACCATAAATATTCATACTGCTGCGCATTTGCCATGCTGCATTCATTTCCGATTCGGCTATGTAGTCTCCGCAGCGATAGCCATTCTCAAATACATTGTATGAACTGTCAAAACTATAACTATTGCCATTTAGTGTGCGCAGTGAAGTGTCTACTACCATAGGCTTAAAGGCAATTTGGGTCTGGTACACTTTATTACCCAATAGCAATGTCATACAAACCACTGCTAAGACCAATCCTAAATAAATAATCTTACTCCAATATTGGCTGTACCGAAGCACGTAATAACTGGCACCCAAAGCAATGATGCTAACAAGAATGATGATACCCGTTATTAATTGAGCATAACACAAAAACACGACCATCCATACCAGCATGATGCCATAAAAAAACAATGACTTTAAGGAGTGTGTAAATTTTAAGAGTATGTATCCGATCCAAAGGATGCCCAAATCTAGCATGAGCCCGAATCTTATGTGTGATATACCCAGCTTAAAAATACTTCTTTTTTCAATAACATCATCATAGAGTAAGCCAAAATCCACAGCTAAGGCATGCAACATTCCTGCGGCAAGTCCTAACAAATAAAAATGAAGCAATTTTTTTTGACATGCCACATCTAAATCAGGAGCTGCACTCATACTCACCGCTATGATTAACAATGGGAGCTTGATTTTTATATCTTTTAAACCAAGTGCTAGGTCTGCTGTGTGTAAGAGTCCTAATACATGCAATATAAAAAAAGCGATAATCCATAAATAGTATGGATGCTTGAATTGAAGTTGCCACCAATTTTGTTTTGGCGCTATAAACAGGAACCAACCAACAAGCACCCATTGCGAAATACTCATCAAAAATAATGAGGTGGGCATGGCCATGAGTAGTAAAGCCATTGCATAAAAAAATAAGTGTTTCCGTAAAATTCCTATGATCACTTTTTTCACTTCGCAAAGTAAGTAAACGCAGCTGAGCAGATTTATACAATACCTATATTTTTATAAATATTTAGCCGAAGGCAAATATGCTTTGCTATTCTAAGTTCAATTGCTTTTCTTTGGTGAGGAAAATGGCAGCCAAACTTAAAATTTCAGAAGAGGCTCTGATAAAACTATTGAAAGAACAACAGCGGTCGGGTATCGAATTGTTGTACGATCATTATAGTGCAGCTCTATATGGTACCATTTTTAAAATAATTGGCAATGATGAACTTGCCGAAGATGTATTGCAGGATTGTTTTCTTAAAATTTGGCACAACATCAATAGCTACGACCCTCAGAAAGGGCGTCTTTATACATGGATGCTTAATGTGGCACGAAATCTTGCCATTGACAAGGTGCGCTCCAAATCATTTAATAACCAACAGAAAAACCGTGACATAGATTTATTCGTAAATCAACTCGACAATATGAATGCCGTCAATTTCAATCCTGATACGATAGGCATTAAACAATTGGTTCAAAAATTAGAACCTGAATACAAAGTACTGATAGAAATATTGTTTTTTGGAGGTTATTCGCAAACGGAAGCTGCCGAAAAATTAGGAATACCACTAGGAACTGTTAAAACAAGATCGCGCGCAGCCATTATGCGCCTGCGCACTTTATTTGAAAGAGAGGATCACCATGGATAGCAAAGAAATATTGAACAGTGGATTGATTGAACTTTATGTATTGGGCGCGCTCACCGATGCCGAAGCCCAAGCCATAGAAAAAGCCGCTGCATTGGATCCTGCAGTGGCCAATGAAATAGCCGCTAGCCAAGCAGCTCTCAATGTTTATTCAAAAACTGTAGATCGGAACCCTAGGCCTGCCATGCGCGATAAAATTTTGCAACAAATACCCGAAGCAAAAAATCAAATTAAAACTGTGGCGATGGTCAAAGATAATGCGTGGCAAAGCTACAAATACTTGATGGCCGCTTGTCTGGCTGCCCTTGTTATATCAACCTATAGTAGTTATTTCTTCTACGATAAATGGAGCGAAGCAGAAGATCGATACTTGACCATGCAACAGGAAAAAAATGTTATGGCTGACCAGTTTTCTATCGTGAAAAATGATTTTGACAAAGCCATGAATGACCTTCTGGTGATCAAAGATGGTGATATGAGCATGTTTACACTCACAGCGATTGATACTAGTAAAAATTACAACGCAAGAGTTTATATGGACAAACGTATGGGTAGATTATACATTGATGTATTATCATTGCCTATGCCGGAACCTGGGAAACAATACCAACTATGGGCTATGGTGAATGGAGCTCCTATAGATGCAGGTGTATTTGACATAGACCCTACCAATACCTATTTGCAAGCCTTAAAAACCATACCCAATGCTGCAGGATTTGCTGTAACTTTGGAACAACAAGGTGGATCTGCTACACCCACCTTAGAACAACTTTATATTAAATCATAAATACTGCGCCAAAAGTTTTTCTACCCTTTCTGTTAATGGTTCGGTACTAATGCGCTGTCGCATGCGCTCCACCAAAATAGGAAAAGCAAACGGACCTGGACGTTCCATTTCTTTGTAAACCAACTCCTGCTTCGATATCCTTTGTAAGACCCCTCGCACCCTCGCTTCATCCAACTGATGCGCTAAAACCTCATTATATGCCTGTTGAAGTAAAAAATGATTTGGCTCCATTTCACTCAGTACTTTAAAAAAGAGTTTGCTACTTGCTTGCAAATACCTCACACTTGGTTGCTTAGAAGCCGTGGCCCTAAAAGTTAGGCCAGCAATTTGTGCTATATCTCTAAACTTTCGAGCGGCTAGCACACTCACATCCAATCCCATTAAAATATCATTTGTAAGTTCATCTGTGGATAATAAATATTTAATCTCTTTTTTGATATTATAAGATTGTGCAGTGGCTATGCAAAAGCCATAATCATTCATACTAATACTAAAAGTACTAGGATGCACTTTTGATAGCCTACTGCTGATCAAGGCTGATAAGCCTTCATTCACATAATGCCCTTCGAATGTATAAAAGAAATAATGGTGTACATGCTTTTGAAAAAAGTGCTCTACCAAAAACTCATTGCACCTTGGAACATGCGATCGCTCACTTTGTAGCGTTAATATGGGTTGCAGGTATTGCTGCTCATTTTTTAATAAACCTCTTGAAGCTTGATCTACCACTTGCAATAAAAAAGCGCTTAGCGATGCACTCAAGGGCATCCGCCCTCCAGACCACGAGGGCAAGATGGCTTTTGTAGCTTTACTTTTTCTAACCAACACTTGCAAATCATGAAGCTTAACAAAGCTCAACGTTTTACCCCCAAAGATAAAACTATCCCCAGGTTTTAATCGTGCTACAAAGTATTCCTCAATGGTACCTAGGACACTACCATTTAGGTATTTTAACTTTAAGACTGAGTCAGCACTGATGGTGCCAATATTCATTCGATGGCGCATGGCAAATTTTCTATCTTTAATAACCAGCTTTCCATTATCATTTATTAATTTTTTATATTCATCGTAAGCCTCTAAAGATGGACCACCGTAATGAAGAAAAGATAACAAATCACCAAATTGCTTACGATCAATGGAAGCAAAAGCAAAAGTACTCTTCAATAAATTATACAACTGAGGTGGTGTAAAGCCTTGACTGCAACAAAGTGTTACTAAAAATTGAACTGCCACATCAAGGCACATAGTCAAGGGAATAACGGGCTCTATAGTTGATGCGGCCATAGCTTGCCGCAATCCAGCCACTTCAAATAATTCTAGTGCATGGGTGGGGATGAAATAAATGGTACTTTCTTTTCCGGGCGAATGGCCACTGCGCCCCGCCCGTTGTAAAAATCGGGATATGCCTTTAGGCCCCCCTATTTGAATCACCGTTTCCACGGGTTTTAAATCTATGCCCAGGTCTAAAGTAGAAGTACACACTACTACTTTTATCCTTTCATTTTTAATAGCAGCTTCAACCCATTGGCGCAGCTTCTTATCTAACGAACCATGGTGCAATGCCATATTGCCGGCCAAGGTAGGTTGATGGGCTAGCAAGGATTGGTACCAAAGTTCAGCCTGTAATCGCGTATTGCAATACACCAGCACACTCTTACTTTGTAATACAATATCGGCTACCTGATTCAAAAGTTTAACTCCCATATGACCAGCCCAAGGCATTTGATCCATCTCATCAGGCAATACAGTTACTATTTTTGTTTGCTTACGAATGCCTGATGATATTATTTTTCTGGTTCTATCTGCGGGCAAACTAAAACAAACCACTTCCATACCTTGTGCCAAATTGCCGATCGTGGCGGTTAAACTCCATATATTAAGCGTAGGCGCCACAGTGAGTAAATAACTTAGTGCCAGTGTAACTTGAATTCCCCTTTTGTTTCCCAACATATCATGCCATTCATCTACCACTACATAGTTAAGCAATTCAAAATAGCTAGCACTATCTTGCATACTGATCATCAAATGCAGGCTCTCAGGAGTGGTAATAAGTATATCAGGAGCTTGGTTTTTCATTTTTTTTCGGATGGCAGCACTGGTGTCGCCACTGCGCACCCCAACAGTTAAGGCTAAATTGGTGTCCTTAAGTGCCAATTCCATGGCTTGCATTAAATCATTAGCAAGCGCTTTTACTGGGCTCACCCAAATTAATTTTACTCCTTTGCGCTTAGGTGCTGAGCATATCTGAAGAACCATGGGCATAAACAGCGCAAGGGTTTTGCCACTGCCGGTGGCACTGTGCACCAAACCTGAATCAGAATTCCATACGGCTTTTGCACATGCCATTTGAAAGGGTAATATTTCCCAACCTCTAGATTGATAAAATTTTTTTAATTGCCCTATGAGATCTTTGCCAATATCCATTGTTCAACAAACAAGACGAACCTAACACTAGTTTCTTTTATAGAGCACATTTTGTAATATTCTGGTATTTTTTTTCTTTTTTGACCATCATTTTCAAACTACTATTACCTAGCAATTTTGGCGGGCTAATAAAAAATTATATTTGCCCCACTTTAAAAACCTAACCTAGTTACGAATGAAAAATTTAGATCAGTTTAATTTCCAGAACCAAAAAGTTCTCATCAGGGTAGATTTTAATGTTCCGCTTGATAAAGAATTAAAAGTTACCGATGACACCAGGATAAAAGCTGCTATTCCAACTATAAAAAAAATATTACTTGATGGGGGCAGTGTTATTCTAATGAGCCACCTCGGCAGGCCTTTGAAAAAACTCAATGAAGATGGAACCATAAATTATAAAAAACATTCTCTAGAGAATATTACTTCCACTGTAGAACAATTATTGGGGCACCAAGTTAATTTTGTGGATTCATGTATAGGACCAAATGCAATGGCTGCGGCTGCTGCATTAAATCCTGGTAGCGTACTTTTGTTAGAAAACCTCCGCTTTCACAAAGAAGAAGAAAAAGGCGATGTGAAATTTGCAAAGGAGCTTTCACAGCTTGCTGATTTTTATGTGAATGATGCATTTGGTACTGCCCACAGAGCACACGCTAGCACAGCTATCATTGCTCAGTTCTTTACTAATAAAAAATGTTTTGGCTATGTTATGGCCAATGAAATTGAAAATGCAAATAAAATCCTTTCCAACAGCCAAAAACCTTTTACGGCCATTATGGGAGGGGCTAAAGTGAGTGATAAAATTTTAATTATCGAAAATCTTATTCCTCAAGCCGACCACATCATTATTGGTGGTGGTATGGCTTATACTTTTTTCAAGGCATTGGGTGGCAATATTGGCGATAGCCTGGTTGAAGAGGATAAACTTCAGCTTGCACTAGCGCTATTAGAAAAAGCTAAAGCCCACAACTGTCAAATTCATTTACCTGCCGATAGCGTAGTAGCCGACCAATTTGATGCTGCCGCTAATACTAAAAACGCCAACAACATTGATATTCCACAAGGATGGATGGGTTTAGATATTGGCCCTTTAGCCATGCACGAATTTGGTACCATCATCGCCAATTCAAAAACTATCCTCTGGAATGGACCAATGGGAGTGTTTGAAATGCAAAAATTTGAACAAGGCACACGTACCATTGCTCAGGCCGTGGCACATGCTACTGCTGCTGGAGCATATTCACTCATTGGCGGTGGAGATAGTGCCGCAGCAGTCAACCAATTTGGCTATGCTCAAAAAGTGAGTTACATAAGCACTGGTGGAGGTGCATTGCTGGAATATATGGAAGGGAAAATACTACCAGGGGTAAAAGCTATTATGGGATGATCGCTTAACTATGATTTCACAAACGGGGAAATGGCCCTTTCAAAAGCTGGATCCAGTGCCTTCCCAAGCGATTTTGCCCGCATAGCTAGACGTGCTGCCGCAGACAGGTCTCCTTGAATTTCATAGCACCGAGATAGATTATACAACGCATCTACGTTATATTGATCTGCATTTATACATTTTTCAAAATCATTAATTGCTTTTTCTATTTCCTTATTGTTGAAATAGGCCACCCCTCTATTCAAGTAGTGACTCATTTGCCCTGCTTCGTTACTAATTAAAGCAGTGTAAATTATTACTGCATCGCTATATTGCTTTGCATTTAGAAGCGCATAGGCTAAGTTCACTTTTGCAAAATTATAATCTGGTTTAATAGCAAGTGCTCTTTTGAAATCTATTATTGCTAAAGGGAAATTGCCCATCATATTGTAAGTAATGCCTCTGTTAATATAAGGATCAGGGACAGTGGTATCCATGGCTATAGATTGTGAGTAGGTAGCAAGGGCCAAATCATACTGTTTTAACAAACCATAGATATTTCCCATGTTGCTGTATACAGATTGATCTTTGGTTTTAAGCCCTACAAGCGTCTTGTAATCTGCCAGTGCTTCGTTTAGCCTATTAGTGTTGGCTAAAAAATTACCTCTGTTTTTATAAGCAGTCTCTACTGTAGGGTATTGGTTTATAACATCCGTCCAGAGTGTTTCACTATTTTTCCATACTGCTATTCTTTGTTGCGTTATAAATATGAGCACAGTGGCGTAAATGACTAATAGGACGTACGCCATATTGATCCAATTTTTTTTTCTCTTTTTTAATCTTTCAAAGCCTACTGCCATTATAAAAAATAATCCTACACTTGGCATATATGCATATCTATCGGCCATTATAACCTGCCCTACTGAAATAACTTGCAACACCAACATTATATTTACAGTGAAAAAAAATGCACCAAAGATTAGCTGACGTTCTTTTTTTCTACAGTAAACAAGCAGAGCTATGCAACCTACCACTACCATAGGCAATAGGTAAAACAATACAGGCACCGCATCTGTTGATTTTAAAAATGGGTAGGGATAATAGCTACAGAGGCCAATTGGGATCAAGCTTTTTACAACATACATCACCCACCCATAACTCCCTATCATCATACGCTGGGCTAAACTAAAAGTATCAAACGATGCGATGCTTCCTTTGGATTGTATGTAATACGCCAATATTCCTACAGCAAGCGAAATTAAAAACATAGGCATTTTTAAAAGTGCTTTTTTAAATAAATTACCTTCTCCACGGTAGTAATCTATCAATACCAAAACCACTGGCAGTACCACGGCTACAGATTTTGCCAATAGAGAAGCAATGAAAAACAAATAAACCAATACAAGGTATGATGATTTGTTATTTTTACAATAGCTTAAATAGCTAATGATAGAAAGGAGGAAAAAAAATGCATACAAAACATCCTTTCTTTCAGCCACCCAGGCTACACTTTCCACTCTTAATGGATTCAAAGCAAATAATAAAGCCGTAATGGTACTCACTAAAAGTTGACCTCCCGTGAGTAAATAAATAAAGTAAAGTACCCATGCAGCATTGAAGGCGTGCAACCATATATTGGTGGCGTGCAGTGCTTGGTTAAGCTGTGCAGGTTTGCTGCGCCACTTATCGATAGAGAGTGAAAGCACCGTGAGCGGGTGATAATTGAGTGAAACCGGATTGCCAGGGTCAAACATAGATTTAACATGTGCCCAATCCAATTTTTGAAGGTGTTCGTTTTCTTGAATGTACACATTATCATCCCAATTGGTGAGGTCGTGGTTTTTTGCCGGACTAAATACAAGGTAGGTTATCACCAAGAGGCCCAGCGCGATCCAATGTACCATCCCTTTTGGGTTCGTAGTGGTTGTGTTGGTCTTTGATTTCATCATGCTTCTTTTGCTACATTTAAAAATATAAAAAAAGCCCGGCCTTGCCGAGCTTTTTAAATAAAATTGTTAAATCATTATTTTTTGATCACTAGTTTACGAAGCGTTTCTTATTGACCTTGAATTATTTTAACCGTATAAATACCATCTGCCAAATCGCTAAGTTGAATTGTTTGACGGTTTTCTACTCCTGAAAGTTCCATTTGTCTTACTTGTTTGCCCAGTATGTTGCTTATCTCTAATCTCATTGGCTCATTACTTGGTATGAAGTTTTCAATCGTTAATGGTCCTCTACATGGGTTGGGGAATACATTGATGTTGCTTTGCTTGGTGCTACCGATGCCCACAGTGCCAGCCAATACTTTCAAGTCATCGAATCCGATATTGAATCCAGCTGTATTTTTCAAGTAAATGAATAAGAGATACTGATCTGAGGGATTAAGTTGAAGTTGTACTATTTGCGCAGCTGATGATATGCTATCAAAACTGGCAAGAATATTCCAGTTGAGGCCATCAGCACTACTATATACGTCAAATACATTGTCTACTGCTTGTGTGCCATTGCCCTTCATGTAAAATTCTACAACATTATTTCCTGCTGGAAATTGAGGGGTGATAATCGTAGCACTATCTATTCCAAACTTATAGGCTGGAGCATTAGCCCCTATACAGCACGCAGTAGTATAATAAGAACGGCTGGTACTTGTAGTATCATTCCAGGTGATGGTATAACCAACAGGCACTGATGATGCTAAACCATTGTAGCCAGTAAAGTCTAACGAAAGCAATTGTGCTTGGGTTGTAATGCTACAAAGTAGCATAAGGCTGAGTAAAATTTTTTTCATTTTTTAATTTTGCTTATAATACAAAGGTAGTTTTAAAATTTTAAACTGCAACAAAGTAATGAAGGGTTAATATTGCGTAAAGGTTATTTATTATTAAAAACGCTCATGCTTCTATCAGGTCCTATGGTACAATAGGATTGTATGAAGGCTATTGCATGGGCTATGCGTTCCTCTAAGGTTTCTAACTCTTCTCCATTCCATTTTCCCAATACATAGTCGCTTTGTTTACCCTTACCAAATGTTGCATCTATTCCGAAGCGTAACCGGCAAAATGCATCGCTATTAAGTGTTGCAATGATATCTTTAAGTCCATTATGGCCTCCATCACTTCCCTTTTTTTTCATTCTTAGTGCCCCAAAAGGAAGGGCTAAATCATCAGTTACTACCAGCAAGTGGTGGATGCTTATTTTTTCCTTTTGCATCCAATACTGAACTGCCTTACCACTCAAATTCATATAGGTAGTAGGCTTGATCAATACGAGGGCGTGACCCTTGTATTTGGCTTGATGTACCATGGCATGTTTGTCAGATGTAAAAATGGGTGATGGTCCTGGTTCTTCCTTCTGTAGCTTAAATGCCAATCTATCCAAAATACTAAAACCAATATTGTGACGCGTGTTTTCATACGCTTCGCCCGGATTGCCTAAACCTATGATTAAAAAGCGATTCATTAATTTACAATATTAAAAAAAACCGACTGACTTTTAGCCATCGATTGCAATCACTTTATAAAAAAATGGTTGCACCTCAACTACTAATTGATCAGTCGGTTTTAGAGGCTGTTCTTAAATTGAAGTTTTACTTTTTAGCGGCTGGTGCTGCTTTAGCTGCTGCGGCTGGTGCTGCTTTAGCTGCTGCGGCTGGTGCTGCTGCGGCTGGTGCGTCTGCTACAGCATTACGCGTTGTTTTCACAGCTACAATCACATTGTTTGCGCCATCTAAAAAGGACACACCTTCCTGCGAAAGATCTTTTACCCTTATACTGTCGCCAATATTGAGTGCATCGATCTGAACAGTAATATTATCAGGTAAATGCTTGGGCAATGCTGCTACTTTCAGCTTTCTCATTTTATTGATCAATGCCCCGCCTGCTTTTACACCTATTGCATTCCCTGTAACTTTTACTGGAACTTCCATAACTACCGACTTGCTTTCATTGGTAGCCAAAAAATCAATGTGCATCAAAGCATCCGTTACCGGATGAAATTGTATTTCTTTCATCACTGCTGAATGCGTTTTGCCACCCACTTCAATGTTGACAACATAAACTTCCGGTGAATAAACCAATGGTTTAAAACTTAGCACCGGTGCACTGAAATGGATTTGCTCTTCGCCTCCATACAATACACACGGAACGTTACCCTCTGCCCGTAACTTCTTTAGAAGTTGCTTTGATTGGACTGCTCTAGCAGTTCCCTGGATTGTTAATGATTTCATTTTTTTAAAATTTAATTTATATATTTAGTTAACTGTAATTCTAATGAAATTTATACTACAAAAAGTTGACTAATGCTTTCATAAACATATACCCGCTTGATGATTCGTGCAAACATATCAGCTGTTCCAACTACTTTAATTTTGTCTGAATGTTTTCTTAGAGGTATTGTGTCTGTGACGATAAGTTCTGTTAATCTTGAATTTTCTATTCTATCATATGCTTGCCCACTTAATACTGGATGTGTGCAACAGGCTCTAACACTAGCTGCACCCTTGTCAAAAAGCATTTCTGCTGCCTTGGTAAGGGTTCCGGCTGTATCTACTATATCATCTACTAATAATATGTCTTTCCCTTCTACATCACCAATTACAGTCATAGAATCCACTTCATTGGCTTTTTTTCGTTGCTTATCACATATTACCATATCGGCTTTAAAGTACTTGGCATAGCCACGGGCACGGTGCACACCACCCATATCAGGGGCTGCGATGGTGAGCTGTGGCAAACCTAGTGATTGAATATAGGGGATAAACAATGAACTTGCATCAACGTGATCTACCGGCACATCAAAAAAACCTTGTATTTGTGGTGCATGAAGATCCATGGTCATTAAACGGGTAACACCGGCTGCACTTAACAAATTAGCCACCAATTTTGCGGCAATCGCAACTCTTGGTTTGTCCTTTCTATCGCTGCGGGCGTATCCAAAATAAGGAATAACTGCCGTAATGTAATGTGCACTTGCCCTGCGAGCTGCATCTATTAACATGAGCAGTTCCATTAAATTGTCGCTAGGTGAAAAAGTACTTTGAATGATAAATACGTCACATCCCCTAACTGATTCATCAAAGGCTGGCGAAAACTCCCCATCGCTAAACCGCGATACGTTCACATTGCCCAATGGAAGGCCATATGCATCAGCTATTTTCTCTCCCAAATAATGAGAGGCAGTGCCGCTAAATAGTTTAACATTGCGTTGTTCCATATTATTTTCCTAACAAGCCTTTTTTAAAGGGATGCAAAGAAACAAAATTACCAGGTCTCTAACAAATATAATTACCATTTTCTATGGGCTCAAATGCCTGACATACTGATCTTTAGCAAAGTTAGATTTTTAATTTATAACATCGTATTCAAATAACCAGACCATGGTGCCCACTTGCCAGCCTTTCTAACTTTCCCGTTTACTGTATCAGGTGCACAAGCTTTGGTGGTTCATTTTGTTAACATACAAAAGGTAGACTCTTAATCACACTCAATTGCTACCAGAAGCTATTGCTATTGTAAGCCAAACATGAGCCATTCACCCTTGAGCTTTCATTCCTCTCATTAAACTAGCCATGCAATTACCCCTGTGCATAGCCTTGTCACGTTTTCTAATTATATGGTTGGATAGATGCACCGTAAACTAATCATTTGTATATTTGTTGTTCTTTAGTATTTTAAATTTAATCACGCTTTGAAGAAACATTCTTTTGTAGCCCATCAGGGCGCACATGGCAACTCAGCGGGCACACATCCTAAATCCAGTGATCAGAAAGCTGCGAAAGCTGGAAAGTTGCTTCGCAAAATCAACTCGCCTGATGATTTAAAACGAATTAAAGAAGAAGATCTAGAGGCAGTGTGTAAAGAACTGCGCGACTATATTATCGATGTGGTTTCGGTAAATGGGGGGCATTTTGGCGCCTCACTTGGCGTGGTTGAACTCACAGTGGCGCTGCATTATGCATTTAATACCCCTAAGGACCAATTAGTTTGGGATGTAGGCCATCAAGCCTATGGGCATAAAATACTTACCGGCAGAAGGGATAATTTTCATACGAACAGAATTTATGGCGGACTTAGTGGTTTCCCCAAACGATCAGAAAGCCATTATGATACATTTGGTGTGGGGCACTCCTCCACTTCCATATCAGCTGCATTGGGCATGGCTGTGGGTAGTAGATTGAAAGGTGATGAATTGCAACAGCATGTGGCTATCATAGGCGATGGTGCTATGACCGCTGGCTTAGCATTTGAAGCGCTGAACCATGCTGGCGTAGAAAACTCTAATCTACTTGTTATTTTAAATGATAACTGTATGAGTATAGACCCTAATGTGGGTGCACTCAAAGAATATTTAACTGATATTACTACCTCTCAAACTTATAATAAGGTGAAAGACGAGGTATGGAAAATGCTCGGAAAGATAAGCAAGTTCGGACCCAATGCTCAAGAAATTGCCAGCAAAGTTGAAAATGCCGTGAAAACCTCTTTGCTAAAACAGAGTAATTTATTCGAAAGCTTGCGGTTTCGATATTTTGGACCGGTAGATGGCCATGATGTAAATAGACTTGTAAAAGTATTAAATGATTTAAAAAATATTCCTGGCCCTAAAATACTACATGCGCTTACTGTAAAAGGCAAGGGATATGCGCTGGCTGAAAAAGATCAAACCAAATGGCACGCCCCTGGCTTATTTGATAAAATTACTGGAGAAATTTTTAAACCCGCCAACCCTCAACCTACACCACCAAAATATCAAGATGTATTTGGCCATACAATGGTGGAACTAGCCAAACAAAATGAAAAAATAGTAGGTGTTACTCCTGCTATGCCTAGTGGCTGCTCTCTCAATATTATGATGAAAGCAATGCCCGAAAGAGCATTTGATGTGGGCATTGCCGAACAACATGCAGTTACTTTTAGTGCTGGCTTGGCCACCCAAGGGATGGTGCCTTTTTGCAATATTTATTCCAGCTTTATGCAACGGGCTTATGACCAAGTGGTGCACGATGTGGCATTACAAAAACTCCATGTAATTTTTTGTCTCGATAGAGGGGGCCTGGCTGGTGCCGATGGACCTACCCACCACGGGGCTTTTGACATTGCCTTTTTTAGATGCATCCCTAACATGGTGGTGAGTGCTCCAATGAACGAAATTGAACTGCGAAATTTAATGTATACAGCTTCGCTACAGCACAATGCCATGCCTTTTAGCATTAGATACCCTAGAGGAAATGGTGTGATATTAGATTGGCAGCAACCATTAACCGAAATTAAAATAGGTGAAGGTCGCATGGTACGAAATGGTGAAGATGTAGCCATCCTATCGCTCGGACACCCTGGTAATTTTGCTGTTGCAGCTTGTGAAATACTGGCTACCAACCACATTCACCCCGCTCATTATGACATGCGATTTGCAAAACCTCTTGACAATGCTTTATTGCATTCCATATTTAAAAAATTCAATAAAATAATAACCATTGAAGATGGGTGCATTCAAGGTGGATTTGGCAGTGCTATTGCTGAATTTATGATCGACCACCAATACCATGCCCACCTAGTGAGAATGGGTATTCCTGATCAATTTATTGAACATGGCGAACAACGCGAACTCTATGAAGAATGCGGTTTCGATACGAAGGCTATTGTGGAACAAGTGACAGCTATGGTTGCAAAATTACCTATTACTGCATAGAGGCCTCGGCTAATATAACTTCAATCGGCTTGTTTTTATCGTTTGATAATTATCTATCTGTAAAATTACTTCCATTGATTTAAGAAAGTATAGTTTTAGAATAACTAAATCGTTAAATTCTAATCACTAGATTCCTTGTAATTCAGCCTAAATGGTCGATAAGAATCGAATCTATTCAAGGTATGAGCTGTTTTACTGAAGGCCTGGCTTTTTTTAGTTATTTTACCAATGGATCTAACGAAATTTCCACATCCCAGTTGGCTCTTATGATAATGGGTTCTTTATAGAAGAATACTTTTTCTGCTTCACGGTATGGGATGATGCTGCCAGTGGTGTAGTTTCCATTTGCATCGGTATCAACAATGATTTTAACATGATAAATGCCAGGTTCTACATAGTTCCATGTAATGTTCTGCTGGATGCCAGTGGCTGTTTGAACAATGCTTCCTGATTCATTTAGTAGCTGAATGGCGTATTGGGCAGTACTATCCAATGCTTGCGGTTTCAAAAGTAGGGTGCCATAACTTTCCGTAGGCCTCACTGTAAAATTAATTCTAATGGTGTCATGGGTATTGCCATAAAGGTCGGTAGCCATACCGGGCAGCAGCCATAGTTTATAGGCTTTCCCCTCCACCCAATTATGAGAAAGGTTAAGTTTTAAAAAATCGTCACTGACCCATTCGTGTTTGGGTGCTAGCTGTAGGCTATCAGCACGCAACATTAGTTTATTGGTATCTAATTTTGCAATAGGAAAACTGAAATGCAGAGACAGAAATTGATTGGGTGCTAACAAGCCCGATTGATCTACTGTGGTTTTAATTTGCAAAACTTGCTGACCGCGACCAATGGCAGCAGCATTTTTACGCGATAGCCGCAAGTTCACTGTATCTGTAGTAGTGCTGGTTCTAAGCAGTATACTCAAACTGTCAAATTGATTATTGGCATACCAAATAGTGGTGGTATCGCCTCTGGCATTGGAGCTAACAGTATAAAGTTGCAGCCCGCTTGTATCCCCTAAAAATTGCCAATTAAAATTTACCGTTGGTTGATTGTAGTAGCATACTATTTTTCCTGGTGCTTCTGATTGACATTTGATCAAATTTAATTTGGGTAATGGCTTAAAGTAAGAAAATGGAGGGGCTGTACTATTTGAAGGGACGGGTGTAGTTAATTTTCCGATGAGTTCTTCTTGATCATCATACTTGAAGTTGTTATTCTTTTCCTTGAGGGCATAGATGGTGTATGATTGGGGGCTTATATATTGAAAATTGAATAAGCCACCTTCAATAGTTCGGGTGTAGTAATTTGGTACGGCATTAAATATGCTTGAATCATTATCCGATTCAAATAGTAAAACCGCTACGCCTGCTTCCCCCTTGTTAGTGCTGGCATCTGCTACCAAGCCTTGAATACTAGCAGTATCAATGGTAGGTCCGGTTGCAAATACTAATTTTAAATCTTGTAATACATTGCCTTCATTTAAATCTGCTATAGCATTGCCAAAACTTATTGTATAAGTGGTGTTGGGATTTAGCGTGTCATTATGGGTGAGTATTAGTGATCTTTTCTGAATTTTGGATTTAATGCCATTACGAAGTGGTGGCGATATTAAAAGTTGTGAAGTCAACTCTTTAACTTGTATATACTCATCGAAATTTAAAATTAGCTCTTGACCCTTGAAATTCTTCATCAATTGTTCAGGGGTGCTAGTCATCAATTTCGGTGGCTGGATATCGCGTTTTCCACCGGTGGGATTGGCTTGTTGGGCGCAGCCACATAGCATGATGGCGAGCGCGAATAATATCGGCAACTTCAGCATAGATCACTTATTAGCTTTGCAATATCTTGAAGAGCGGCAGCATCGGTTTCATCAAAATGATGCAGCCACTGACTGTCTACATCCAATACTCCGATAACGATATTGTTTTTAATAATGGGAATCACGATTTCACTTCGGCTTAAGCTACTACAGGCAATATGCCCCTCAAATTTTTCTACATCGGGCACTAAAATGGTAGCTTCTTGCTGCCAAGCCTTACCACAAACCCCTTTGCCATACTGTATGCGGGTACAAGCTACAGGCCCTTGAAAGGGACCTAAAACCAAAACATTTTCAACTACCCAATATACACCAACCCACCACCATTGAAAAGTTTGCTTTAGTGCTGCGCACACATTGCCCACATTGGCAGTAATATTAGACTCGCCAGCGCAAAGTGCTTCCAGCTGCGGCATTAACGATCGGTAGGCATCAGCCTTATCTTGTGTTTTAGCAATTGCTATACTATGCGCCATGGTGCAAATATCGTAAGTAATATGATCATTACACTAAAAATTAATGTCCGGCTGCTGCTATGGCTGCTATACTCACCGTGGCGTGCTTGCTCACCAGGGCTTCGGCACAGGCTATTAGTGTGGCACCGGTGGTAATCACATCGTCAACTAATAAAATGTGCTTGCCTTTAAGATCGGCACTTTCCAATATTGAAAACTTTTGATTTACATTGATGTACCTTTCAAACCGATGTTTTCGGGTTTGGGTTTCAGTAGCTTCATTGCGAATGATCAATCCTGCATCAACAGGTATTTTCATAGTAGTGGCTAGACCTTGTGCAAAGGCCTCACTTTGATTATAGCCACGCCATTGTAATTTATCTTGATGCAGCGGTACCGGTACTATTACATCAATGGTTTGAAATGCTTCATAGTCCTTGAGTAATGCTCCATAACACTCGCCCACATATATACCCACATCAGGCCGGTTGCTGTACTTAAGGGCATGGAGTAAATGCTGCACTCGCTCACCTTTTACAAAATGATAGTAGGCCACGGCATTGGAGACTGGCACCAAACCCCAAAAGTGTTGCACTACAGGATTGGAATTATCTTGATGGTAATTGGTTTGTGGCAGCACATGTTGGCAACCATGGCATATGCTGCGTTCCGTTCTATTTAAAGGCCTGCTACATGCTGCACAAGTGTGTGGATAGAGCAACCACACCAAACTGCGCCACCATTTGACTACACTTGTAAACATAATTCTGACAGCAATTTATATAAACTATTTTAAAATCCTACACTGTTCACAATTAGATAAGAATTATTTTGATAGGTAAAATAGTTTTGTATTTTTGTTGAAGTAACTTTAATTAGACCGACCAAGGATGAATCAGCACGACCAAATGTTAGCATCACTAATTTTTTTATTCCAAAGTTCAGCTATGCAGGGCATGGGGAAAATTAAAAACCCTATGACCGATACCATAGAACGAAACATGGAGGCCGCAAAACAAGGAATAGATATGCTAGAAATGTTAAAAGAAAAAACCAAAGGCAATATTACTGCTGATTTGGAAAGAATGATAGCCGCTGCCCTCACTGATCTTAAATTGAATTATGTTGATGAATTAAAAAAAGACCAAGCCATCAAAGCATAATTTTTTTTATCTCACCTTAACTAACCACACCACCAACCATTAAATCCCATGAATAAAATTGCTGATACTGATGTGCAAGAGCACGGACCAAAAAAAAGCATTGTAATAGTTGTTATTGCCATTCTATTAGGTACCAACGGATTGTTGCTATGGCAATTTTTTGACAAAAAAAATAGGCTCGATCAAACCAATCAACAACTCATTACCACCACTCAAGAAAAAGAAAATTTACAAAGGGATTTGGACAAAGTGCGCATGGAACATGAGAAGATGAAATCAGAAAATTTAGATTTGCACAACCAGCTCACCTCAAAAGATGAAGAGATAGCTTCGAAAGTTGCCGAAATACAAAAACTTATTGCAGCGGGTGGGCCTGCTCAAATTGCAAAAGCCAAAGCGGAATTGGCTAAGCTACGAGAAATGAATGCTGTTTACCTAGCTCAAATTGATTCATTGAACACCGTTAATAAATCATTAGTAGCGGATAAGGAACAGCTTACTTCTAACCTCAATACTGAGAAGAACAGAACTGAAAGTCTATCAAAAGAAAATCAGAACTTGAGCAACCAAGTAAATGCTGGTAGTGTTTTGCTGGCCGAAAGAATCATTACAGAAGCAGTGCGCATAAAATCATCTGGTAAAAATATTCCTACGCTTAAAGCCAAACAAGTACAACAAATTCATACCAAATTTACATTGCTCAGAAACAGCATTACCCGCAGGGGTACGCAAGAAATTTTTGTAAGAGTACTAGGCCCTGATGGAGGCGTGATGAGTTCAAATCAGGAAGCTATTAATGTAAATGGTCAGCAACTGGTGTACACCATGAAACAAAATGTAGAGTATGCCGGAACTGATACTGAAGTAGATGCCGTTTGGGCTAAGGGTTCTAACTTTACACCTGGTAAATATAAAGTGGAACTGTATCACGCTAGTAGTCTCATTGGCAGCAGCACTATTGAACTAAAATAACACCGGTAGCATTATTTCAAGGTTCAGGATTAAAATGACGATGCACTAAAATCGCTTTCGCTTGACCAACTACAGCTGCTAATTGATCTATGGTAACCTGTTCAATATTTTTTACCGATTTGAAATGTGTTAATAAGGCTTCGGCTGTTTTACTACCGATACCAACTATTTGATCTAACTCTGTTTTAATAATTTCTTTACTTCTCTTTTTTCTGTGATGGGTTATACCGAAGCGGTGCACTTCATCACGCAGGTGCTGTATTACTCTTAATGTTTCTGATTTCTTATCAAGATACATGGGTACACTATCGCCTGGGTAGTAAATTTCTTCCAATTTCTTTGCAATGCCTATAATGGCCACTTTCCCTAAAAGATCTAATTTTTGCAAACTGTTCAAAGCAGAACTCAATTGTCCTTTGCCCCCATCTATTACAATGAGTTGGGGCAAGGGAAGGGCCTCTTCCAACACACGCTTATAGCGCCTGTAGATCACTTCTTCCATTGAAGCGAAATCATCAGGGCCGGTTACGGTTTTAATGTTATAGTGGCGATAGTCGCGTTTACTAGGTTTAGCATTTTTAAATACACTCATTGCTGCAACGGCATAATCACCCTGTAGATTGGAATTGTCAAAACACTCAATATGCCTTGGTAGTGTGGTTAATCGTAAGTCGCGCTGCATGAGCGCTAACAATCTGTTGATTTTATTTTCAGGATTTACCTTGTCGAGCTGTAATTTTTTTTCTTTTATATAATATTGTAAATTCCGAATGGATAGGTCTAACAAATGCTTCTTATCGCCAATTTTGGGTACGGTAACATTTACATTTAATAAATCTAGCTCAGGCTCAAACGGTAAAATTAATTCCTTTGAGTCGCTGTGGAACTTTTCCCTGATGTCTGCTATGGCCAATTGAAGTATTTCGTCTTCGGTTTCATCTAATTTTTTTTTAATTTCTACTGTGTGTGCTTGGATGATGGCTCCATTCATTACCTTCAAAAAATTAACATACGCTGCTTCTTCATCTGTGATGATGCTAAAAACATCCACATTATGAATAGCAGGATTTACTACCACACTTTTTTTATGAAAACTTTCCATTGCGTCCAACTGCTCTTTCAACCGCTGTGCCTCTTCAAATTGATAACCATCGGCATAAGTTTTCATTTGCTGCTTTAGGTGATTGATTACTAGATGAATGTTGCCCTTTAAAATTTGCCTTATGTAATCAATATGACCGTCATAGACAGGGGCCTGAACCAATCCTATGCAGGGCGCCTTACAGTTGCCAATGTGATATTCTAAGCATACTTTAAACTTTTGGGCTGCTATGTTGGCTTCAGAAAGCGGTAATTGGCATGTACGAAGTTTAAACTGATCCTTAAACAAATCGATAAGCGTTTGTATCATTTTCACCGATGTGTAGGGGCCATAATACTCACTACCATCTTTAATGAGCTTGCGAGTATAAAACACTCTTGGAAAAGATTCTTTCTTTATGATGATCCAAGGGTAGGTTTTATCATCTTTAAGATTAATATTATATTTTGGTTGATGTTTTTTTATTAAGTTGTTTTCTAATAAGAGTGCATCCATTTCGGTTGCCACTTTTATGGTCTTAATATCGGCAATGTTTTTTACCAGCAATCGTGTTTTGCCATACTCATGTTTGGAGGTGTGAAAATAACTTCCTACTCGTTTTTTTAAACTTTTAGCCTTGCCTACATAAATTAGTTTTTGATCTTTATCAAAATACTGATACACGCCCGGACTGTCAGGTAGCGTTTGGATGATACGTAAAAGATAATCGCGCAGCTCCACGGAGGTCATCATACAACAAAGATAAAAAAACTACCCAAGGTTCATAGCCAGTGCTATGCGCACCATATCGGCTAGGTTGCGGGCATTTAGTTTTTTCATAATAACTTTTCGGTGTTGATTTACCGTGTGCTCGCTGATAAAAAGTCTGACTCCAATTTGCCGAGCAGTTTCACCTGCAACGATTAGTTTCACCACTTCTAATTCGCGTTCAGTAAGCTTTACTGTTTGCTCAGGTTTAAAAGCGATTGGTTCATTTTTATCGATAAAATTTTTAAGAAAGGCCAAATTTAAGTATGGTTCGCCATGTAATAATTCTATTACTTCATTTCGTAATTGCTCTTTGGTGAGTGCATTTAGCGATGCTGTTTTTTGTAAGGTTATGTCGCGCATGGTACCTATAAAACTTTTCACCTCCTCTTGATCATCTCGTTCAAATACGGTGCATTCATTGTGCAGCCATAAATAGTGCCCATCAGCATGTCGGGCTCGGTAATCAAAGGTAACTGGCACTTGATCATAAATGTATTTTACTTGATTGCGCAATGCCAAACATTCTATGTTTACCCTGTGTATTACTTGATGATCATCAGCATGAATGCGCGAAAGTCCATAACCCCATCCACCTAATAAGTACTCCTGCTTATTCCAACCTAAGATGGTTTCAATGGAATCGCTAATAAATACGATCTTTCCGTGCTTCACATCAGTTATATACCATATTTCTTCAGTGCGTGCGTTTAATGCTTTGAACACTACATGGTCTAATAAATTGGGCGGGTCTATTTCTAATTTTGGATCTTTGAAGATGGTCATCAACCCCAGATCATCAGCACTTGCATTGTTCACCTTAGTGATAATAGTACTTGTATTTACAATACTATTGCCATGGGCCATGAATTTTCCTTTTGTAAAAAATGCTTTATCTACTATTAACGATTTTAAAATTTCCTTTTTGCTTGATTCAAAATCTGGTATGATATTTTCTAATTTTTTACCTATCAGATCTGATGTATGGTAGCCAAGGTATTTGGCCCCTGCAGGATTAATAAAAAAGATATCATCATGCGGGTCAGAAAAAATAATTCCATCTTGCATGGTATTATAAATCTGTACTAGGGGATCAATATGTTTTCGAAGCAACTCCTGCATGATATATAAAGGAGCAAATTAAGAAGAGAAAACGAATATTCCCTTAAAATTGTGTTAAAATTAGCACTGCCCTAGGGCATATTTTTGTGGTTGGGGAATAATTGAGGGTGAGCATCACTAATATGGGGTTGGCAAACTGCTAACAATCCGCTTTAGAGTGGCCCCTGGCATCAATAGTTATTTAGATAAGAATGTAAATTTTTGGTGTGCAAAAAAAATGATGATGATTCTAAAAACTCCAATTGTGCAGGTGTAGGTCTTCAAGGCAATGCTGTAATAGCGAAATACTGTTTTTTATATCCTCCTTGTTTGCCATTTCAATTGCTTGGTGAATATGGCGTGTAGGAATGCTTACAGCACCGGCTATGGCACCGGTTTTACCCATGCGTTGCACACCTGCAGTATCAGTTCCGCCAGCTTGTAAAATTTCTGCCTGCCATTTTACTTTGTATTTATCCGCTGTTTTTTTCATGTAGCTAACCATTCGGTAATCACAAATGGTGCTGCTATCCATTATTTTAATAGCAGTGCCGTGACCTAATTTAGTCACTTGTTCATGTGCAGCCGATCCTGGTACATCATAGGCTATGGTGGTATCTAAACCAAACCCAAAATGTGGCTCTATGTGATGTGCAGCTACTTGGGCTCCTCTTAACCCTACTTCCTCTTGTACAGTAAAAACGCCATAGATGTGGTAACTGGTTTTTTTAAGCCTTCGAAGGGTTTCTAATAAAATGAATACCGAAACTCGGTTATCTATACTTTTACAATTAACACAATCACCCATTTCTATTAATTCTCGCTGTCGTGTAACAGGGGTGCCCACACTCACCACTTTTTCCACCTCTTTGCGCGACATGCCAAGGTCTATAAAGTAATCTTGGATATGGACAGGTTTGGTTCGTTCTTCGGCTGTCATTAGGTGGATGGGTTTAGAGCCCATTACTCCTATCAAATCTTTTTTACCATGTACGATTACCCGCTGTGCAGTTAGTGTTTTAGGATCAAACCCACCTAAGGTGTGGAAACGTAAAAATCCATTTTCATCAATATGGGTTACTATAAATCCTATTTCATCCATATGTGCCGCTATCATTACTCGCTTATCCTCCTTGCCTGGCTTTAGGGCGATTACATTGCCCATTGCATCAATATAATGATTTATGTTCATGGCTTTTAATTCACGCAGCACAACGTTACGAATGGGCTGTTCAAAGCCACTGGTACCAGGTGTTTCACAAATCTCTTTTAAAAGGGCTATGTTCATATTGTAGGGGTATTGTATTGTTTATATATTTATTTAATTCTAGTAACTTTTATCATATTGGCCTTGCCTCTTTCTTCCATGGGAATGCTTGCTATGTTTACAATAATATCGCCCCTTTCTACGAAGCCCCTGTCAATAATCATTTGATGTAAATCCGCAATGGTTTGATCAGTACTCACGTACTTATTGTAGTAATAAACTCTTACCCCCCATACTAAATTGAGTATGGTAAGCAGATGTTGCTCATCAGTAAAAATAAAAATGGGAGAGTGTGGTCGTTGACAAGCAGTTTTTTGTGCTGTGAATCCCGTACTGGTCATGGCTACTATTGCATCAGCATTTACTTTTTCAGCTATAACAGTAGCTTGATAGCAAATGGCTTCTGGAATAAATGAAGGCGATTCGCTATCTGGATCATTGCCTAAGTGGTAACGATAAGCACGTTGCTCTGTTCGAGCTATGATGTCGCGCATGGCTTCTACTACCTTTACTGGATATTTACCCACTGACGTTTCTCCACTGAGCATTACAGCATCGGCACCATCAAGTACACTGTTAGCCACATCATTTACTTCAGCTCGGGTGGGCGTATAATTGGTGATCATGCTTTCCATCATCTGAGTAGCAATAATTACAGGCTTACCGGCTTTTATACTTTTTAAAACTACTTCTTTCTGTATGTGCGGTACTTCTTGCATCGGTATTTCTACTCCTAAATCGCCTCGAGCCACCATTACCGCATCGGTGGCATAGATAATGGCATCTATTTCTTTTACCGCTTCTGGCTTCTCAATCTTGGCAATTACCCTGGTTTTTTTATTGGCCTTGTTTATGATTTGTTTCAACTCCAGAATATCACTCGCTGATCTCACAAACGAAAGCCCTATCCAATCTACTTGTTGCTCCAATGCAAATTGAAGATCGGCTAAATCCTTTGGTGTTAAACAAGGTAAGGAGATTTTGGTGTTGGGCAGGTTCACGCCCTTCTTCGAACTTAATACACCTCCATTGATTGCCTTTGCCACCACAGTATCTTTTAGATTAGTTGACATAACCGTGAATTGAAGTTTGCCATCATCAATCAAAATGGTCTCTCCTACTTTTACGTCCTTGGCAAATTGAGGATAAGTCATGTACAATTGTTTGGCAGTTCCTATACACTCCTTATTGGTAAATGTAACTTCATCTCCTGGATTTAATATCGCTTCATTTTGTTCCACCATGCCTATGCGCAACTTGGGTCCTTGCAAGTCAACAAGTATAGAGGTGTGTATTTGATGTTTTGCATTTACTCGCCTTATATTGTCTATCACTTCCTTATGCACAGCATACTCGCCATGTGAAAAATTAAGCCTGCAAACATCTACTCCTGCCATGATTATTTTTTCAAGCATCTCATAACTTGAGGTGGCTGGCCCTATAGTGGCTACTATTTTGGTTTTATTAAATGGTATATTACTCATCAAAGTATAAATTGTCTTTTGATTTTAAGGTGTTTACATCACAATTAAACACTCCCAAAAATTGTTTATATGTTTTTAATTTTGTATAAATATTAATTGCGGTGGTTTTGCCTTGCATATCATGAACACAGAGCAAATAATCTATTTGTTTTAATTCAGGAACCACCAAGCCTTGTTCAGCCTTATTTTTAATGAGACGGTAATTTATTCCTGCGCCATCATAGTAACTGTATAGATCGGCATCGGCATTGAGCATGCGTTTAGGAATAAAAAATGGATGGGGCTTAACTTGCTTGGTTAATGAGAGCTGCAACTTTTGATTGAGTTCAAAACAAACTTTATATGCTGGCAATTGCGTGCTAATGCCTATGAGTATAAAATCAAGTGTGAGTTCAAGTCGTTCTATCTTGGTGGCCATGCTTTCCCTTTGAGGGCTTGAAAATAATCAAAATGCCTTTTTGTTTGGCAATAACCTTGAGCTATTTTTTAGTAGCAGGAGGTTGATGGTTTTTTAATATTTGTTGACAGCTATCTGGATGGGTTAAAAGAGTAATAGCCTGCATCACTATTGGGTCGTAACGCACGTTGGTAGCAACCTTCCCAGCTTCATAATAATATCTACCGGCTAGCGTTTCTAACAGCATGGGCATAATTTGTGCCTTGTTGAGGGTGAGGTCTTTTTGCTTTAGAGATTTTAGTTCAGTTTTGATAGAATTTATTTGCGACTGTAACATACTGTGGTAATTTTCCTTGGCTACCGAACTTTCTAAGCTGGCAAGCGCCTTTTCCGATGCATTCTCATACTTGGTGGAAATTCCTAAAAATGCACTTTCAAATCCTTGCCACAAACTATTGTCTACAGCCAATCCACTGGTATCAATAGTGTTATGACTGGCAGTGTAATCAGTAGCAAAATCAAATAAAAAATCGCCAGTGGCAATCATGTTTATAAATGCATTTTGTTCGGTAGGTGCTATGGCAACATCCGGTTGTATCCCTCCGCCATCGTATACGACCCGCCCATTCGTAGTTAGAAAAGTTTTTTTGAGACTATCGGCTATGCTTGTAGCGGTGCCATCGGTTTTTCTCAATTGATAATTGAGTGCTTGGATGCACCTGCCACTTGGAATATAATACTTACTAGTGGTGAGCTTTAACAATGTATTGTAAGGTAAGGTACGTGTATTTTGAACCAATCCCTTTCCAAATGTTTTCTGACCAATAACCACTGCCCTGTCCAAGTCCTGTAACGCTCCACTCACTATTTCGCTGGCGCTGGCGCTGTTGCCATTTACCAATACTACTAATGGAATGTTTTGGGCGGTAACTTCATTGAGTGTTCGGTAGCTTTTCTCACTGGCTGTGGTGCGCCCTTTAGTGGTGACTATCAATGTACCTTTGGGCAGATATACATTACATACATTTACCGCTTCATGTAAGAGGCCCCCAGGATTATTTCTTAGATCTAATATCAAGCGCGCTGCCTTTTTATTTAATAATAAATCTTCTGTGGCTTTTTTAATTTCTTGACCTGCCCCATCCGTAAATCCTGCTAATTTTATATACCCTACATTGTTAGGCAGCATTCCATACCAGTCGATGTTTTTTATTTTAATTTCTTCACGAACAATTTCCAAGGCCATCAATTTATCCGTTCCAGGCTTTTTTACTTCTAAATTCACCACTGTGCCAGCCTCTCCTTTTAGTAACTTGGATATGTCAGTGGTTTTTAAATTTTGGGTTGACTGGCCATTGATGGTTTTTAAAATATCTCCCACCTTCAACCCCGCCTTATCAGCTGCAAAACCTTCAAAAATTTCACCCACAACCCCCTCTTGATTTTTAATTTTTATTACTGCACCTATTCCACCATATTTTCCGCTGCTAATGGATCTATAATTTTTTGTTTCAGCTTCAGGTATAAAAGAGGTATATGGATCAAGGGAACTAAGCATTTCATCAATTCCCTTTTTCATGAGTTTATCGGCATCTGGCTGATCTACATAACCCGTGTATAGTTCTCGGTAAACAGCTGTAAATATTTCTAAATTTTTACTAAGCTCAAAGTAATTATCTTTGAAAGCCGCAGCAATGAACATACATAATAACAGCAGTACCGCTGTACTAATGGATGGAATTTTTTTAAAAAACATAGGCTGTAAAGATAGGCAATACATGAACGCTAGGATACGCATGGCTATTGTGCAACCGGCAAGCGGATAATGCCAATAGGTGGTTGGCAGATGGTTGGTTACTTTTTATGCTCAAAGTGGTAAGATAGCTATGCTGGATCGTGGCCGTGGCCTCCCCATGGATGACATTTTAATATCCGCTTCACCCCTTTAAGCACTCCACGCATTGGGCCATACTTAGCCACTGCATCTAACATGTATTGCGAACAAGTAGGGTCATAGCGGCAAGCCCTAGGGAGTAAGGGTGATATGGCTCCTTGATAAAGGCGCACCATCATAACTATGGGAAAGCTTATAATTTTATTTAATGCTTTTTTCAATAGCAGCGAAAGCTTTGGTCAATTGTGATACTAATAGTTTTAAGTCAGGCAGCTGTTTGTAGTAATATATTATTAGCAGATGTAGACTCTGTTCCTTCAACTGCAGTAGGTGGTTGATTGATTGCTTCTCTTTGCGAAAAACTTCCCGTATCAATCGCTTGGTGCGATTGCGATCTACCGCTTTTTTAAAATTTCTTTTGGGTACACTTATGGCCAATTGCATGAATCCTGGCTTGGCCTGTGCCATTAATCGGTAGATTACTTTTATCCCACTGAGATTTATGGATTCACCTTGGGCTAATAAAAGCTCTAAATTACGCTTGCTACACAATCGCTCGCTTTTGCTGAAACCAAATTTTTGATCATTAGCCATTCACGAACTTAGCTAAAATTTTTACTTAAATTATTAAAAATATTATCCCTTATTGGCCTTCTTGATGTACTGTTCCAATGCCATGGTCATGCTAGGGGCTGCGGGGACAGGTGCTGCTATGTCTAGTTTAAGGCCTGCATCATGCACGGCCTTTGCTGTGCTGGGACCAAATGCTGCTATGCGTGTATTGTTTTGCTTAAACTTTGGAAAATTTTTATACAAAGAAGTAATGCCACTTGGACTAAAAAATACCAACACATCATAATTTACTTTTTCCAAATCGCTTAAATCACTGGCCACTGTTTTGTAAATGATGGCTTTGGTATAGGCTATCTTTTGTTTTTCAAGCGTTTCGAAAATCTCTTGCTTGTGAATATCAGTGCAGGGCACCAAAAACTTATCTGTCTTATGTTTTTTAATTACATCCATCAAATCGGCAATGGTTTGCTTGCCAAAAAATATTTTACGCTTTCTGTAAACGATGTATTTCTGTAAATAGTAGGCGGTGCTTTCGCTGATACAAAAATACTTCATTGTTTCAGGAGGCGTCAATTTGAGCTCAGCACATATTCTAAAAAAATGATCGGCTGCATTGCGGCTTGTAAAGATCACTGAGGAGTGGTCTAGTACCGAAACCTTTTGCTTTTTAAATTCTGCAACATTCACCCCTTCCACATGAATAAATGGGCGAAAATCTATCTTCAGATTAAATTTTTTTGCTAGGTCGAAATAAGGGGATTTGTCGGTTTCGGGCTTAGGTTGCGTTACCAAAATGCTCTTTACCTTCATTAGCAGAATCTTTCTTTAATTATTAATTATAAGTCTTTTGTTGCGAATTAAAGCTTGCTAATAAATTTTAATAACACAGCAAGCGGTGCCAATTCAAGGGCGCAAAGGTACAAAAATAAATACAATCCACTAAATGTGTTTGCATTCAACCCTATGAGCACCCCACGCACCAGCCTAAATAAATAAGCTATGGCGCTGATCGCTAAGGCTGCGTTAAGCAATTGAATAAAACTTAACTGATGGGTAAAGGCCATGAGTATAAGAATGGGGATGAGTAGAATGCCCAATATATTATTGATAGAAAAAATGGTGAAGATATAGGCGTTCATTTCGCGCTCATTGCCTAAAAGTGCTGCACTCAACCGGATCACCAAAAATTTAGATGCATATAACGATGCTACTAACAATGAAAAAAACAAAAAGCGCATGAATCCCGTGAGTTCGCCAGGAATCTTCCAGTGCAAGGCTATGCTGGTATAATAAAGCAGCATGGCTACCACTAAATTGAACACAATAGACAAAAGCAATGTAGCCCGCTGCACAAAGATATTTTCATCCCGCACAATTTGTTTTGCCAAGGTGGCATTAAAAAAACTAGCGAGTATTTGAATGAAAAATTTTTGATAATACACCTTCAAAGCAGCAAAAATGGCTACAAATAGTACCATCACTGGAAATACCCAGTCAGGCGTGGCCTGTGGATGATTTACCGGAGCTTCGTTTTTTAATGCCAACTCGTGTGCTCCAAAAAAACTGATGGCGGCAGCGGGAGCAGCAGCTTGAGGGGCATCTGGTGCTACACTGGGCGTATCAATCAAATTTATGGTGCTACTATCTGGCATGCCTGGCAAAGGTATGGAAACGAAAGTCGTCTGCGAAGGTTTAAGATTTAAATTATTTAGCCATTATTTTATTTTGTTAGACATTTGTATAATCAATCTGTTGGTTCATTTCCCATTTTACAACGGTCAGTCATTCAGCATTTTTTCTTAATTTTGCCCCTCTTTTTTAGATTGATTTTATGGCGAATAAATACAAAGAATATCAGCAACTTAACTTACCGCAATTGGCTGATGAAATTTTACAGTGGTGGCAAAAAGAACAAGTATTCGAAGCCAGCATCACCGAGCGGGAAGCTGCCCCTCCATTCGTATTTTACGAAGGACCTCCCAGTGCTAATGGATTGCCCGGAATTCACCACGTGATGGCCCGAGCCATAAAAGATATTTTTTGTAGGTATAAAACACTCAAAGGGTTCAAAGTTGAACGCAAAGGCGGATGGGATACTCATGGACTTCCTATTGAACTAAGCGTTGAAAAAACATTGGGCATCACTAAAGAAGATATCGGAAAAAAAATCTCCATAGCCGATTATAACAAGGCTTGCCGCAAGGAGGTGATGAAATATAAAGAAGTATGGGACGATCTTACCCGCAAAATGGGCTATTGGGTTGACTTAGAAAATCCGTATATCACTTTTGAAAATTATTACATTGAGAGCTGCTGGTATTTATTAGGTCAACTCTACCAAAAAAATTTACTCTATAAGGGCTACACCATTCAGCCCTATTCACCTGCTGCCGGAACCGGACTTAGCTCGCACGAACTAAATCAACCAGGCACTTATAAAGAAGTAAAGGATACTACCATTGTAGCTCAGTTTGCCGTTGATGCAACCAAAAGTGCTGCCCACCCGATCATTCAAAATGAAAAATTTTGGCCCACCAATCACCCATTATACTTGCTTGCATGGACCACTACTCCTTGGACATTGCCCAGCAATACTGGTTTGGCTGTTGGCAAAAATATTGATTATGCATTTGTGCAAACGTTTAACCAATACAGTCATCAACCGGTAGTTGTTATTATTGCTCAAGCGCTAATTGGAAAATATTTTAACCCAAAAAATGAAGCCCTTGCTCTTGAAGATTATCAATCTGATGGTAAAAACATCCCTTATCGAATAATTGGGACTGCTAAAGGACATCAACTAGCTGGTATTTACTACCACCAACTCCTTCCTTATGCTACCCCTCAAGATGGCGACAGCTTTAAAGTGGTAGTGGGCGATTTTGTGAGTACTGAAGACGGTACGGGCATAGTTCATTTAGCTCCTAGTTTCGGGGCCGATGACTTTAGAACTGCCCAACAACATCAGCTGGGAAACCTTACCTTGGTTAATAAGCAAGGAAAATTCACTGATGAAGTGAAGGACCCGGTTTTTGGTTTTGCTGGCGAACCTGTAAAAGAACAGTACCTTACCGACTCTCAAAAAGCTGCAGCCCTCACGCAACAACAGCTAACCCTTAAAAGCATTATTCCAAAATTAGATAAGTATTTAAGTGTTGACGAACGCATAGCTTTAAAATTAAAAATAGAAGGCAAAGCTTTTAAGATAGAAAAATATGACCATAACTATCCGCATTGCTGGAGAACAGACAAACCCATCCTTTATTATCCGCTCGACTCTTGGTTTATTAGAACCACAGCCGCTAAGGATAAAATGATAGCTCTCAACAAAACCATTAATTGGAAGCCGGAAAGTACTGGCACTGGCCGCTTTGGCAATTGGCTCGAAAATTTGGTTGACTGGAATTTATCACGTTCCCGCTATTGGGGCATTCCGCTTCCTATTTGGCGCACTCAAGACAGTGCTCACGAAAAATGCATAGGCTCATTGGCACAGCTGCATGCAGAAATTGAAAAAGCCATTGCCGCAGGATTAATGTCGGCTAATCCTTATCCATCATCCATTGACGCCAACAATAAAGATTCCTTTGATCTACATAGGCCATTTATTGACGATGTAATTTTAGTTGCTGATAATGGCATGCCCATGTATCGCGAAGCTGATTTGATTGATGTTTGGTTTGATAGTGGTGCCATGCCTTATGCACAACACCATTTTGTTGGACAACACCAAGCTCCCTTTGGTAAAGGTTTGGGCTGTGCCGATTTTATTGCCGAAGGCGTAGATCAAACCAGAGGTTGGTTTTTTACCTTACATGCCATTGCCTCAATGTTGTTTGACAG
Organism: Bacteroidota bacterium; assembly: GCA_039806065.1. GTDB lineage: Bacteria > Bacteroidota > Bacteroidia > AKYH767-A > 2013-40CM-41-45 > JBDKJS01. Next base: position 3,008 of record JBDKJS010000190.1, on the reverse strand, counting down.
TGTGGCTTTTAAAAATGTGGTGAGCAATGGATTGGTATTAGATAAAAATGGAAATAAAATGAGCAAACGCCTAGGCAATGCAGTTGATCCATTTGACACACTAGCTAAATATGGTCCTGATGCCACCAGGTGGTACATGATAGCCAATGCACAACCGTGGGATAATTTAAAATTTAACCTGGAAGGAATTGGTGATGTGCAAAGAAAATTTTTTGGCACCCTCCACAATACGTATGCCTTCTTTGCCTTGTATGCCAACATAGATGGTTTTAACTTTAAAGAAAATCCTGTACCCTTGGCATCAAGACCGGAACTGGACCGATGGATTTTATCAGAGTTAAATACCCTCATTCACACAGTTGATCTTGCCCTTGCTGATTATGAACCTACCAAAGCTGCAAGAGCCATTGGAACATTTGTGAGCGATTACCTGAGCAACTGGTATGTGCGCTTGTGCAGAAGAAGATTCTGGAAAGGAGAATATAGCACCGATAAAATAGCTGCCTATCAAACCCTTTATACCTGCCTTGAAGTAGTAGCACAATTAATGAGCCCGATAGCACCATTTTTTGCCGAACGTTTGTTTACAGATTTAAACAACGTTACCAATAGGCAAACTGTTAAATCTGTTCACCACAGTTACTTCCCTATTTATGATGAATCCGCAGTGGACAAGGCGCTAGAACAGCGAATGGAACTTGCTCAACAAATTAGCTCTATGGTTTTATCGCTTCGCAAAAAAGTGAATATAAAGGTGCGTCAACCGCTGCAAAAAATACTGCTTCCCGTTACCGACCACGACACCATGCAGCACATTCAAGCAGTGAAAGAATTGATCATGGCCGAAGTAAATGTGAAAGAATTACAATTTTTAACTGCCGATAGCGGTCTTATTAAAAAGAAAATAAAACCCAACTTTAAATCATTGGGTAAAAAAGTAGGCCCATTAATGAAAGATATTGCTGCCGCTATCAATGCATTTGATCAAAATCAAATAAACGCCATCGAACAGCAGGGAACATTATCGATTACCATGGGCGAACAAACCATTGCCATCACTACTGAGGATGTAGAAATTCACTCAGAAGAGGTGCCTGGGTGGCAAGTGGTGAGTGAAGCTGGCCTAACCGTAGCTTTAGATACCACTATATCGCCTGCCTTGCGCGAAGAGGGTTTGGCTCGAGAATTCATTAATCGCATTCAAAACCTACGAAAAGAAAAGGGCTTTGAAGTGACCGATAAAATTAACCTCAAAATACTCTCTTCCCCAGCCATAGAAACATCGCTGGTGAACAATAAAGATTATATTTGCGCGGAAATTTTAGCAAATTCTTTCGAATTTGTTCAAAAATTGCCTTCTAGCAATATGGTTGCGGCCATTGAAGTAGAAGAAAATCTAGTAACTCAAGTAGAAATAACTAAAAACTAAAGCCCGTTTATTATGGCAAAGAAGGTTGTAAAAAAGAAGGTAGCACCGAAAAAAGTAAGCAAACCAGCTGCTAAAAAAGCACCTGCAAAAAAATCGTCTGTAAAAAAGACGACCAAGCCTGTAGCTAAAAAAGTAGTAAAACCGGTAGCGAAGAAAACAAAACCAGCTGCAAAAGCAGCAGCTCCTAAAGCTAAAGTTGTAGCAAAAAAACCCGCTAAACCAGTTAAGCCAGCTAAAATTGAGGCCAAAAAACCAGCAAAGCCAGCCAAACCCATTAAAGTAGCGAAAGCACCCAAGGCTGAAAAAATAGTTGCCAAACCCACTCCTGCTCCTAAAGTTGCTTTGCCCAAACCTGAAAGAGGTAGAGGCAGGGCTAAAAACGCAATGAAAAATAATGGCGATGGTGAAACTGCTGCCAATACTCCGGCTCGCCCTACACTAGCAACCATCCAACACAAACAAACCCAGATCGGTTATATCAAAAGAGATCAAAATAGGATCCCAGCCAATGCGCCTAAAAGCACCGATACCAGATCGAGGTATAACGATAGTGAATTGGCCGAGTTTAAACAAATTGTCTTAAAAAAATTAGAAGAAACACGCAAAGAATTGGTTCTTTCTCAAGCACAACTTAATAGCGCCAACGAACACGGTACTGACGATACGGCTAGCACTTTCAAAATGCTGGAAGATGGCAGCGATAGCCTTGCTAAAGAAGAAGCCGCTGCACTGGCCGGCCGCCAAAAGAAATTCATTGAACAGTTAGAAGCTGCCCTAATGAGAATTGAAAATAAAACATATGGCATCTGCAGGGTTACTGGAAAGCTCATTCCTAAAGAAAGACTGAAAGCTGTTCCTGTTACCACTCAAAGTATTGAAGCAAAGCTCAATCAATACCGCGACTAGCACGCTAATACTTATTTACATTTTTAGAAGCAAAATAGCTTGATCCTACATCAACTGTTTTGCTTTTTTGTTTTTACTTTTACCTGCATTTAATTTATATTTCTGCCAACATTGAAAAGAGCCCTCACCATCATTGCCATTATTCTTGCTGCCGATCAGTTTTTAAAAATTTATATTAAAACCCATTTCGCTATCGGCTATGAAAAGCCATTAATAGGCAATTGGCTGCTGCTTCATTTTATTGAAAACAATGGAATGGCATTTGGCCTTGAATTGGGTGGTAGCTGGGGCAAAATATTACTGAGTTCACTTAGAATATTGCTCGTTGGTGGTATTGGTATTTTAATATACAATCTTATAAAAACCAAACAAAAGACTGGAGTCATAGCATGCTTTAGCCTTATTTTTGCTGGCGCTGTTGGCAATATCATAGACAGCTTATGCTATGGCCTATTGTTTAGCGAAAGCAGCCCTATTACAGTAGCAACCTTGCTTCCTGAATCAGGAGGGTATAGCACTGCCCTGCATGGCAAAGTAGTGGACATGATTTATTTCCATGCCCAGTGGCCGCAATGGATGCCCTGGATAGGGGGCAATGAGGTGTTTCCCCATGTGTTTAATATTGCTGATGCCGCCATCACCACTGGGGTGTTGACTTTAATCGTATTCCACC
>JBDKJS010000189.1:0-9921 GCA_039806065.1 Bacteroidota bacterium | reverse complement strand
CCTAGTGTTCGTGATCTCGGCTCTTAATCACGCCCTTGTTCCAAAGCAACTCTTCTTCCTTCATTACATTTCTTAGGCTGTCACTAACTTCTTTAGTATCTATGATGGCCAGATCTGGGCTTCCTGCATTCAACCAACAGGTGTACCATAGAGATCCAACTGCAATAATTGCCGCACGCATTCTACGTTCTTGCATACCATTCAACATGTCACTATAGGCTTTAGAAAATGCTTGGCTATAAACCCTTACATTCATATTGCCTCTTTGCTCAAAGGCATATTTTTGATCATCGCCATATTGCGAACTCAATAATTTTTCAAAACGCAAAACTGAATCTAAAGCCAGGTGACTCTCCTTTACATACTCCCATGCTTTGAGTTGTGTTTTAGAAACATAATTAGCCTTGCCTATAAAGTAATCATAAGTGTCACCGTAAAGTTCAGGAACACGAGATTCCCAAAAACCATGAATTCCTATTTGATTGGTTAGTTGCCCATTATAATTTTCGGTAGTGTGCAGGGGTACATGTGCATCACCTACATAATGGCCCATATTTGCGGCCAGATAAAGAATTCTACCTACATCACCCTCTTTAAATGCCTCTTCAAGCTGAAAGCACATTCTATGAATATGCCAAGGTACTACGCCATAAGCTTCTAGGGTATCCTGCGAAAACTTAGCCACTGCATCTTTCCAATAAACTGGTACTGAATCAAAGGGATGTTCCCCATAATGGTCAATATCGATATAATGACGCGGTGCCTCATTGGAGGTTCCATATCTTCTTTTATCTGCATCTACTGCATGTTCAGTGAGCCATTCAATGTGCTTCTTAAAAAATGGGAACATACCCTCAGGAAGCGTGAAAACAGCCATGTAATTTATTTTCTTATGTCCATAAAATCCCCAACATTGAACCGTTTTAGGGATCAACAGAATGGCTAAAAAACATACGATTGTACTAATCTTCATCTGCTGGAATAGAATCATAAAAATACCTTTCACAGTTTTGCAAAATTGTTTGGTCATATTCAAGCTTTACCAGAGCGCCATCCTTTAATATTGGAATGACCGTAGTTTGATTAGGTGTAAGGCAGTACCTGATATCCTTTTTCAAATTCAGTTTAGCCATGCGCTGCTTATGGTAAGCCTTATTCAAAAATCTAATTGGGTCTTTTATTGCTTCTTGATAAAGAATTCTTAAGGCTTGGCACCCATCGCCCATTCTGTATTCAGGATTTAGCTTATCTATTAAGCCGGTAACAGCGCCTGCAAACAATGCATCTTCCAGATTAAACTTATTTTTCCAACCACTACATAAGAGCAATACACTTTTTTGCTGATGATGCAACCATGCACACAATGCATTGATATTAAGAAAAGAACCGATCACAACTGTGTTTGCCTGCTTGGCAGCATCAATGGCTTGTGTCCCATTGGTGGTGCTCAAAACTATGGTGGCACCCTTCATTTCAGATCCCATATAGTCAAATGGCGAGTTGCCAAAATCAAATCCATCTATTTTTACAGCATCTCTTTCAGCACCTGCCAGATAACCTTGCGCTTTATATTTCAAAGCTTCATCAACTGTGGCAACTGGAATAATTTTCTCAGCTCCATTTTCGAAGGCTGTACATATAGCCGATGTGGCCCTAAGGATGTCTATCACCACTACTATGCTATCATCATCCCTATAAACTGGATATAGATAGGGCGAAAAACAAGCATCAATACTCAATATAGGTTGGGTAGATTCCAAGGTATTTAATTAGTTTTATAAAAAGGAAATTTTACAACTACAGCTTTTACAGCCTTATCGCGGATGTTAATAAATATTTCATTGCCTTCTTTTGCTAATGGTGTATCTATATAAGCTAAACCTATTGCTTTTTGCAACGAGGGTGACTGAGTTCCACTGGTAACTGAGCCAATCACAGCTCCACTTGCATTTCTTACTTCATAGTCATGTCTAGGAATTCCCTTTTCAACCATTTCAAAACCAACGAGCTTCCGTTTCACTCCATTATCTTTATCAGCTTTAATGTTTTGAGAGTTCGTAAATTCCTTGGTAAATTTAGTAATCCAACCTAAGCCGGCAGCTATGGGTGATGTAGTATCATTTATGTCATTTCCGTAAAGGCAAAAGCCCATTTCTAACCTTAAGGTATCACGAGCTCCTAGTCCAATGGGCTTTATTCCATAGGATTCTCCAGCAGAAAATATTGCATTCCAAATTTTTTCTGCGTGCTGATTATCGAAATAAAGTTCAAATCCGCCAGCACCTGTATACCCGGTAGCCGAAATGATTACATTTTCCACTCCAGCAAATATTCCCTTCTTAAAAGTGTAGTATTCCATGGATGCCAAATCAATATTGGTTAGTGGCTGGAGAGCCTTTCCTGCCAATGGCCCTTGAACTGCTAACAAAGAAGTTCTATCAGAAATATTGTGCATTTCTACATTTCTGTGATTGTATTTTTGAATCCAATTCCAATCTTTTTCAATGTTGCTTGCATTAACGACCAACATGTAAGACTTCTCATCCAATCTATAAACCAACAAATCGTCAACTATTCCTCCATCTTCATTAGGTAAGCAAGAATATTGGGCTTTACCATCAAAAAGTTTTGAAGCATCATTACTTGTTACTCTTTGTATCAAATCAAGTGCATCAGCACCTTTAAGTATAAATTCTCCCATATGCGATACATCAAACACGCCTACTTTGGTCCTAACAGTATCATGTTCTGCATTAATTCCCTCGTACGATACCGGCATAAGATATCCAGCAAATGGAACCATTTTAGCTTTTAACTTTTCATGTATAGCTGTAAGTGCAGTGTTTTTTAAAGTATTGATAGTAGTATCCATTATGGTGTATTATTGATTGGTTAATTGATTGAAATATTGAAGGTACCTGTTTTTTTGTGAATGTATTGAATATTTTTCGATAACTGTATTTCTAGCAGCAGCCCCTATGCGGGTTCTTAGAGCGTGATCGCCCATGAGCATCGAAATTTTATTAACCCATTCAGATGGGTCGCTAGCTAAATAGCCATTTACTCCGTCTTGAATGATGCTGGCATTTACGCCAACAGGCGACATAATAGTGGGAATTCCCAACGCCATATACTGCAAGCCTTTTAATCCACATTTTCCTTTGCTCCATTCGTCATCAGGTAAAGGCATTATTCCAATATCAAATGATGAAAGTTCGGCTACTTCAGTATGCGGTTCCCATTTAATTCCTTTAATGCCTAATTCATTATTTACATAGTTTTCGTCTCCAATTACCTTAATCAGAAATGCATCTCCAAATTTTTGTTTCAAAATTGTTAAAAATGGAATAGCATATTTGAAATGCTGTATGGTTGTAGTGGATCCACTCCACCCGATAATTAATTTTTCATTCCTACTCCTTGGAGGTGCTTGATAGGAATCGGTATCAATTGTGGTTGGGATTATCACTACTTGGTCATTGTAATTTGATGCATAGTCAGCAAGGTATTGATTACCAGCAAAAATTAAATGCGAAAGTTGAATAATATCGCTTGTCTTAGCTGGTCTCTTTAGCCAACTCAATAATTTGTTATTTTCAGAAATGTTTTCAAGCCAAATGGAATCGTCAAAATCAAAAATTAATTTAGCACTAGACTTTTTAAAAGCTTTTTCAAAATAAATACTACCGGTGAGCATTGCTTCACGAACAATAAAAATGATATCAAACTCATTTGCTCGCTTTAGATCAGCCAATCGCTTTTGGATTGCTTTTAATAAAATTTTACCCTTTTTGAAGTAATTGCCAGGAGCATATAATATTTTATCATCTTGCGCATCAATAAAATAAGATATTTCACATTGATAACCATTAGCATTTAAAAAATCCAAGTACTGCTCAAATCTAAATCTCTGATTGGGTGCCCTATTGGGTCTATGAGTTGCTATAAATAGTATTCTCTTCATAAAGTAGTAACAAAACTCCTTCTATACAATTTAATTGAAATTAATAATTAATCTTCCAACCAAAATGGGGGAAGTTTTTCTATTATTTCAATGTTTTTAAATTTAGTACTTTTTCTAATTCCAGCCGATTTTGCCCAATCGGCCATTTTTTGAAGTCCATCTTTTAAACTGGTGGTATGTTCAATATTAAAAATGCGTTGGGCTTTGCTATGATCAGCATAGGCATTCACCACTTCATTTCGTGCTTCCAAATGGCGAAGCTCTCCATTGAGCTGCATCACATCTTTAATCGTTTCAGCGAGCTCAAGTACAGTGAATTCTCTATCGGCACCAATATTAAATATCTCATTGTAGGAAGCTGGTACATTTACACATCTAGCAATATATGGAGCCACATCACCAATGTAACTGAATGCACGCGTTTGCTTTCCATCACCAAAAACTGATAGTTGCTTTCCTTGCATGAGTTGATTCATGAAAATACCAACTACGTTTCTATATTTATCACCAAGATTTTGATATTCACCGTAAACATTGTGCGGTCTGAATATGATGTAATTTAAACCAAACATTTCGTGTGCAGTTTTGAGATCCATTTCCACAGCATATTTTGATACACCATAAGGATCTTCAGGAGCTGGTGTCATGGCTTCTGTCATAGGAGGAGACAAAGCACCATAAACCGCTATGGACGAAGTAAAAACAAAGCATTTCACCTTATGTTTGACAGCTTCGTTGATAAGGTTTATGCTACCTATTAGATTGTTATTATAATTAAACCTCCTGATAAAATGGCTTAATCCTTCAGCAGCATAAGCTGCAAGATGATAAACGTAATCGAATTTGTATTGTAGGAATAGTTTTTCTAGTAATTGATGATCGCAAATAGAGCCTTCAATAAAAATAGCCTTGGAGTTTACATTTTCATGAAACCCACCGCTTAAATCATCTAGCACAATAACTTGATGCCCTAGCCTAACTAATTCATTCGTAACGTGAGCTCCTATAAAACCGGCCCCACCGGTAACTAAACTTGTGATCATGGTTGCAATTATTTCTTAATGAGTTAAGTCAGCAAATTTAAAAAGTATTTGCATATAAAAAATTAATAGACAGTTCATATTTATGGTATTTTTATTTCAGAGAATTTAAGTTTTCTTTGTGCTAAGATGTGGAATTTATTGAGTAGCCGCAATACACCAAGGTGGGTGATTTTTAGTATTGATACAGTGATTTGTATTAGCTCATTAATTCTTGCTTATCAGCTGCGCTTTAACTTCAATGTACCTGATAACTATCGCATTACTTTGCCTTTGGTAATGCCATTGGTCATATTTATCAGGATAAGTTCATTTTTCATTTCAAAAATATATGCTGGTATTATTAGATATACTGGGAATAGAGATGCCGTGAGGGTGTTTCTTACAATTAGCTTAGGAACCATTACCCTAGCAGCCATCAATGTGCTGAGCTATATTACAACAAACTCGAACATAATTCCCTATTCTATATTAATTATAGATTATTTAGGGACAACCTTTTTGCTATTAGTATTTAGAATAGGCGTTAAAAGCATCTACTTAGAGATAAAAAACCCGACTCGCAAAAGACGAGACATAATGATCTATGGCGCTGGTGAAGCGGGTATGATTACCAAGCGAACCCTTGATAGAGATGCAGGCATGCGATACAAGGTAATAGCATTTTTCGATGATGACAAATCAAAACACGGAAAAACAATAGAAGGAGTGAAAATTTATAATCCTGCTACTGATTTGGATGATTTAGTTCGGGCCAACAATGTAGTTACACTCATCATTAGTGTACAAAATATAGCAGCTAGAAGAAAGCAAGAAATAATACAGCAGTGTATTAATCATCAAATTAATGTATTGGATGTACCTCCTGTAAATAATTGGATCAATGGCGAATTGAGTTTCAATCAGCTAAGAAAAATTAACATCGAAGATTTACTCGATCGAGATCCTATTCAACTGAACACTGGTAAAATTGCAGAAGCTTGTAAGGAACAAGTAATTCTGATTACCGGTGGCGCTGGTTCCATAGGAAGTGAAATAGCCAGGCAGCTGATAAAATTTAATCCCAAAAAATTAATCTTACTTGATCAAGCAGAATCTCCACTCTACGATATAGAATTAGAATTGCAAGAGAAATATAAAATTGACAATTTTGAAACTGTAGTAGCAGATGTATGCAATACGATTAGGATGGAAAGAGTATTTAACTATTACCAGCCCAGCATGGTATTTCATGCAGCAGCCTATAAACACGTGCCTATGATGGAGGTTAATCCATCTGAAGGATTGCACACCAATATTCAAGGCACAAAAGTAGTAGCCGATCTAGCCAACAAATATCATAGTAAGGCATTTGTAATGATTTCTACTGATAAAGCCGTGAACCCAACAAGTATTATGGGAGCCACCAAGCGAATAGCAGAAATCTATTGCCAGGCTTTAAATGCCATTTCACATACACACTATATTACCACCCGATTTGGAAATGTATTGGACAGCAATGGCAGTGTGATACCAAGATTTAAAAAACAAATTGAAAATGGAGGTCCGGTTACAGTTACGCATCCTGAAGTTACCAGATACTTTATGACTATTCCAGAAGCAGCCCAACTTGTATTAGAAGCTGCAGCTATGGGCCAAGGTGGTGAAATCTATGTTTTTGACATGGGTAAAAGCATCAAAATTTATGAACTTGCCTTAAACATGATTAAGCTAAGTGGCCTTGAACCCGAAAAAGATATTAAAATCACTTTTACCGGTTTGCGCCCTGGTGAAAAGCTTTATGAAGAACTGTTTTTCAGTAGTGAGAATAATTTACCCACCCATCATCCTAAAATTTTAATCTCCAATATTGTAGCCAATGAATTTGAAATGGTTAAACATCAGGTGGCTGAACTTATTGCTTTATTCGATTACCAAAACAATGAGGCCATTACTGCAAAAATTAAATCAATAGTACCAGAGTACCAAAGTAGCTAAACCTATTCCATGAAACACAACTCAATCTATGCATGAATCAATAATTAAAGTTCGATATAAAGATCTAGATACCTTCAATCATGTAAATAATGCTAATTTTTTGACCTATGCCGAAGAAGCTCGATCTTCTTTTTTAACAGATGTATTAGGAACTGATTTAGATTGGAAACAATTTGGCATTATTTTAGGAAAAGCAACCTTAGATTTTCTTCATCCGATTCCTGAAAGTAAATTTATTTTAATAGAAAGTCATATTGCACGCCTGGGCAACAAAAGCTTTACCATGCAACACCTTATTTACGATACTGAAAAAATAACATGCTATGCGCAGGCCGAAATAGTAGTAGTATGTTATGATTATTATAATGGAAAAAGTATTGGTCTACCACTTGACTGGAGAAATAAATTGGCTGCACATCTTTCCCAATTCTAGTGGAACCATGCAACAAATATTTTCGTTAATATCCGAGTAATGCAATCCCAAAACTCTTCCACCATTGCCCTTACACTAACCAAAGAGCTAAAGCAACTGATCAATATATCAATTGCTGCTGGTAAGTTTATGATGCTTCACCCCTATTACACCCTCATCCAACAAGCCATGGATGATCAGCTGATCAATGATGGAGAATTGGAAGATTTTGAAGTATACAATTGGCAATATGAAGTAGGCGAAACAGTTTTTTTTGATCAACAGCAGGCATGCTTCTTCTATGCACTACTTGAACTTACCTGTCGGATTTTTATTTCTGATATTGCAGATGATTTAAAGGAGATGGCTATAAAAAGTGGAGAGATGGATGAAGCAGCATTTAACAGGCTAAGAAATACCCATTTGAAGCACTGTCAACAAACTTTAAGCCAGATCGAAGAAACCATGAAAGCGGAAGCCCATTTTAATTCGTTAAAAAACAAGTTGCAAAAGCTGGTCATATAAATTTATAGTGTTGATTTTCAACAAATTGATTTTGGCCACCTTTTTTTTATACATACAGCTGCAACTTTCCTATACCCTTGTGCCACCTACTAATACAGAATACTTTTTTAACCACCATTTTCCCCTTAACCCTTGTCAATGTGAGTCCTGACGAGGGTTTTTTCTTTTATAATATTACACAATTTCGCGTTAATAAAATATTGTACCAGATAAGGTACTATTTAGCATATTGTTTAACATTGCAATAAGGGATTTTTTTAATCAATTTTTAAATAAATAAATGATAAAACTACAAAATTGGTGGTGGTTTGTTTTCTTGGTCATATCAATTCACTCTTCGGCATTTGATCATCAACCGCTTCTTTCACAATCACAACATATAGATCAGCTAAACGAATTTAAGAAAGTATCCGAATCACTTCGAGCAAAAAACTTAAATCGCTTTGCATTAGAAAAACTTTTTATTTATGAAGCACTGTTAGATTCATTTGCAACTGTTGAAATAGCCGATTCCATAGCTGCAATCAATGCAAATTATACTCAGCGTAACATTAACACCGCAAAGGCTTCAAGTGAAAAAGGAAATTCTATAAAATCACTAGCTGTAGAGGTTTCAAAAAATGATGCAGCATCACAAAGAAGATCACGTAATAGCCTATTAGCTCTAGGAGTTTTTTTATGCCTAATTATTACCATGCTCATCTATCGATTTAAAAAAACCAGATCATACCTACAAACGCTTTCATTAATAGAAAAAGCACATCATGCCGTGATGAACGCACCAATTAAAGATAAGCTTACCGAGGCTGAATTAACCAGGGCTAAATCCAGCTTATTATCACTTAAACACGAAAGTCAGCTAGCTAACGAAGATGCAAAATTGCAGGAAGCTCAATCTGCTTTTGCCTTATCACTCCTTTTACAGCAATCTGAAGAAAAGCGTTTTGAGGATGTAAACTTGATTTCGAAATGTTTGATAGATCATTTTCAATCTTATTATAAAAAACAAAATCCAGAACTACTTTGGGTAATTACAGCTGATTTGGAAAAAAATTTACCTAAAGTGAATATTGAATCAGGGCAAGTAGCCAAATCAATTGCCTATATATTAATTAATGCATTTGAATCGGTTATCGAAAACGCTGGCATTTCACCAAAAGGATTTAAACCTCAAGTAACCTTATCTACTAGAGTTTTGCCTCGCTTTGTTCAAATACGAATAAGAGATAATGGAATTCCTATTCCTGATGCTGACTTAAGTAAAATATTTGAACCCTTTTACTCTACAAAAACATCACGCGCTGCTGCGGGCCTGGGGCTTTATCAAGCCCAAGAGTTTATTACAAAGAATAATGGAGAAATAAAAGTAGAAAGTGAAAAAGGAAGAGGAAACGACATTTATTTAAAAATTTACACAGCTAACTAAACAGTTCATTATGAAAGAAATTTTCAAGCCATTGAGTATTTCATTTTTTTTGATTATATATATTAACGTTACGGCTCAAGATTTAACGCAGATTCATAAAAGCGTTAACAATCCCTATGTGAAAGTAACAGAAATGGATGCTATGTGGATGGGTTTTGCAAATATTGACATACTTACATTAGACAGTGCCAATCAACAACTGCTCCTTGGAACTTATAAATTATTTTCAAAAAATTATGCGGCCAATGCACATTTCAAGCAAGCATATATAGCTTACGATCGAATGCTAGACACTAAGATAAAATATCTTTCAGCGATTAAATTATCTAAAATTGATCTGGCACAAAAAGCCTTAGCCGCCCAACAATCACAGCTAGAAGGAAGCATTAATGAAAAGGAAAGTCAAATTTCATCATTAAAAAGTGAGCTGGACATTGCCGACAAGAACAAAAAGCGCTTCAATCGCTATTTATCTATTTTCACCATGTCATTGATTGTAATAGTAGCTTTTATCCTCCTTCGAATAAGTATAAAACTAGTTCAAGCTCGAAAACAATTAGAATTTCAAAAGAAAGAA
>JBDKJS010000188.1:0-26371 GCA_039806065.1 Bacteroidota bacterium | reverse complement strand
GAAGTAGAAAGTTCCAGGTTGCAGTGAATCTTGATAGGAAACGAAATTAGCCGTACAACCAGAGGATGGATTTACAAGCGTGGTACAGTTAGTAGCCATACAACCCAATGCATCTGTTATTTGAACACAATACGTATTCACTGTAGCACTCATTGGCCCTGATACAACTGATGCTGTAGCACCATTATTGGCATCATTGGTAGACCAGGTATAATTGAATGGCGCCTGCCCTGTAGGAATGGCTGCTATCTGATAAGCTGAACCGGCTACACCACCATTTAAACTCACTCCACAATTGCCATTGCTTCCAATAATTACTGAATCACAAAAGGTGCCCGAACAGCCCAACATGGTACTATCCACCACAGTAACACAAACTAAATGTGTTCCAAAGGTACTAAACTGATGAACAACAGTGGCACCAAATCCAGTGGCACCATTACCGAAGTCCCAATAAATGGCAGATGCAACTGGATTGAAAGTTCCACTTGCGGTAAAAGAATAAACAGAAACGGCACCTGCTTGACTAGCTGTGAAGCTAACACATTGAGCTGATGCACTAGCGAATATCGCTAGATTTACGCAGCAGAGTAAAAGAAATTTTTTCATTTGTTTTGGTTTTTTGATTTTGATGATGCAAATATGCTTCAACGAATCATAACCCCAAAACCTAAATTGAAATTTTCTTACGCGTTTAAATATTTGATTTGCTATTCTTTACCGGTTGACCTCAGTAAAAAAAATTGAATATGCTTTAAATTCTTACACGATTAAGCCAATTATTGCCCTATTAATATTCTAGAAAAACCGAGTTTAAGCCAAGAGTTGTACTGGTCATTACCGGCAAAAATGTTAATGGAAGTGCCTGCAATTTCCCTTATAGGCAGTAATGATTGGCCGTAGGTGAATGTTAATGCTACTTTTTCTGACAGTTGGTACTCAATACCTAATAAAAAGTTTAAATCAAGTGCTGTGAAATCACCACCCTTAAATTTTCCAAAGGCAGTCTGTTCGGAAGAATTGACCAACACACCAGTGCTGATGCCAGAAGTTAAGCTAGTTTTATTAATTAGGGAACAGTTGATGAGCAAAGGAATTTCTAAATAATTAAGTCGCATCACGTAATAATCAATGCTGGTTGGATTGGTTTCACTCCTACTTCCCTTTTGAGTGAACCATATGGCTGTATTTACCCTCAACAATTTGGATAATTGCCTTTCAATTCCAACACCTCCGCTAAAACCAATTTTATTAAAGCCAGCCAAATAATCACCAGAAACCTGGGATCCTAACAATGATGCATCGAGCCGAAGCTTAAAGTCTTGACCGAACAAAACGCAAGGTGCCAATAATAAGGCTAATATAACCTTGTACATTATTTTAATTTAATTTCTTCTACTTGCAATACACGATAAGTGTTTGCATCATATAAAAATACAACAGCCGCGGTTTGATTCAAATCATAGCTACTGTTTACAGTGAATTTATATCCGGTGGTTTGGATAGAGCCTACAGCAGCATTGGCCTCAAAAGCATCCACTCCAAAACTTCCATTAATTGATTCTCGAAGCATGTGCCTGTGGAAGTAATCAGGAACGTATTCCGGGGTATGAAAATACCAAAGCTGCCAGTCCATAACACTATCTTCTACCAATACCACCTGAAGTTTTAATGGATTCGGTTGCTGCACTAAAACTCTGTTTTGAATACATAAGCTCACTTCTCTATTAGCTTGATCGAGAGTTTTTTTCAGTCTAATTTTAGCTTCTACCGGCTTTGCTATCTCTGCTGCTATTTTAGTACTCCATGATGCTTTTGGAAATTGGAAATTATTAGGAAATGAAAATCTATTGATCATAGCTCCAGGATAGAGTGCTATACCAAAAAAATTTCCCCAGTCATTGCTCGTGGCGTTGCTATAATCATTTTGGAAAGCCCCAGCTGGCTGAGACCCTGTGCAAGCTCCACCAGGGCACGGAATGGAAAAGAAACCGGTATGAACAGCCATCGCAACCATTTGTTCACCGAACAACCTTTGCAAGGTATCGGCAAGATAGATGCCAGCTTCAGGGCAATTTCCACACAAGAACCCGGTATACTCTTCGGCCAATACTTTTCGTATATCAGGTGTGGTGTCTATCCCAAAAACACAACCTGTATCAACCACACCGATTTGAGCTTCGCGCTTATCACCTTCAACCACATCACATGACGAAAGAAACATTGACACAACAAAAATAATTAGGTAAGAATGTATATTTTTCATATCATTTAAAAACTGCTTGTAATAGATAAACTTAAACCATTTGCAGCTGGCACATTTCTACAAACACCTCCAACACATAAGATCCCAGCACGCTGCCTTCCATAAGCCACACTTATTCTACTTGAATTGAACGTATACCCAATGTTTGTATTGAAGTAGTGAATTTGCTTTTCAGGGGTTTTATTCCCATAATTATACATATCAAAAATGGCAAAACTCCATTTAGGAGCAATTGTAAATTCAACCAATGCCATTGCCCAATTTCTTTGATCTTGATCCGTAAATAAGTGTTGCAACTCGGTACGGATGGCCTTGCCGGTCTTAATCTTATAGATTACTTCCAACATTGGAACATGGTAATATATGTGGCCAAACCCATCACGCCCCTCAATTACATCTCTATTATAATTTATGTAAACATATGAAAGAATGGCTCTAACTTTTTTGCTAATTTTTTTATTGATTTCAAAATTGAAATCTTCGAAAAAAATTTCATCTCCTACTTCAAAAAATGGTGAGCTGTAACCGAAATCATCATTGGTACTTACCTTTTTAATAGCTTGGGCTCTGCTATAGTTAATGGTAAAATCAGTACCAAATTTTCCCCCTAGCCAAGTTCCCGCTTTTGAATTAAAAAAAACTTCAGCTTGAAGAGCCATTTCGCCATTGGGCTGTGTAGCATAAGGGTAAAATGCCGCCAACATGTTGGTATGGTTTTTTGTAAGTGCCGGTAAGTAGTTTACGAAAAGCTGATTTCCAGTGGCGGTTCTATCACTTCTAAAGTTCATGTTATCTATGCGCTTGGCTCCGAGGGTGAGTCCAAAGCCCTTTACCGTATAAGTACCTTGTAAAAGCAATGCTTCTCCTGTTTTGTAAATATAATTATTCACCATGCCGGGGTCATTTACTTTATAGGCATACTCGCCATAAAAATTAAATCCACCATTAATTATATTAATTCTAGCAGCGCCTGCGGCAACATTTTTAGGAAGAATGAACACTGGATCTTGATCCTCTTGATACTTACTTACAAAGCTCCCGCCAATCGTCCACTTGGTTTTCGCTTCATTCATTGCCTTTATAGATTCGTTCAAATTCCACTCGCCATCTATTGCCCTAACAATTCCTTCTCCTAATGAAAAGAAATCACGTTGCCTTCCAACAATGCCCTTCAAGTACACTCCAGGCAAAGGTTGAAACTTAACTTTTATGCCATCGATAGCATTATCTAAACCTAAGGAACGCTCTTCATAGGCTCTAAGTACAAGACCCGAACCAAATTGTTCATAGTTGTTGCCAATTGTTACTTGGAGATTATCTTTTTTGTAGGTAAAAAATCGATACGTAATCCCTGTACCTTTAAACCTTCTATCAAATCCCAATAATGGGTTTAAATAATTTTCATAACGGATACCAGCTGCGAAATTTTCCTTTTCATAGATAAGATTGGCATAGCCATTGTTCAAAAAGTCTTCTGGTACATCAGGCGATCCAATCAATGAATCTGGACGATAAAGCTGTCCATCGAATTGAAAATTTCCATGTATGCCTGAGTTAAGAATGGAGGTTTGTGCATGGCTTGAGTTCAAAAAAAATATTAAAAAGCTTAGGGTAAGCGGAAAATATCTATTCTTCCACATTCCAGCGATGCGATTTTCTAAAACCATCATTTGCCTTCAGGGGTTTTACCTTGACTCACATTTTTAATTACTTGAAAGAGCTCCTCTTCATTTCCTTCGGCAAAACCTACATGTTGCCACACAATATTTCCTTTAGGGTCAACTACAAAAGTATGAGGTGGCATATTTACATTCATTGCTCTTCTAAAATCTCCATTTGGGTCAATGTAATTCTCAAAATTCCATCCTCTACCATTTACAAATGGAGCAACGCGCTGCATTGTTCGTGCATCATCGAGGGAAATTGTTACCAACTTTACGCCTGTTTCTTTTTGCCACTCCATATAATTTTCATGAATGGCATTCAATTCTTCAATACAAGGTTTGCACCAAGTAGCCCAAAAGTCAATGATCATTACTTTGCCTTCATTGTTGAGAGCAGAGGTTTTGAAATTTTCCCCCTTAATAGTTTTTATGCTTACTTCAGGAACTGGCCTTGATTCCTCAGGAGCTGTGGCAAAAGCATTGCTTGAAATCAATACGATTGCCAAGAAGATAAGTGAAAATGTTTTCTTCATAATTTGTTTTAATCAATTTATTGGCAAATTAAATGAAATATCGGAGAATTATCCATGTTTAATTAGTGAATTGTCATTCGCTTGTAAAGAGGGCGCTTTTGTCAGGATTTTACTCATAATTCTGTTGCAAGGCCTTGAAAATGTAATTATTTATGATTTACTTTGATACCTAATAACCTTAATCTAAATTTAACAATGAGAAAATTTTTACAAGCTGCAGTGCTCACAGCTGCTATCGTAAGTGCCAATGGTGCATCGGCTCAAATGTCTGATTGCAGTGTGGCTCCTAATTTTACCGCTACAGATATTAACGGTAATACTTATACATTATATGATTTGCTAGAGGCAGGTAAAACTGTTGTGATAGACATTTCTGCCACATGGTGTGGCCCTTGTTGGAACTATCACAATACAGGTGCTCTAGAAGATGTATGGGCCAATCATGGCCCAGCTGGTGGAAATGGCGTAAGCCCTACCACTACTGATGACATGTTTGTGTTTTACATTGAAGGTGATCATCAAACTACTAATGCCGATTTGAATGGAACTGGATCTAATACACAAGGCAACTGGGTAACCGGAACACTTTATCCAATCATTGATGATACCCCTACTTGGAATTTGAACGACCTTTTTGAAATTGGTTATTTTCCTACCATATACATGATTTGCCCAGACAAAATGATTCGTGAAGTGGGGCAATTAAATGCAACTGCTATGTATGCAGCCAAAAATGCAAACTGCTATGTGGCTACTGAACCGGTAGATGCAGGCATCATGTGTTCTGAACCATTGAATCAGAGCCTCGCATCATGTACTGGTGTGGATGTGAATTATAGATTGGCTAATTATGGTACCACTCCAATGACATCGGCAGATATTGATTTAAAGGTTAATGGAACTGTAGTTGCTACTTATAACTGGACTGGTTCGTTAAACACTTATGAGTTTGTGACCCTTACTTTCTCAAATGTAAATGGAATTAGTGGTGCAAATATTGCTGACATTGAAATTACCAGCGCAAACGGTGCTGCTGATGCATTTACTACTAACAATATTGGCTCTTACGGTTTCACCATTTATCCACAAACGGGTGGTCCTGCAGTGGCCGAAGCTTATGCTGCAGCAGCTTTCCCTCCTGCAAATTGGATTTATATTAATGGTGGTGCACAAAACTTAGGTTGGTCAAGAAGTACAGCAGGCTTAAATGGTGCTGGTAGTGCTAAATTGGATTTCTTCAATATCCCTGGTGGCGAAATTGATGTGCTTCAATTACCCTCAATGGATTTCACCGCATTCCCTAATCCAAGTATTACTTTTGACTTAGCGCATAAAAGATACTCAACCTCTGGCACCTATGCTAATGATAATCTGAAAGTGTTAGTATCGATCGATTGTGGTAATACATGGACAACCGTCTTTAACAAGACCGGTGCTGCTCTTGCCACCACTACTGGAGTGCAAACTACTGCTTTCACCCCTACAGCTGCGCAATGGAGAAACGAAGTGATTAACCTTGCGTCTTATGCAGGAAATCCTAATGTATTTGTTCGATTCCAAGGTACTAGCAGTTTTGGAAACAATGTGTATGTTGACAATGTTAACATAACTGTAAATACAGGCATATCGCAACCTATTGCTCTTGGTGGATTTAACTTATATCCAAATCCTACAACAGAGGCTACACAGGTAGTTTTCAATAACACTAAGGCTCAAGATGTGGCTGTTCAAATCTACAATGCACTAGGTGAAGTTGTTTACAACAATAATCGTTCTAATGTACCAGCTGGAGAAACTACTTTGGATATTAACACTTCAAATTTAGCTGCTGGTGTTTACCAAGTAAAATTATCAATGAATACTTCAACCATCAGCCAAACCCTGATTGTAAAATAATAATTGAATATTTAGAACGGCTATGCTAACATTAGCCGTTCTAATTTTAAAAAACTATACAGATGAAAAAACTTGTACTAAGCCTTATTTCAATTTTTGCCGCTTGCGCAATTCATGCAAGCTCTATTCAAGTGTTTCCTAGTGCCATGACTGTGAGCGGCCCAAGCAATACGGTGCTTGCCTTGCATGCTGATGTGGTGAACATAGGTGGTGGAACCATAGACCTTAAAGTTTCAAGAACTATCAATAACGTTGCATCCGGTCACCAAAGCTATTTTTGTTTTGGTGGAAATTGCTATCCACCTTCAACATCAGTATCTCCGATCACTGAAACTCTTTTCCCAGGAGATACCAGCACTTCTTTCATAGCTGATGTGAACCCGTATGGCAATATTGGGGTAAGTTACGTTACTTATTGTTTTTACGATGCAAGCAATCCATCTGACTCTGTATGCCTTTCCTTCACTTTTGAAGCAGGAACCACAAGTGTACTTAATTTAAATAACAATGATAAGTTCTTATCAGCAGCTAGACCAAACCCAGCTAACCTTAGCACTGCTATCACTTACAGTTTGCCAAGCACTACCTTAGATGCTAAGATTGTTATTAGTAATATGCTTGGTTCAACTATTAAGGAAATCAATTTGAACGAAAGAAGCAACATGATGATGCTAGATACTGAAGGTATGCTTTCTGGCGTATATGTTTATACACTGTTTAGTGATGGAAGAGCGCTAGCAACAAAAAAACTTATTGTAAAACATTAATTTATTCCAAAACAATTTTAAAGAGCTGTCTCGATAAAGACAGCTTTTTTTATTCCCTATTTTGTGAGCCATCCTTTTCTATAGAAAAAAATCAATTGTACTACAACCACCAAAACCATTACACCTATTACCGTTAAGTATCCATAAGGTTGATGTAACTCAGGCATGTTGAAAGGATAGGTTTCACCAGTTTTATCATTTACAAACATAAAATTCATTCCATAAAGTCCGGTGATAAAAGTGAGAGGGATAAAGATGGTAGAAATAATAGTGAGCACTTTCATAACTTGATTTAACTTATTGCTTACAGCACTCATGTACACATCGAGCAAACTTCCGGTTATTTCTTTAGCGCTATCAATCATTTCATAAAGCTGCATACAATGATCATAACTATCTCTATAATAAATTTTCACCTGGTCAGGTATTAAATCAATTTGCGATCTAATAATGTCATTTTGCTTATCGCGCTCTGCATAAACTACCCTTCTCAATAACATCAATTCACGTTTTGTTTTAAGCACTTGATTAATGGCCTCTTTTGACGGATTATCAATCAATTGATCTTGCCATTGGTCAAGTTGATCATTAATACTATCCAATAATGGAAAATAATGATCTAAGATGGTATCCATCACAGCATATAACAAATAACATGAGCCAAGGCTTCTTATTGGCCCTTTACCTCCTCGCAATCGGGCTCGAATGGGATCTAAGCAATCTTGAGGTTGTTCTTGAACTGTAACTAAAAAATTTGATCCGCAAATAAAACTTACTTGCTCATTAACTAAACTTCCATTTTGATAATACAACATCCTACTCACTAAGAACAAATAATGCTCATGATCTTCGAACTTTGACCGCTGATAGACATTAAAAATATCCTCCAACTGCAGTCTGTGGATGTTTAAGTATTGTGCCAAGGATTCAAAAAATGATTCATTGGCCAGTCCTTTTATATCAATCCAATAAAATTTTCCTTGATCTGCCATGCCCTTTTTCAAATCATCAATCGATTGGATAGACTGCGTAGCAATTTCCTGTTGATGATATGTTATCAATTCAATGGAAGTATTGAATGCCCCTTCTGGTACTTTAATGGCACCTGGCGATGTGCCTGGCAATGGATGCCTATGTTGCCTTTTAAGAATAATATTTTTATTTTTTTTGGCCATTACGTATTAAAATCGATAAGCAATAATAATAAATTTACCATTTCGGAAAACTCTTTCAGATTGATTGCCTAATAATTAAAGAAAGATTGATATTTTTGCTCATACATGATAGCAGTAAATGCCTGGTATAGCAAATGGTTTGACACGCCTTATTACCATATGCTTTATAGTAAACGAGATGATCAGGAAGCTCGTAAATTTTTAGATAACATATTGCCAGAACTCAATCTAGCAATTAATGATCGAGTATTGGATATGGGCTGCGGAAAAGGGAGGCATAGTATTTATTTAAATGAAAAAGGTTTCGATGTAACTGCTTTTGATCTAAGCATTTCAAATATTAAGTATTGTAAACAATTTGAGAATAGTGCATTGCATTTTTATATCCATGATTTAAGAAACACCTTTGCAATTAATTATTTTCACGCAGCCTTCAATGTATTTAGTAGTTTTGGATATTTTGAAAGTGATAGAGAAAATTTCAAAGTAATAACCCATGCTGCTAAAGCAATTAAACCTGGAGGTTATTTTGTGTTCGACTTTATTAATGCAAGCAGTTTAAGACAAGAAAATTGTTATCAAGAAATTGAATTGAATAAGGTGAAATTTAAGATCTCAAAACAAATTAATGGAAGTACCCTGTTAAAGAATATTGAAATTAATGACGGTGGGAAAATTTTCAACTATGAAGAACGAGTTAAAACTTATCTCCTCAATGACTTTGAGTCTGTATTTAATAAGAACGACCTGTCCATCAAAAAAGTTTTTGGCAACTACAACCTACAGCCCTTTGACCATGCTACCAGTGAAAGAATATTACTCATAGCTAGAAAGAACGATGAATAACTATCTTGTAATTGTTTTATTTTTTGGGGTATTTGCTAGTGGATTATTGTTCTATTCTATTCCATCTGCCTTAAAACACAATCTCAAACTTGTTCTCACTTTTAGTGGAGCATATCTTTTTGTAATGGCATTAACCCACCTGATGCCAGAAGTTTATAGTTCAACTCCTCCTTTCAATACTGGAGTTTATATTTTCATCGGATTTTTTTTACAAATTCTCTTAGAGTTTTTCACCCAAGGAATTGAGCACGGCCACACACATAAGCATAGTGCTCCTGGTATTCCTATTGGACTTATGGTAGGTTTGTGTATTCACAGCTTTCTTGAAGGAATGCCCATCAACCAAATTCAAGATTACAAAATCCAACAATCCCTTGCATTAGGCATCTTAGTTCATCACGCTCCGGTTGCCATAGCATTGATGGGCTTGTTAAATAACAGTAAATTGAATCAATCAAAAAGTTTACTATGCTTGAGTCTTTTTGCAATCATGGCACCTGCAGGCAGCATCACCACTGACGTGCTTCAATCTTCAGGAATAGCCATTGATCAGCTATTATTCAAAAAATTAATGGCAGTAGTTATAGGTATTTTTTTACATATATCTACTACCATCCTATTTGAAAGCGAACAAAACCACCGACTGAACCTTTCTAAAATGATTGCAGTTGCAGCTGGCGCTATATTGGCATTTATTATTTAAGCTTTTGTACAGCAGCCTTAATTGATGCCATATCTGGCATATCACCTAGTGTAGGAGTATTATCAATAAAAGCTATTTTTCCTTCAGCATCAATGACGAATGTTGCTCTTTGTGCCACATCCTTATAGCCGAAAGCAAAATCATGATGAACTACACCATATGAATTGATGGCCTCCTTGTTAAAGTCAGAAAGTAATTTTAACTGTGTTAGCTTATTATCTTCTGCAAATCGTTTCAAGGCAAAAATAGAATCAACACTGATGCCAATCACTTCTGCTCCCAAGGATTGATACTGTTTATAATCTTCTTCAACAGTACACATCTCCTTAGTGCAAACCCCGGTCCATGCCATGGGAAAGAAGAAAAGAATCACTGTACGGCCTTTGAAATCAGAGAGCGACACAAATTCTTTATTTACATCAGGTAATTTAAAATTAGGAGCCTCAGCACCAATAGAAAGTTTCATAAATAATTTTTTTGCAAAGTAAATACATTTTTTTTACATTAAACATAACATTCAATGTTACCAAGTAGTTTCAATACTTTCGAAATGATAATTAACTTATGTATGGATTTACCCTTTAACGCTACGGCCCTTTCGAATCTAAAGCCAATCCTTTATACTTTGAAGTTGGATTAGATTTATCTACATCCGTTGCTTAATAAATACTAAGTTTTGCCACTAAAATGATGATAAATTGCTTAAATTTAAAAAATGAAAAATAAGCAAAAATTATACCCAGGCATTTTAATTTGCCTACTCTTAATGGTTCAATGCAAGCATGACAACGGCCCTTTTGGCTACCTTCCTTCCACTAAAAATGTAGTTATATTAATTATTGATGGACCAAGATATTCTGAAACTTGGGGTGACTCATCTCTTCAAAACATTCCCTATCGTAAAATGCTAAAATCAGACGGTTTATTTTGTAGCAACTTTAATAACCTTGGCGATGGCACCACAACCAATGGATGTGTAGCCATAACAGGTGGCTACTACCAACCGATTCTAAATAGCGGTTTGCAACTACCTGCTCTTCCAGGTTTATTTCAACAATTGATTAAGAAAAAAAACCTAAGTCAAAATGACGCTTGCATCTTTGCATCAAAAGACAAATTAGAAGTGCTTGGAAATTGCGCAAACCCGAGTTGGCAAAATCAGTTTAAGCCCTATACTTTATGCGGGTTAAATGGAAATGGAACTGGCTACTGCGATGATACAGTTACCCTTAATCGTGCTACCAGATTTATGCAATTATACCATCCGAAATTAACTTTAGTTCATTTCAAAGATCCTGATATCAGAGGTCATCAAAACGACTGGACTGGATATGTCAATGCCATTAAATCTTCTGATAGCCTTGCTTATGAATTGTGGAAGTTTATACAAAATGATCCCCATTACAAAGGCAATACTACTCTTTTCATAACGAACGACCATGGAAGACATCCAGATAATATTGCCAATGGTTTTATTAGCCATGGAGATGCGTGCACAGGATGCAGAAAGATTGAACTATTAGTATTAGGGCCAGATGTAGTACCGGGATTTGTAGATAATGTTCAATATGATCAGAGAGATATTTTTCATACAGCAGCTCGGTACCTTTCCCTTGATAGTGTTGGCGGTGATGGCAAAATAATTTCTTCATGCTTGAAATAAATGGGGAAAGTATTTCTATCGCTGGTTCTTACATTCATACCTTTTATATCATTCAGCCAATTGGATGAAGAACAACCTATATTAGAAGCCCTCTTTATCAAGCACAATTTTTTAGGAGTATTAGATGATACGGTATATAACCCAAATTTATACCCAATTTTTGCCACGTACTTAGGAACTCCTTATAAATATGGCGGCAACAGCCTAAAGGCTATTGACTGCAGTGGATTCACAGGGAAAGTATTTAGCGAAGGATTTAAGGTCTCGCTTCCTAGAAATTCAAATGACATATTCAAACAATGTGACACCATTTCAAATGCTGATTTAATTGAAGGAGACTTGTTGTTTTTTAAAATTAGAAGTAATCAAGTAAGCCATATAGCCATTTATATCTCTTCAGGAAAGTTCATTCATGCTAGTACTCAAAGAGGTGTAGTAGTAAGTAACTTAAATGACCCATACTACATGAAATACTATTACTGTGCAGGCAGATTAAAAATAGAAAAATAAATGAAAAAAAAATTAACACTAGTCCACTTACTCCTGGTATTGATCAAACTCACATCAGCACAGCTTCCGGATACCGACATTTTTTTAATTTCTGTGGAAGATATTATTAATAACAAAGAATTAATACCTGAGAATATTACCAATAGAAAGGGTTATGATAATCATCCTTGGTTTAGTGATGATGGAAATAAATTGTATTATGTGGCAGCCGATAGTAGCGGGCAAACGGATATTTTTGAGCTGGATTTGGTTACAAATATGAGATCCACTGTTGCGAAAACTAAAGAATCAGAGTTTAGTCCGATGCCATTTGACCATGCACAGCTTTTTACAGTAAGAATTGATCTTGATACTGCTCAACGAGCCTACAGGTATAACCTCATAAGTAAAGATTTTACCTTCATAAAAGGAACAAATGATATTGGTTATGCTAACATTATCAATGATTCGCTTATTGCTGCATTTATTTTAGGTGAAAAAATGACACTTCAATTAATAAACATTGTAAATGGAGAAAGAAAGTTAATTGCATCAGATGTTGGACGGTGCATTCGATTTGAACCGAAATCAAAAAAAATATTTTTTGTTATCAAACAAAATGCAGATGAGTGGAGCATATTTTCTTACCATTTAGATAATCAAATTCTCAAAAAAGTGGTACCTGCTTTATCCAATTCTGAAGATTTCGAAATATTGAATGACAGTACTTTGCTGATGGGATTTCGGGGTAAAATATTTTCGGTTAATACGAATGAAACCAATAACGGTTGGAGAATTATTGCCGATCTAAGTAATGCTTTGGGTGATTTTTACAGGCTTGTGTTAGACAAACAAAAAACGAAACTTGCATTGGTAGGTTACTCAGGTATAAAACCATGAAACCTATTTATATAATTGGAGGTGGCATAGCGGGGATCACAGTTGCATGGCAATTGTATCTGAGAAACATTCATTTTATTTTAATAGATCAGCCCTATTTAAGCTCATCTTCTAAAATAGCTGCAGGAATTATGCATCCCATAACTGGAAGAAGAGTGGTGAAGTCATGGAATGCAGATACTTTTATTCCATTTGCAAAAAAGTTTTATAAAGAAATAGAAGTTATTCTAAATCAAAAATTATTCTTTGATACGATTATCAATGAATACTTGGACAGCATACAACAATACAATGTATGGACTGAGCGAAGTGGCGATGTCGGTTATTCTGACTATATCGGCAATATTTCTAATTCCACCCTATACAATAGTAAATTTAAAGCAGAAGTGATCAATACAGGATGGCTTGACACTAAAAAATTTATTGAAAGCAGTATAAATTATTTTCAGATTAAAAACTATATTCAAGTTGATCATATTATTGATAAAGAAATAACTACACTTGCCATGTCACATGTAATTATTGATTGCAGAGGGTGGCTTGCTAGTCAATCAAGCTTATGGAGTCACTTACCGTGGCAGCCTGCCAAGGGAGAAATAATGATCATAGAGTCAGCTTCTTTAAAAACATCAAACATCGAAAACAAAAATGTGTTCATACAATCAATTGGCGAAAACAAATACAAAGTTGGCAGCACTTATGCTTGGGACAAACTCAATGACCTTGCATCAAAAGCTGCACTAGATAAATTAATGATGGCCGTTAGATCGATGATTGGTAATGATTATGTGATACTGGAACAATTAGCAGGAGTAAGGCCAGCAACAAGAGATAGACGCCCATTCATTCAAAAGCACGAGAAGTATCAAATCTATATTTTAAATGGATTGGGAGCCAAAGGAATCATGATGGCTCCTTATTTAGGCAAATTATTAGCAAGCGTAATTATTGGAGATCCCCTTGCAAATCAAATTATCAGTAGCGAATACTGTAGATAATTAGCAAATTATCTGTGATAATTAGGGGCTTCTTTAGTAATGGTAACATCATGAGGGTGGCTTTCCCTAACTCCGGCAGCAGTAATTCTTATAAACTTCGCTCTTTGCAATGTTGTAATATTTGGAGCACCGCAATATCCCATACTGGCCTTCACCCCTCCTACTAACTGGTATAACTCTTCTGACAGCAAACCTTTGTAAGGCACTCTTCCTACGATTCCCTCTGGGACTAATTTTTTCACATCTTCAGTTTCCGATTGAAAATAACGATCCTTGCTTCCTTCACGCATTGCTTCAATTGATCCCATACCCCTATAGCCTTTGAATTTTCTACCTTCAAAAATTATTGTTTCACCGGGCGATTCTTCAACACCCGCGAGCAATGAACCTAACATAACCGTACTAGCACCTGCAGCTATTGCTTTGGCTATATCTCCAGAAAATCGAATCCCTCCATCTGCTATCACAGGCACTTTGGTTTTCTTTAGTGCATCTGCTACATCATATATTGCGCTAAACTGAGGAACTCCCACACCAGCAATAATTCGAGTAGTACAGATGGAGCCAGGCCCAATCCCAACCTTGACCGCATCGGCACCATGCTTCACCAATAACAAAGCCGCTTCAGCAGTTGCAATATTCCCAACGATTACTTCTAGTTTAGGAAATTTCTTTTTTACTGACTTAAGCATTTCTATTACTCCTTTGCTATGGCCATGTGCAGTGTCTATCGTTATCACATCTACTCCTGCCCCTTCCAGGGCTGCTACCCTTTCTAATGTATCCTTAGTTATACCAACTGCTGCTCCAACACGCAATCTCCCCTTTTCATCTTTACATGCATTAGGCCTTGACTTAATTTTTAATATATCTTTATAGGTAATTAATCCTATTAACCTTCCCTTTTTATCTATAACTGGTAATTTCTCTATCTTGTAGGCTTGGAGAATTTTTTCTGCTTCACTTAAATTAATGATTCCGGTGGTGGTGATCAAATTATCCTTAGTCATTATTTCGGCTATCGGTCGCTTTGGATTTTTTTCAAATCTCAAATCACGGTTAGTACAAATTCCTACCAAGTTATTTGAAGCATCTACCACAGGAATTCCACCGATTTTATACTCCTTCATTATTTGGAATGCATCAGCCACTAAAGCATTGATGGGTAAGGTTATTGGGTCATAGATCATACCACTTTCTGATCGTTTCACCTTTTTCACTTCAGCTGCTTGCTGAGCTATACTCATATTTTTGTGTAACATTCCTATGCCGCCCTCCTGAGCTATGGCAATGGCCATAGCAGCTTCGGTCACAGTATCCATAGCTGCTGAAAGAATTGGAATATTAACAGTTATGTTTTTTGTAAGCTTACTACTCACATCTACCTGATGAGGCAACACCTCTGAATAGGCAGGAACCAACAAAACATCATCGTAAGTAAGCGCTTCACCAATGAAGCGGGATGCAGCAACTTTATTCATAAAACTTGGTTTTAAGTTGCGCGCAAATATAGCATTTAAAACACTAACTATTAAATCCTAGAAGCTTTAATAGGACGGCTAGTAGATTATAGTAATACTTCCTTGTTTTTCAAGGTTAAATCCATCTGTCGATTTTACCTTTAAGAAGTAGATATACATTCCTTCCGGCAGAGCCTTTCCTTTGTAAGTGCCATCCCATGGTTGTGTAACATTCCTAGTGCTGAATATATTTTCTCCATAGCGGTTAAAAATATTGAGTTCATAAGAATCTACTTGGGTAAATGATTGCAAGGGTAACCAAAGCTTATTAACCCCATTAGGAGAGATGGCATTTGGAATAAATACAATTGGTTTTTGAATGACACATACTTCATTTGACTTTGACGAATCACTAAATCCAAAATCATTTCCGCTACCTTCTACTCCCTGAATATAGTAGCAGAATACGCCTTTAGCATACAATTTATTACTCACATTGTCATTAAGTGCCTCGGTACTTGGAGCAGCAAAATTTACTAACTCATAAGGCCCTCCATCAATAGATCTGAAGATTCGATAATTAAGTACATCACCCAACCAGCCTTCATAACTATTCCACTCAAGTAAATTAGAGATATCTTGTTGATCCTTGGCTGAAAGATAAACCGTATGAGCTATTTCAGTTTCAAATGCTTTTACACCACAGCTATCAATGGCTATCACTTTGTAATAAAACGACCTGTCATTCACAGCTGCACTATTATCTTCAAACACAATAACTGAATCTGCTGAAGGAGATTGGATGGCAATTTTTGCGTAAGGTCCACTCTCCTGCTCTGATCGATAGAGTTCATAACGCAAAATGTCGGCACTGGTATCCACATAAGTTTTAACCATCACATTATTAGCTCCACTTACTGTGGCAGTGGTGATGTAACCAAAGTCAGGCACTTTTGGAATATCAGCAACAATACATATAGTATTACTGCTACTGGTTCTTAAAGTAGGTGCTCCAGTATCAGTAGCAACAAGGTAATAGCAATAATTTGAAAATTGATTAAGATTCTCGTGACTAAATGATAGGTCATTGCCAGTATAAAGCTGCGATACAGGGCCTCCATTTTCAGTAACAAACAAGGTATATAAGGGCACAGAAGTCCAGTTAATGTAATCGTTCCAAAACAATTCGATTTTGCCTTCACATACTCTTAGCTGACCTTGAAGATAAATGGTATTATGGGCTAAACTTTGAACACCTGGATTTCCGCAACTATCGATAGCTAATACTTTAAAATTTTCTGATTGCACAGTTGCATCAAGCCCTGTGAGGTAAGCATTGGTATTAATTCCATCCACGGTGTCGATAGGTAAATAAGTATTTCCAACTTTTCTGAAAATAACATACTTCTTAGTATCACCATCTATACTGGCTAGCCAACTGAGGTATGCATTTCCATTAGGGTTTACCGTAGCCGAATCTATCTCAATAATAGCTGGTGCTATCCTATCCTCAAAAACATCGCCATCAATACTACTCCTACTCACACATCCGCTGGAATCATCTACCTCCACGCGGTAATTAAGTGAATCATAGCAAAGGGTAACGGGATCATTATAACTCATGCCAGCATCATTGGCTGGTACGGTTCCTATGAATGACCATGTTCCTAAAGGATATTCTCGATACACTTCATATTCATTATGATTGGTGCCAATTAGCGGTACCCGGGTTGCATTCCAATTCAACTCTGCAAATCCATTTCCAGGATTGGTAACATCAAGTTTAATCGTTTTGATTGTATCACTGTATTGCTGCGGAGGTAGGTAAGAATCGCAGCCGGAACTTACTTCCATAAAGTAAAAGCCCTGTTGCAAATGAGCTCCAGCACCTGCATGTGTATAGGCAGTTACCGTTTTATCATCAATAGAATCAATGAGGCTATACGGACCATTTTCATTATTACTAAAATAGATATAATATTTTTTAAATGAATTTGCTGTATCAACACCTGGAACCCATGAAAGTGAAACATCACCATTGGCTGCAACACTAGCACAGCGCAAGTCTGGCGGCATAGCTAGTTCAGGCTGTAAAACTACAATGGTTATTGTTGAAACGGTTACTCCTGGAATACTACAAAAATCATCAGAAGCTTTAATTATAAAATTATATACATTTCCAAAATTTCTACAACCGCCTGCTGTTACAGTACTTAAATGACTACAATCTGTTTGCCAGCTAAATACTGTACTGGTGCTTTGTTGAGATAGTGTGAGATTAGGTGGAGGGGTGAGTGTAGCGCAAGGAGGATTTAAGCAATTCCCGTTTGGGTTGGTAAAATTTTGATCGAACTGTAAGCCGGAAGCACTAAGGCTAATATTTTGAAATTGGAATGTGGGGGTAATGTCAAAGTCAGTGGCATTGAAGGTAAAAGTTACCAAATCACCAGCGTATACAGTATCAATATAGAGGGAAGCGATGCCCGTATTAGGATCAACAAATGGAGCCGAAACCGCAGGAGGATTATTAGGAACACCAACACTAATGGGTGCACATACATTCAGCGTTGTTTGAATATCTCGAAATATTTCAGCAATTTTTTGGCCACAACGGTATGCGCTCACTTTTACCACCTGAACATAAATTCCTGAAGTGAATGACGTATAACTAATTTCTCCGGTGGCTGAATTGAAAGTGGCTGCTACATTGTTAGGATTTTGTGTAGGGCCTGGCAAAGGACTTGTATAACTATATCCAGGTGAAAAGGCTAGCGGCTGTGCAGTATTTAATCCACTACCGGTTGGTTGATCTAAAGGGCGGTCCCATTCATAAACCAGTGAATCTAGTTCGTCATCCGTTGCGTTATGATTGAAGGTAAAGGGATAACCAGTGCAGAGTAAAGTACTTGGTCGCTCAAAAAATTTAGGAGAAGAATCGTAGCATGGATTGGTATTTTGTCCATTGTAAGGGTACATAATGGCCCTTAAAGTAAATCCCGATCCACTACCTCCTGCTAGATTGGCCACGTTATTTCTACAGCAGTCATCATAGTAAAAATACCATCCAGTGGCTGGAGGTACACCATTTATTAAAATAGGATTTGATCTAAAAATGAATTGCTCTGTTGATCCAGCGGTACCAGTAGCACAGTCAAGACTAGGTCCATTGCACGGGGGTGAAATGTCAGTTTGACTGATGAGATTACAATTGATATTGTTGTTGCCTGGAGCGTTAGAAGTTAGGGCAAGGTTAGTGGGGCCTGGAATACCGGTGCAATCACGGTATAATTTCACTTCAAAAACAAAACGTCCGTTGGATTGACACTCCCATGTGATTTCACCTCCCATTAGATGGGATGCTTGAGAATGATTGAAAATAAATAAAAAAGAAAATAAAATTAAAAAGTGGCGGTAAGATAGGTTGATCATTTCAATTAACTTTTTGTCAAAGATTAGCGAGGCGTTTAATAGGTTTCTTTATTATTATACTAAAATGTAAAAATATTGATACAACTAATACCATTTGCCCGGCTAAATTTATTAAGACTTCATCAATAAAATTTGGAGGCAATATAAGAACGACTAAAAACCACAATGGGATCCATAGCCAATAGATGCATGCAAAATAATATAAGAATATTGGCTCTTCAATAATTAATGCCAACCAATTATAACCCTTACGTTCTGCCCAATCACTAAGTTTCTTCTTCATTGATCTTGAAATAAGTTTTCACTCACCCATTAACAATTGGCTGTCTAATTGGCTATTTTTCTAAGCTATTCTGCCATCCCTTAACTTTCTTTCTACTAAAACTAATATTTGGCCAATCTGCTCTTTATACTACCCCGCAAGCTCCTATGTGCCAAACCTGATCTTCATTCCCTACAAAAATAGGTTTTTCTAACAGGAAAAGCAATTACTTTTGGCCAACTACAACCTGCAAAAATTGATCAAAATCCAAGTATTTGTTGGCTAATGCTAATAAATCTTCCGGACTAACTCCGTTTATGGTTTTCAGGTAATTATTGTAATAGCTAAAATCCAAATCATAAACGAGGAGCGATTTATACCTTTCCAATACATCGCCTGGGGCATCTAGACTTTTAAGGAAACTACCTAGGATGTAGTTTTTTACCATTTGCAACTCCTCGTTAGGTACTAAAGTTGTTTTTAATACTTCTATTTCATGTTTAATTTCCTTGAGGGTTTCATTCGTAACATTAGCACCCACCTCGCTGCTAATTACAAAATATCCTCCATCCTTCATGGAAGCTAGACCTGAACCAATGCCATAGGTGTATCCCTTATCCTCCCGAATGTTAGACATAAGTCGAGAACCAAAATATCCACCTAGCGTTGTATTGAGTACACTAAATTTAAAATAATCTGGATCTGTGCGGTTAAACATTCTTTTACCAACTCGAATTGCTGATTGGATGGCCCCTTTCTTTTCGGTGTATAGAGCTGATGGTAGTGCCGACTTAATATCAGGTGATGGTGCTGCTGCGGCTTTGCCCGACTTAGCCCAATCATTGGATCCAAAGTGTTTATTCAACAGGTGTATTACATCGTTATTATAAAGCCCTGCTAATAAGATGGTACAATTCAGAAAATTAAATTGACTATTGTACCTTTCTATAAGAGTTTGCTGTGCAATGTTATTTAAATCATCTTCTGTATATACAAAACCATAAGGATGTTCACTGCCAAACAGAGAATGAGTAAAAGTAGCTTTCGATAAATAGGAAACCTTCTCTTGATTAACCTTTAATCGCTGAATAGCATTTTGTTTATATATCCCAATCTCATCGCTTGGATAACTGGCTTCTGTAATAATCTCCTTAAAGTAGGGTAGTAAAACAGGCAAATGTTTGGTTAATGTAAATAGAATTATGCTACAATAATCAGACGCTTCCTCGCTTTCAAGGTAAGCGCCATAGTAATCAAACTTATCGGCAATTTGTTTCGCAGATTGGCTGGAAGTTCCTTCAGTCATTAATTTGGTGGCTATTGACGATATAAAAATGTCATCAGCTTTGCTGAATCGATTGGGAAAAACAAATTCTAGTTTTACTAAATTTTGCAACCCAAAATTGAACCCGACTACCTTTATACCGTTATCCAGCTTATCAATGGTGGGTTGATGAATATCAAATGATGTGATCTGTTTGAAGTCTGGTTGGGTTGTTCTATCTAATGCAGTAATCATAGCTTGATTTAATTTTTACTTAAATAATAAAGGGTGTTTGAGTTTTTATGATCAAAAATTTTAAGCGCCTCTTGTCTAATTTGCTCAGCAGTTACTGCTTTATATCGTTCCGTTTCTAAATTAACTTGATTGGCATCGCCCATTACTTCGCCCAGAGCAAGGCCTAGGGATCTGTTTCCTAAATCAATTTCACTAAATTCAATAATGCTTTCCACTTTATTCTTAACTTTTACCAATTCTTCATCGCTCACTAAAAGGTTGCTCATTATTTGGAGTTCCTCATTCAACCCTCTTTCAGCTTCTTCCATTTTTACACCCTTTGACAATTTACCATCAACTACCACCAAACCATTATCAAAATCACCTGTGCAATAAAGGTTAATATCAGTAAATAGTTTTTGCTTCTTCACCAAACTGTTATATAACCTTGAAGACTTTCCTCTTGATAAAATATCAGTTGCCAAATCAACTGCATAAAAAGTTTGATCCGTACGTTTACAGCAATGGAAGGCCTTGTAAATGGCTGAGATGGGAACATCTCGCTCAACTGTTAGCGAACGAGCTTCAGTTTGTATGGGTTCAACTGCGTAAGGCTTTCTAACTATTGAAGTTCTTTCAATTGGTGCAAACCATTTCATGGCCAATCGATGGGCTTCATCAAAGCTAATATTGCCGGATAGCACCAATACGGCATTGTCAGGATTATAGTAATTGAAGAAAAAATTCTTTACATCATTAAGCGTAGCCTGTTCTATATGGCTGATTTCTTTTCCAATAGTGGCCCATTGGTATGGATGTACCTTATATGCTAGTGGCCGTAGGAGTAACCAAGCATCACCATATGGTTGATTTAAATAGCGTTGTTTAAACTCTTCTACAACAACATTTCTTTGTACTTCCAAACTTTTTTCTGAAAAAGCAAGTGACAACATCCTATCACTTTCCAACCAAAATCCTGTTTCAATATTTGCCGCAGGTAGAGTTAGATAGTAGTTGGTAATATCATTATTTGTAAATGCATTATTATCTCCACCGGCTAACTGCAGTGGACTATCATATTCCGGAATATGAATTGATCCGCCAAACATGAGGTGCTCAAATAAATGTGCAAATCCTGTTTGACTGGGGTCTTCATCCCTAGCACCCACATTGTACAAAATGTTCATATTCACCAATGGGGAGGTTGTATCTGTGTGTACAATCAACTTCAAGCCATTCGGCAATATTGTTCGTTTAAAATTTACCATCTCGATTTAAAATAGAATGGCAAATTTACATAGAATTAATTCAGGAAAGGGCAAACCTTAATCATAGCTTTCAAACTTTATCCTTTTTTTATCATAACCCATGGCTTCAAGGCGCTGTCTTGCTTCTTTAAGCATATCGGCCCAGCCACAAATGAAAAAGTAAGCAGGCTGCCTGTTTGCAAATATATCTTCATACACTGCGTGCACGTAACCTTGTTTTCCCTGCCAGCCTTCATTTTGCCTTGACAACACTGGAATAAACCTAAACTCCGGATGTTCAGCTTGGATGGCTTCCATTTCGTTTCGGTAGATGATATCCTTCTCCCATCTATTACCGAAAACCATGTAAATATTTTGGTGAGGTACCTTGCGGTTAAGTATATCTATCAGCATGCTTCTTAGTGGAGCAATTCCCGTTCCGGTGCATATGAAACAAATGTCGCCATCGATGGTTTCAGGAAGATTGAATTTACCCAGCACTTTCGATACTTTAATTTTTGAACCTGCCTTTACATGATTAAAAAGATAAGGTGTACCAAGGCCTTTAGGATTAAGTACTATGGCTAACTCGAACACATTATCACTAGAAGGAGCTGATGCAATGGAATAACTTCTATTGGTATATTTACTTTCTATTGGCAAATCAAGCATGATGAATTGCCCTGCTTTAAAACTGAATGGAATATCATCAGGTACTTTGATAAAAAATCTTTTCACTACATCGTTCTCATCAATTACATTGATTACATCACAATCATAAAACTGATATGCCATAATATAGGTGTGTTTTTAAGGTTTGCCTAAAGGTAAAAACTATTTTTAATGAAACAAAGCTAATTTACAGTAGTGATTTTAAGTTGATCAAGGATACTGGGAAGCAGGTCAACTTGCTCCCTAGTAATGTGCATGTGTGTGACCAACCTGACTATATTTTTTCCAAATGGGAATGCCATGATTTGCCTGGCAGCTAGTGAAGCACAAAAATCTTTTGGAGAAAATTGCTCCTTAAGTTCTAGGAACACAATGTTTGTTTCAGGTTCTACTACTTTTTGAATTACTGGATGTCTTCTAAAAATAGCAGCTACTGCTTTTGCGTGCTTGTGGTCTATAGCAATTCTATCAATATTATTTTCTAAAGCAAATAATCCAGCTGCCGCCATAAACCCTATTTGCCGCATGGCACCTCCCATCACTTTTCTTATGCGTTTGGCTTTTACTATATCTTCTTGAGTAGCTAAAAGCAATGTGCCAATAGGGGCTCCTAAACCCTTTGACAAGCATATGGTAATTGAATCCACAGCATTGCCTACATCGATAGCTGAATATCCTTTTGCAATCATTGCATTAAATATCCGCGCCCCGTCCATATGCAATTTCAGTTTATTCGATTCACATGTTGCCTTTAGATCCCGTAATTGCTTCAAGTCATAACAAATACCACCTGCCTTATTATGTGTATTTTCAACTACCACCAAGGTAGTAATAGGTTGATGAATATTATCGGGATTGATGTTTGCTAATATATCTTCTGAAGAAAGGATACCTTTTTGAGTTGGCACTAGCCTCAATGAAGCACCACTGTGAAAAGCAACCCCTCCTCCTTCATAGTAGTAGATATGCGATAGGCTATCACATATGACTTCATTCAATGGATTGGTATGCATTTTAATGGCCACTTGGTTGGCCATAGTTCCTGATGGTAAAAAAAGTCCTGCTTCCTTGTTGAATAAAGTTGCTGCATATTTTTCTAACTGTTTTACAGTAGGATCTTCATCAAATACATCATCCCCCACATGTGCCTTGAACATTGCATTTACCATTTCCTTTGAAGGGAGTGTAAGTGTATCACTTCGAAAATCAATCATTGTATATGGCTATTAGTTTTTCAAAATTACTACCCTCTGCTGCTCTATACATCCCCTCACTATTAAATACCAAAGCTGGGATTCCATTCTTATCTAATGCAATTAGCCCGCCTTCTCCTCCAATATTATTGAGTTTGTTTTTTACCACTTCATTACAGGCATCGGCAAGGCTAAGGCCTTTATATTCGATCAAACAACTGATATCATAAGCCACTACTGATCGAATGAAAAATTCACCGTGTCCAGTGCATGAGATAGCACAAGTATTGTTATTGGCATAGGTTCCTGAACCAATGAGTGGTGTATCGCCCACCCTTCCAAATTTTTTATTTGTCATTCCACCGGTACTAGTGGCTGCTGCTAAATCGCCATTGTGGTCAAGAGCTACTGCACCTACGGTTCCAAATTTTTTCTCCGTATGATCCATCACCACCTTATCATCCTTGAGCGCTTGCTGCCATTGGTTGAACCTATAATCGCTAAAAAAATAGTCGTGATTGACGGTCGTTAGGTGCTGTGATAGGTATTGATTAGCCTGACTACCCGCTAGTAAAACATGTTCAGTGTGTTCCATCACATGTAAGGCTGCCAGAACTGGATTTTTTATGGAATGCAACCCTGCAACAGCCCCTGCTTTCAATGTCCTCCCTTCCATGACTGAGGCATCCATTTCGTGTGTTCCATGATGGGTGAATACACTGCCCTTCCCAGCATTAAACAAATCATCATTTTCCAAATACATCACAGTTTGCACAACGGCATCTATCGATTTACCGCCACCTCTTAAAATGGCAATGCCTAACTTTAATGCTTTCTCTAAAGCGTTTTTATAAAGCCTTTCTTGTTCGGCTGATAGTTGATTGCGAGTGATGGTGCCAGCCCCACCATGCAATGCAAGTGCATATTTCATCTTAAATTTTTAATAAATGTAAGTGATAAAACTGTAAGATAGTAAGGGGCGATTAAAAAAGTTTCAAAAAACTAGCGGATGTCAAGTACAATAAAAATAAAAATATTACAGAAGAATTAGATTTAAATTTTATGACTGCGTTCTAATATCAGGCATTTTAAGTCCAAAACTTAGTCACTTTTGATCTTAGAAAATAAAAAGGTCAAATTTCTTACAAAGCATGTAACTTTTGAAACAGCTCAACAATTTTTTTTATTCCATGCTTACTTGTCTGCACCAAAAGCACACAAGGCATGAAACACCTTTTACAAATCATTCTTTCTTTTTCCATCATCTCACTCCACAGTTGGGCACAGCAGCCTGGACTCAGAGGAATGTATGTAGATAATTTTTCGAACATCTTAGGCAATACTGCTAAAGAAGATAGTTTATTGCAATATGCAGCAGATAGTAGTTTTAATTACCTTTCACTATATGACTTGCATGTTTTTAATTTAGCTAATACTGCTACTGCCAATCTTCTTGGAGGGTTTATCAATAGGGCTAAGACAAACTATGGCATTCAACATGTAGGAGCTGTAGGTGAAAGTTTTTCTTTTTTCACCAACAAAATTTTACCTTACAATAATGGGCGTGCAAATAGCATAGAAAAAATATCTGTATTCAATGTTGAGTTTGAATTTTGGATTCAAGCTAGTGTGCAACCTGGAGGCTACTATTGTGTAAACTATTTACAGGCCGCCAACTGCAGCTGCGATACAGCAGGTGCATTTAAATATTATAAAACCCTCTTACGTCAAGTGGATAGCTTGGCAAATATTTATGGAATGATCTCTGAAACTTATGTTGGATGGTTTAATACTGGGCAGGCACAACAGTACAATGGATTAGTAGACAGAATTTTTGTACATGCTTATAGAATAGATGATAGTGATGTATGGACCTATACAAAATCGCGTCTTACAGGCCTGGCAAGTACTGGCGATACGCTGCAAATTGTACCCATTTTTAGTAGTGAGCCCACCTTTATGGGACCATGGCTACAAGCTGGCCATTCTATTACTGAACCATGGACCACCTATTTAGATGATTATAACAATGACCCCGCCACATGGAAACCTCTGATAGATTTAATAGGCTATCAATGGTTTTGTTATGGATTTATGCCAAGGCCTGCACCAGGCTCCTTCAATGCTAGCATTACTGCTTCAGGGCCAACTACCTTTTGTCAAGGTGGATCCGTAACACTAACTGCTACACAGGGCAGCAGCTATGTATGGAGCAATGGTGCAAATACTCGAAGCATCATAGTGAATGCATCTGGAAATTATAATTGCACTGTAACAAATGGTGCCTTTAGCAGCACCACTTCTAATACAGCTGTAAATGTGAACCCATTGCCTTCGGTGTTGGTTAATGCCGGAACTCCTGCCAATGGTCAATGCAATCTTTCATCAACCACTAGTGGCAACATTACATCCCACCAGTGGTTATTAAATGGAAATGGAATTAGTGGCGCCACACAAAATGCTTATACCGCCACACAAAGCGGTGGCTATTCTCTGAGGGTGACAAATAATAATAATTGCTCCAAAGTGAGCACCACCAACACTATTACGGTACCACCTTTTGCACCTACTATAACAGCTTCTGGCCCCACCACATTTTGCTTTGGTGGTAGTGTAACTCTTACTGCTACTGCTGGCAGTAGCTATATCTGGAGCAATGGTGCTACTACTCAATCAATCTATGCGATAAATATTGGAAATTATAGTTGTA
>JBDKJS010000187.1:0-5457 GCA_039806065.1 Bacteroidota bacterium | reverse complement strand
AGGTGGTATTGTTTATACAAAAATTATAAAAGGTGGCATATATCGATACCGTAAAGCAATGGTTTCTTAGAAAGAAAAAGCCGACACAGTCGCAGTTTCATACGCTGTTTGATTATCTGCGCTGGAAGGATGAGGCTATTACAATGGCTGATATAGCTGGCTTGGTAACGGCATTGGTAAGCAAAGTAAATACCAATGATTATGAAGGGCAGTTGATAGAGGTAAATGCTGATTATACTTATACTATACCCGCTGGCCACCTATTAGAAAAGATGGTAGTATACATGGGCACGGCTGATAAAATACGCATTAGTAAAGTGTCAATAGGGAATGAGGATGTGATGCCAGAGCTAGAGCAAAACGCTGGTTGGAATAACCCCATAGTATTAGATGAACTGGCCGTGGCCAATACTGATTTATTTATAGAAGGTATTACCGCTGGCAGTAAAATTTGTTTTATAAAACGAAAAATAAAAATGATTTAACGATGAGAAAGATTTTTTTGATAGCGGTGGTGTTTATTAGCAGTGTGGCAATTAGCCAAACAACTAATACTGATTTGCTGAATGCCCGTAAGGGTATATTTCTGCGTAATTATAGGTTTGATACTATTACTAATGTAGGCAACGGCGTTAATTGGAGCAATTACACTAAAACGTTGCCAACGGCTAAGGCGGTGCATGAGTATGTATTGTCGGCTGGTATCGGCTCAATGGCATATCCCCCCGCAGGCATACCAAGAAGCAACGGTACGACATGGCTTCCCAGTATTAACGGCACAGCGGTACAGTTTGTAAAAGGCGATGGTAGTTTGGATGGCAATACTTATTTAACATCTTACACCGAAACCGACCCGCTTTTTGATACAAAGTTTGCGGGTAAAACAACTACTAATTTAGCAGAGGGTGCAAATTTATACTTTACCAATGCAAGAGCAAGGCAATCACTATCTTTTACAAGTGGTGTAGCTGGGTACAATAATTCAACAGGTGTAATTACTATACCTGCTAACACAAGCCATGTTTCAGAAAGTGGTAATTTGTATTTTACAAATGCCCGTTCAAGGTCTGCAATAAGTTTAACAACAACAGGAAATTCAGGAGCAGCAACTTACAATAATTCAACTGGAGTTTTTAATATCCCAAATTACGCCACTTCAATTAACGGATATAATTATTCCATACACGGTTCACCTTTTACTTACAACGCAACTTTAACTGATGATTATATTGAAAAAACAAATGGAAGCACAATAAACCTTCCGACTGCCGTTGGCAATGCCGGAAAAAAATACTATATTAAAAATGGCACTGGCGGCACCTTGTCAATTTCAAGTTTTGGAGGAGCCGTAGAAGAAGGGGGGGTCATACAACCAATAGGGGGAGATTGGACAACTTATGTAAGTAACGGAACGGATTGGAAAATTTTCGGAAGAGGTACGGATATAGTTTCCGGTTCAAATATTAATATAACTGGAAACGGTTCTGGAACTTCTCCGTATACTATTTCAGCAACAAATTTAGGCGAATCTAATACTGGCGCAAACTTAGGTGGTGGACTTGCAAATTACGATAGTAAAACTGGTAATACTTTACGATTTAACTCCTTTGCAGCAAGTGATTTTGA
Source organism: Bacteroidota bacterium (assembly GCA_039806065.1). Taxonomy (GTDB): domain Bacteria; phylum Bacteroidota; class Bacteroidia; order AKYH767-A; family 2013-40CM-41-45; genus JBDKJS01. Next base: position 3,831 of record JBDKJS010000187.1, on the reverse strand, counting down.
TTTAGCAAGTAATTTACTTTCAATAGATGCTACATTAAAAAACACTTGGAACAACAAAGAAAACGTCTTAACATTCCAGCATTCTATTTCTCGAAGTGGTAATACAATAAATTTATTAAACGATTTAGCCAGCCCTGGCAATAATAAAGTTTATGGAACTGATGCTAGCGGTGTAAGAGGTTGGAAAGATGAAGCATCAGGTGGCATTATCAATTCAGGTTCATATACACCCACACTATTTAATACAACAAACATAGGTGCATCAACAGCTTATCAATGTAATTGGAGTAGAGTTGATAGCGTTTATACAATTAGTGGAGAAATAGATATAGACCCAACAACTGCTTCAACATTAACTGTATTAGGTATTAGTTTACCACCTCAAATTATAACTTTAGGAGGAAACACTTCAGATGTTTCTGGAACAGCTTCAGATGATTTAGGAACTGTTGGGAGATTAAGAGCAGACACAACTAATGTAAGAATAGAAGTAAGATTTACACCAATTGATATTAGCAATAGAAGATTTTCATTCATATGCACAGCAGTTGGTTATGCACCGTAAAAATTAAATAATGGCTCATACTATGAAATACACATGGGACACGATGACGGCCTTTATATGTGGTACTATAGGCGGAGGAGCTTATACACAACTGGCGAAAATAAACTGGGATACGATTATGAGCAATGGAGCTGATCTGCTGTGGATGGCCTTTGTGGCCCTTGTAAGTGGTGGAGCTGGTGTATTGGGCAAACATTTGGTGGCTAAGTATTTAAAACGTAAAAAATAATATATCATGAAAGAGTTTTGGAAAAAAGTTGGTGTTACGGAGATAAGAAACATCATTGCAATTATATCAGTACTAGGTTCATTTGTAGCCCTGTTTCTCATGATTTTTAAGCCAATACCAGAGGGTAATAAGGATAGCCTTAATATGAGTTTAGGGTTTATCCTTGGAGGTTTAGTTGGAGGTATCAATGGTTATTTATATGGACAAAGCAAAAAGCCAAATGAATGAAATTTAATATTAAAATCAAATTGTTGTGGCTATTGATGGCTTTGCTGATAGCATGGCTAGTAAGTCTATTTACGGGCTGCGAGGTGCTTAAACAAAAGAAGAGTGCTAAAGCTGATAGCACATCTGTAAAAAAACAATCAACATCAATCATTGATAGTAACAATGCTGGTTCTGTATCTACTGCGGAGAATAAAACGAAAGAGGAAAGCGAATGGTGGAGGGTGATAAAGCAGTTTGCCAAGCCTGATACTAATGTTACTAATAATTATTATCATCAAGGCCAACCGGCCACTATTATTTACGAGGGTGGCCGTGGCACTAAAGAGGAAGCCAGCAAGCAAACAGATAGTACCTGGCGCAATCAATTTTTAAGCATGGTGGCCGATGCACTTGATAGCATGAATCATAAGATTGAAAGCATTGATAAAGGCAAACATAGCCAAACAAAGGGAGTGGGATTGGTAACTTTGTTATTGCTTTTAGGTGGATTTTTTATACTAAGCAATGGTGCGGGTTTTATTTTAAAAAAATATAAAATTAGTAAGCGATGAAAAGACCTAAGATAACACCAGCAGAGGTTGCAGAGCTAATAAAAGCAAGTGGAGAAACTTTTACGGAGTCTGTATATGTAGTAGCAATTAGAGGGTATTACAAAAATAGTATGGGAGTGCCTGGTGTAAACGACCGAGGTATTTATGATGATGCAATGGTACTCGTAGGGCCTAACTATTTTCAAACTTTTAATGCAAACACAGATCCTTCTAAACATAAATTTGGTATCGGCACTGTGGCAGTAGGGTTGCACTTTTATAAAAAAGGCAAGCATGGCATTAGTGGGCCTAAGCCTTATGACGCTTTTAGGCCAGATACTCCAGACGAGGGCTTGCCAGGACACAGGGATGGGCAAACAGGTGTGAAGCGCATTATTACCCCTAACCTGCACAGCGGCGGCACATTGAACACTAATAGTGCGGCTTGCCAAACTGTGTTTAAAGATCAGTGGTTGGAGTTTCAAAAAACAGTTTATAAAATGATGAGTGATGAGGGACAGCGGAGGCTGCCTTACTTATTAATAGAGAACAAATGACACCATTAATAAACACATCGAGGGCAAAGAAAGTAGATGTTAACATAAGTGATTATGATAACATCCCCCTTTCAATGAGGTTGTATGACACCTCCGTAACACCTAAAGTAGTAATTGACATTAGTAGCCACGGATTTACATTTTATTTAAAGCAGGGTAAAACTGAAAAGAAAGCATATACGCTTTTGTCAGGTCAGGCTAGTGGTGATTTTCTTTCAAGAGTCGGCACAGAAATATTAAACATGCAACTTATGTGGCAAGACATAAGAGATATTTTAAAAACAGGTACTGGCAGATTGATTATGGTTGTTACAAGACCAGATACAACTGTATATACCTATATCGTATTTAACATTAATGGCAAGCAATATTGAAATAGAAATCATCCACAACCCTGTAAAGGATATTGAGCTTATGCTTCAATATTCTGGCGGCGATGTATTGGTTGAGTTTGAAGATGGTTTGATTGATGGTATTGAGGTAGAGTTTGGTAATATAGGTGCACAAGGGCCTGCTGGGCAATCAGGTACTTTATATACTATGACTTTAGTAGTCATATCAAACGGGCAAACTAGTTTCAATATCATATCTACCCCCGCTGGGTATAATGAGCTTGAGGTGAATGGTGTAAATTATTATGAAGGTGAAGATTATATGATTGGCTTATCTGGATTAAATGTACACCTTACTTGGTTGAACAGTTTTGAATTAAACACTGCCGACAAACTTTTATTTAAAAAATACTAAAGCAAAAAAAATGATAAACGGAAAACAAATTAATGATGGCACAATTACAGAAGCAAAAATAGCCGCATTACCACCTACCCCTTCTAGTGCCAATGCGCCAGCATCAAAAACGTATGTTGATACGCAGATACAACAATCAGTAAATAACCAAGATTGGAAAAATAGTGTTAGGGCAGCATCTTCTACAAATATTAACCTATCATCCCCGGGTGCTACTATTGGTGGCGTTACTATGAATAATGGAGATAGGTTTTTGGCGTATGGGCAAACAACCGCCAGTCAAAATTGGATATACGTTTACAATGGCGCTGCCGCAGCAGCTACAAGGGCTACGGATGCTGATGGCAATACTGAAGTAACCCCACAGGCCGCTGTAAGTGTAGAAGAAGGTACAGATGGCAACAAATCTTTCCGTATTACCAACACAGGTGCTATAATAGTAGGTACAACAAACATTACAGTATCTGCATTCGTAACATTTAGCGGTGCTAACCCATCAACAGCTAATAAGTTCATGGTAGCAAGTGTAACGGTTACGGATAATGATTTGGCTTGTAGCACTACAATGGCTGCTACACCATCTTCTGGTAGTTATGTAAAAGTGGTGGTAAATGGAGACGAGCCTGAAATTGGAAATGCAGTAAAAACTAAAGATTGCTACTTCAGTGGAGATAGTGGGGCAACCGCAAGGGCATACAATGCAGTAGTATCTGGTGATAGGTTGTATTGGAATGGTTCAATAGCAGGTTATCAGTTAGCCGCCACCGATAAAATTTCATTTGAATACAATGTATAATGATTGATGCTAAACAAATAAGGAATCTACCAAGCGGCAGCGTTTCTGTTACTAGTGTTGAAGTAAACATAAGCACTATCGCAAAAAATAGCGGCTCATTTCAAATTACAGGGTTATCTGGGCTTACACCCAATAAGCAGGTAATTATCAGCCAAGCTGCTGGCCCTTATACAGGAAAA
>JBDKJS010000186.1:0-24528 GCA_039806065.1 Bacteroidota bacterium | reverse complement strand
CATTTAAAAGTTCTCTGGTGCGGTCATAAGCTTCATCAATTAGTTTTTTCACCTCACGATCTATTATTTCAGCAGTTTTCTCACTATACGGTTTGTTGAAATTATACTCTTGCTGTCCGCTACTATCATAGAAGCTAATATTACCAATAGCATCATTGAGTCCATACATGGTAGTCATGGCATAAGCTGTTTTAGTAATTTTTTCTAGGTCGCTCAATGCTCCAGTACTTACTTTACCAAAAATAATATCTTCAGCTGCACGACCTCCAAGAGCTGCACAAATTTCATCTAATAATTGATCCTTGTTCGTAATGCTGCGTTCCTCGGGTAGGTACCATGCCGCACCAAGTGAGTTGCCACGAGGCACTATGGTAACTTTTACCAGCGGGTGTGCATGTTCTAGTAACCAGCTAACAGCAGCATGGCCGCTTTCATGGTATGCAATTACTTTTTTCTCTTGAGGGGAGATAATTTTATTTTTCTTTTCTAGTCCTCCAATTATTCTATCAATGGCATCAAGAAAATCTTGCTTATCAATGCTTGCTTTACTTCTTCTAGCGGCAATAAGTGCAGCTTCATTACAAACGTTAGCAATATCGGCACCACTAAATCCTGGAGTTTGGCGCGCTAGGAAATCAATATCAAGTGCTTCGTTAATTTTAAGTGGTTTAAGGTGGACACTAAAAATTTCTTTTCTTCCGTTTAAGTCAGGAAGTTCCACAAAAATTTGTCGGTCAAAGCGTCCTGGTCTTAGTAGGGCCCTGTCCAGCACATCGGCCCGGTTGGTGGCGGCCAAAATAATAACACCGCTGTTGCTACCGAAGCCATCCATTTCTGTTAGTAGTTGGTTGAGCGTACTTTCTCTTTCATCATTTGCACTAAAGCTTGGTGATTTGCCACGTGCTCTGCCAATAGCATCTATTTCGTCAATAAAAATAATACAAGGTGCCTTTTCTTTAGCTTGTCTAAATAAATCGCGTACGCGCGATGCCCCCACTCCTACAAACATTTCTACAAAGTCTGATCCACTTAAAGAGAAAAAGGGCACTTGAGCTTCGCCAGCCATCGCTTTTGCCAGAAGCGTTTTGCCAGTGCCTGGAGGTCCTACCAAGAGGGCACCTCTTGGTATTTTACCACCTAGTGTGGTGTATTTTTTAGGATTCTTTAAAAAGTCAACAATCTCCATTACTTCCACTTTAGCTTCTTCTAATCCGGCCACATCATTAAAAGTGGTTTTTACTTGTAGGTCTTTATCAAAAAGTTGTGCTCTTGATTTTCCGATATTAAATATTTGTGATCCACCATTACTGCCACCCATTCTGCGCATAATGAACATCCAAATTACTACTAAGAAAACCAGTGGCAATACCCAGTTGATTATAAAACTCCAATAGTTGGCATTATCAGGTTCATATTCTATAGTGATTTTTTTATCTGTAGTTAGCAGGGTTTGTTGTGCATCACGCACATCAGTTTTAAAAGCTTCAGCAGGCCCAGTATTCAAACTAAAATGAGGACCTGGGTTAGTGCTATTGTTCCAGCCTATATTTTTTACATCATTGTATTTAGCATCTGTAAGTAGCTTATCTTTTTTGATGTACACATGGGCTACATCACCTGTTACCACTATCCGATCTACCTCTTTGTTCTGCAGCATCACTACCAATTGATCAAGTGTGGTCTTGCGCTCCCCTCCACCCCAAGCAAATATTTGGGAAGCCAAGAGTGCTACAATAATAATTCCGTAAATCCAGTAGAAGTTAAAGCTGAATTTTGGTTTAGGGCTAAAGGGTTTTTTACCGTTATTTTTATTTTGATTGTTGTCGCTCATTTTAATTTAATTAATTAGCATAAAGCTAATGACGTAGTAAGGTTTAAAATATTGCTATAAGAGCTATGCTCCTTTAGCAGAAATATGTTGTATATCAGCATCGGCCCATAAACTTTCAAGGGCGTAGAACGATCGTTTTTCAGTTTCAAAAATATGCGCCACCACATTACCATAATCCAGTAAAATCCATTCTGCATTGGTAAAGCCTTCACGGTGGAGAGGGTTTTCTTCAATGGCCTTGTATACTATTTCTTCTATTTTTTTTGCAATGGCATCACGTTGCGTTTTGCTACTGGCATTACATATGATAAAAAAATCAGCTACTGCATTTTTCACATTTCTTAAATCAATGTTTACAATATCTTGGGCTTTAATCTCTTTCATACCATCTACAATTAAACTGCATAGATGTTCACCCGGATCAAGTGTTTTTTTAAAAGTTGAGGTTAATTTTTTGGAAGGAGTTGTTTTTTTTACTGCTTTCTTTATAGTGGAAGGTTTAGCAGTGGACTTGGTGGTTTTGGCCATTTAAAAATAAAACGATTGGATTTGAGGATTTGTTAATGATCTGTCTTAATTTTGTATCTTCCACAAATATACATAAAATTAGTCAATAGCTTTGAATCCGCAGCTCATTTCACAGTCACTCAATACACTTTTTACTGGCAGGCAATTAGTGCATTTGCCTCATACACAAAGCACCAACAATGAGCTCATACATAAATACCGTGCAGGCGAGGTCTTAGAGGGATGCCTATTAACTACCAATTTTCAAGAGCAGGGAAGGGGTCAGGCTGGCAATGCTTGGTATGCTTCTGCTGGCAAAAATATTTTAATGAGCATTTTATATCAACCAACTTTTTTACCGCCATCCTCATTGTTTTATTTTAATAAAATGGTTGCAATAGCATTGAGGGCAGCATTGCAAAAGTTTGTATCAGCAAAGGTTTGTATTAAATGGCCAAATGATATTTATGTAAATCAAAAAAAAGTGGCAGGTGTACTCATAGAAAATGGCTTGAAAGGTGCCACCGTTGGGAATAGCATAGTGGGAATTGGTGTAAATGTGAATGAGACTGAATTTCCGCGAGAATTACAACATGCTACTTCACTAAGTGTAGTAAATAACAAGTCCCTGTCTTTAGAACAAGTGATGGCCGAAGTATGTAATAGTATTGAAAAACATTATTTGATATTTAAAAAGAATGGCATAGGCAACATTGATGAGGTGTATCACGAGCATTTGTACAGGCGCGGATCATGGCATTCCTTTTTAGTGATGAATCAGTCCATACGCGCATGTATTCAGTATGTGAATGAACAGGGTCAATTGGTAGTAATGACTGCCGATGGTGCCTTAACCAGGTTTGATATAAAAGAAATAAAATTTGAAAATTAGCAAATGAAAAAATCAACAATAAATTTTGAGATAGAACTCGATGAGCAACAAATTCCAGATAAAATGCTATGGAGTGCATCTGATAGTGGGATGGTGGGGCCTAAGCCATGTAAGGCGACCATGATAGGTGTATGGGATGCTGTAGAGGGCACCACCATGCGGATAGACTTATGGAGCAAGGACATGTTTGTCGAAGACATGAAGCTATTTTTTTATGAAAATTTGGCTTCCATGGCCGATACTTACGAGCGAGCAACCAATGATAAAACCATGGCAGAAGAGATGCGAAACTTCAGCAAGCATTTTGGCAAAAAAGCGGGCATACTCAAGTAGCCAATGCGCTATGTTGCTAATGTGTTTGGCTAATTAAATCTTTGTCAGGGGTGCTCTCATCTGTTAGTTTTACCTTTCCCCTTTCTGTACGGACAATCCGTTTGTGCAGGTCTATATTTTTGTCGAACAAGAAACGCAAGAACAACCGAGTCCAAGACTGATGGCTTTTTAGCGAATCATAGTATTGCGGTGCTTTGTTTTTAAGTGCAGGAAGTTTATTCCAAGGAATACTTGGGAAATCGTGGTGTTCATTGTGATAGCCTACATTGAAAGCCACCTTATTCAATGGGCCGTAGTAACTATATGTTTCTTGCTCAGGGTCAAGGGTAAGATAATGTTCTTGTATCCATCTGGCGCCAAGGGGATGAAAACCTACAGAGAAGAAAAAGCTAATCAAGAGAAAGCAAAATGCTTTAGGGCCCCAGAAGTATAGTACGACAGCATTAAAGGCTAGCTGCACAATCCAGTTCAAAAGAATCCAGCTGTCTATGGGTTTTATTTCTTTTAACCGAAAAGTACGTATTCCTTGAAAGATGGGAAACAGTGCAATCCACAATGCTTTACCTACGGTAGTTTTACCGAATAATTTCGCTTCCCAATGGTCTGGCAAATCAGCGTCAAGTTCAAAAACTCCTTGGTGTGTATGGTGTTTGATGTGGTAGCGTGTAAAGCTCACTGCTGTAGGAAAGAGATGGGGCAAGTTTGCGATAATACTTGCCCAATAATTGAGTGCTTTGCCTTTGAAAATTAGATTGTGCGAGCATTCATGAATCATTACGAATAAGGCATGGTTTAAAAACGCACCAATTCCAAAAGCCATTAAAATGATAAGCCACCAATTAGCATCTTTTAGTAAAAACGATAACAAAACCATGGCTGTAGTCATCCCAATGATAAAGAAGATGCTATTGATATTTTTACCAATCAAATGCCTAACTTCGGGATGGTCGCGTAATATTTGCCTTGTTCTAAGGCGGTGCGGTTCGGCATAGGAGGCTTGTTTAAAAGAATTCATACTACTTGCAAATTTAGAAAGATAAATGGAAGTGGCTTAGACAGTTTAGTTCAATTCAATTTTTTGATATTCTCCAATGTGATGAAGCGCCACATCCACTCCGCCATTTTTTCCTGTTGAGATAATGGGTTTAAATTTAGCTCCATATACTAGCTGATGATGGTGATAACTAGTTCTATAATGCACATTTTGAACAAAAGTTTCTTCGATGCCTTTGAAAAGCACTAATATTTCTACTTGATGGGTATGAAATTCATTTTCTGACCAGCCATAAATTGGGCTTTCTTGATCAATAGGGTGAACGATGGTCCAACTCATGGTTAAAAAATTAATCTTGGTTAATTCTAATTTTAGAGGAATAAATTTTCTGATTGGTTTCCCATCTTGTACTTCTATAAAAGCCATGGTCACATCCACTTCGCAGTTAATTAATTCTGAAATGCGTTTGTTCCCAAAGCGAAACATGAGTGCATTGATATCACGGTAAGGCGCAATTAAAAAATTTTCGCTGAAGGCTAGTTTTGCTTCTGGTCTTGAAAATCTACCATAGAGCAATCCAGTGGCCAAGGCAAAACCAAGCAGCCCAAGTAAACTTTCAATGGCAGCCACTGCACTTGCAAGCGACCCAATGGGGCTTATTCGGCCATAGCCTACTGTGGTGAGGGTTTGCGCACTGAAAAAAAAATTTTCGAGAAAGCGCTCTGTATTATTGTTAAATTGAAGGCCGGCCAGACCGTTGGGTGTTATAAAGCAATAAAATAAAGCGAATATGCAATTGACAATTAAAAAATAAGCCAAGATCAATAAATTAAATTTCCACCACCGCATGGTGATAAGAGAATGGTAAAAATTTTGCGACTCAAAAAAGTTAATACCAATTCGCTTCACATTACTGCTGCCATTGGCATTCATCAATCTTTGGTTATTGTTATTTACATTATCGCCAAAGCCAAATTCTTTAAAAGCATTTTCTTTGAATATTTTCAAAGCCATAGGTCATCAATCTTTTATTTCTGTAACCCCACCGCTAATAATAAATTTCATCATATCAGTTCCACTAGCATCAATCGGGGTGATGTTTGCTTTGGGTACTATTATCAATTCACCGGCAAAACTATAGCTGAACGGCAGGTAAACAGCTACCTTATCCTTAGCAAGTGAAATTTCACTCAGATCATCTTGGGTAATAAAGCCTATTCGTTGGATGTCTGAGTTGGTTTCAATTTTAACCAGCACTGGTGAGTTAAATCTTTTTTTCTCCCCTACAAATGCTTGTAATAAATCTTTGACGGAGGAGTAAATAAGTTTTGCCAAAGGGGCTTTTTCTACTAATGATTCGAAATAATTGAAAAGTGGATTTCGTAGGTATCTTGTACCGATATACCCAATCACGCTTACCACTAAAAAAAGCACGATAAGGCCTAGGCCAGGAATTTTAAATATTTTATCATCGCCATATTGCACCGGAATTTGAAAAGGCAATAGGCTGTCAATCCAAATGATAGCTCTAATTAAAACCCAAATAGTTACGGTTATAGGCACCACAAACAAGCAGCCCTGAAGAAAAAAATTAAAGATCCTGCGCATGTTCATTTTTAGTTCTAGTTTTATAGTTTTTAATTATTAAATAATTCTTTTTTTAATTTCTTTGAAAGACTGATCACAACCAAGCTGTAGCTATGGTCAATGAGTGATCTAATTAAATTGTCGTCAGCATCACCGTTAAAATGAATGGTGTTCCAATGTTTTTTATTCATATGTACTCCAGGGTCAATAGAAAGGTAATCTTCTCTAAGAATTATAGCTTTTTCTGGGTCGCATTTAAGATTGACCCTATTGCCAGCAGCAATACTTGCTAAAGCAAATGCCTTGCCACCTACTTTAAATACCAATACATCATCATCAAAAGGAAGGGTTTCCTCAGCAAGCGGTTTATTTAAGCAATATTCACGAAGTGATTCTATATTCATTTAGAATATTTATTTTTGTCACGATATGAGGTGCAAAGCTAATTTAATTTTATTCATCTGTTCACTGTTAGCGATTGAATCAATGGCTCAAATAGAAGTGAAGACCTGTAATGCCCAACAAACGCTTTGTTATAAGGTAGATGAGCGAATGGCAGGGTTGCTTCAAAGAAAGGTTGAATACAATAAGCTCAATCAAACTACACTTGGTTTTAGAGTGCAATTATACTTTGGTGTCAATCGCCCCAAGGCTAGTGAGTTGAGGATGCTATTTCAAACCAAGTTTCCTGATATATCTAGCTATATCACCTATGAAGCACCCTATTTCAAAGTTAGAGTTGGAGATTTTACAACCAGATTAGAAGCTACTGGCTGTTTAAACATTGTTCAGAAAGAATTTACGAATTGTTTCATTGTTCCTGACCAAGTAAAAACAAGACTTAAATAATGCCTAGGTTTATACTTTTTATAATTTCACTCCTCTTTAGTACGGTGAGCTTTCAAACGGTGAGCGCCCAGCTTACCTTTAAAGTTTCGCAAGTTCCCAATTATTACATGCCACTTTGGGACCAATTGTATGTAGCTGGTAATTTTAACGGTTGGCAACCTGGTAATTCAGCCTATTCATTAGCCCTAAATCCTGATGGTAATTATTACCTGACCATTAATGTAAGTGCTGGCAATATTCAATTTAAATTTACAAGAGGCAATTGGCCCATGGGTGAAACGCAAGCGAACGGTGCTCAATTACCCAACAGATTATTTTCTTACAACGGAGGTATAGACACAGTGATTTGTAGTATTGCAGCTTGGGAGGATTTTCCACCTGGCATTCACACGGCTACTTCCAATGTGAAAGTTTTGGATGGAAACATGTTGATGCCGCAATTAAACAGGCAGCGAAGGGTATGGATATACTTGCCTACGGATTATGGCCAACGAGTGGATAGCTTTAGAGTAGTTTACATGCTGGATGGACAAAATGTATTTGATGCCGCTACTAGTTTTAGCGGAGAATGGGGAGTGGATGATACCCTTAGGCAATATCAATTAATGGGTGATAGTGGGGCCATAGTAGTAGCTGTGGATAACGGAGGCAGTTTACGTTTGGCAGAGTACTGTCCCTATGTGAATTTGACATATGGTGGAGGACAAGGCGATGCCTTTGCTGATTTTGTGGCATTAACTTTAAAGCCAGCCATTGATAGTGCTTTTAGAACTAAGCCTGATAGATGGCACACCGCTATTGCAGGTAGCAGTATGGGTGCTTATATAGCGCTTTATACAGCCTTGAAATATCAAAACGTATTTAGTAAAGTTGCAAGCCTTTCACCAGCCTATTGGTACCATGACAGTATCTATCATTACGCTTCCCTTCAAGGCATGCAACAAGGTTTGCGTATATATCAAGTTTGTAGCGTGAATGAAGGGGCTAGTGTTGTCACCAATCAAAATGCTATGCGCGATACCTTGATCTCAAATGGCTTCATGTGGAATGACGTGAAAAGTATATCGCAAAATTATGGAGGGCATAATGAGGGTTTTTGGAGATCTGAATTTGGACCAGCATACAGGTGGCTTTTTGAGTCCATACCTGCTATTGTTAATGAAGAATTAACTAACCATTTGACGGTTTTTCCTAACCCTGCCAATGGTTTGATAACCGTAAAATCAGTTTTGCCCATAGATACGTTCCACATTTCCTTAGTTGATTTACTTGGTAGAGATTTTACACCAGCTAACATCACTATTGTTAGTCCATTCATACTTATGCTATCAGTGGGTCAAATTCCTGCAGGCAATTATGTATTAAAATTGACGAATGTAAATGGCAAAAGCATTGAACAAAACATTGTCTTAAAACATTAGTCAAAAAAAAACTGCCTTGGCATTCAAGGCAGTTTAGATTATTTATTTAGATAGATAGTTAAGCATTCACTACTACTTTTGGGGCAGCTGCTAACATCTCTTCGGTGGCATACTCAGCATATTGGGCAAAGTTTTTGGTAAAAGCTGCAGCTAATGAAGCGGCCTTCATGTCAAAGGCGGCCTTGTCAGCCCATGTATTTCTGGGGTTTAAAATATCAGTTGGCACATTAGGACACGATACTGGTATTTTCAAACCAAACACAGGCAAGGTGTCAAATGTTACTTGGTCCAGTTCGCCATTTAGTGCTGCAGTGATCATGGCACGTGTGTAGCCAAGTTTCATTCTGCTACCTACTCCATAAGATCCACCGGTCCACCCTGTATTGATCAGCCATACATTTACTTTATGCTTGCGCAGTTTTTGTCCTAAGAGCTCAGCATACCTTGTAGGATGAAGTGGAAGGAAAGCCTTGCCAAAGCAAGCGCTAAAAGTAGTAGTGGGTTCGGTTATACCTACTTCTGTACCTGCTACTTTTGCAGTGTACCCACTAATAAAATGGTACATGGCTTGACCGGTATCTAATTTACTGATCGGAGGCAGTACCCCAAAAGCATCGCAAGTGAGAAAGAAAATATTCTTCGGAATTCCTGCAACGGAAGGTTCCACCGCATTGTCAATGAAATTAATGGGATAGGCTACCCTTGTATTTTCGGTTTTGGTTATGTTGTCATAATCTACAGAAGTGGTGCCTTCGAAGAATTCAGTGTTCTCAACCAGTGAACCAAATTTTATCGCATTAAAAATTTGGGGTTCCTTTTCTGCAGAAAGGTTCACACATTTTGCATAACAGCCACCTTCAAAGTTAAAGATGCTGTCTTCGCTCCATCCATGTTCATCATCGCCTATAAGCCCTCTGTTAGGATCAGCACTTAGGGTAGTTTTTCCAGTTCCACTTAGGCCAAAAAATACAGCTGTATCCCCTTGCTTGCCAATGTTAGCAGAACAGTGCATACTCAGTACATTTTTTTCAAAAGGAAGCACATAGTTGAGTACTGTAAAAATCCCTTTTTTAATTTCACCGGTATAACCTGTTCCGCCAATCAAAATTACTTTTTTGCTGAAGTTTATAGCTGCAAAATTTTCAGCCCTTACACCATCCGTTGAAGGACTTGCTTGGAAACCTGGAGCACAAATAATGCTCCAATCTTTTTTCATGTTCAGAATTTCTTCCTTGGTAGGTCTTAAGAATAAATTATTGGCAAATAAATTAGCCCAAGGAGTTTCTGTAACTACACGAATGTTGAGGCGGTATCTAGGGTCGGCACAGGCATAAGCATCGCGCACATAAATAGTTTTTCCTTGTAGGTAAGAACAAATTTTATCATAGAGTCGATCAAAAGAAGCGCTATCTAGCTTATAATTGACATCGCCCCACCAAACGCTTTTTTCAGTTTGAGCATCTACTACACAAAATTTATCTTTAGGAGATCGGCCGGTAAATTTACCGGTATCAACCGCTAGTGCTCCAGTATCAGTGAGCATACCCTCGCCTCTGATGATGGTTTCTTCTACCAGTTCGGCAGGTGATAAATTCCAATAAGCATCGGCTACATTTTTCAAACCAAGATCGGCAATGCTCGCATCTTTGGCTTTGAGGCCAAATTCATTCATTTTTTTGAAGATTTAGTATGTTAGGAGCTGCAAAATAACAGAAAAATGGTCAAACCGCCAATTTATTTGATTAGCGTTTGTGCCTACTTGGCGAGTTTTCTACCAAGCGCACCAATTCTGATTGGGAAGTAGCTTGTTTTGCGTCTTTTATAAAAATGGGCTGGAGGTCGGTGGTTAATTCATTTAGTAAAAAACAATAATCCACTTCGCCTTCGCGTCCCCAAGGTTTCTTAATGCAATTAATCTGAGCACCATATCGCTTAGAAGATGTTTTAATTAGCTCATCTACAGCAGTTATGGCCCCTAAGTCGGTACCTGCACCGATGCTATAAAAAGATATTTGGAGCAGATAAATAGTATCGCCTTCGGCTGTTTTATTGATTTCAACCGCTGCCGGTATTGCTTTGGATGCTTCTGCCACTGGCTTATTCACCTTACAGCTTAAAATCATCATGGTAAGCGCAGGTAAACTTAAGTACTTAATCAAATAATGGATGCTCATTTTTTATTTTTTAAGAATGGATACCATAAACCATGCCCAACCCAAAATAAAGCACAAACCTCCAATGGGCGTTAGAGGTCCAAGCCATCGGTGGTTATGAATACCTATGAGATCACGTGTAGCCAAAAGGTAAATAGAGCCTGAAAATAACACTACCCCGGCAATGAATAAAAGAAATATCCCTTTGTGAACGGAAAATTGAGGACTTATTGCCACCAATAGAAGGATGGCCAGCGCATGATAAATTTGGTATTTTACACCCGTTTCAAAAGTTTGTAATTGCTCAGCAGAAAGTTTAGTCTTCAAGGCATGCGCACCAAAGGCTCCTAAAATAATGGCCATTAGAGCAAAAGCACCACCAATTAGTAAAAACGTTTTATGCATACAGCAAAAGTATATTAATTGATTGTAGCGTACTATTTTTTTTTACTTTTATTGAATTAAACAATGGGAAAATTAATTTCATTCGTTTCATTAATATTGTTGCTCCACATAGGTTGTGAAAGGGAGCAATTGCAAACTGCCAACACTGAGACCATCTTCACTATAGATACCACTTTAGAAGTAGGAAATGTTAATCAGCAACAGTTAATTTGGAACAATGTTTTACAACACTTGGACTTGCCCTTCGTGGGAGGCAAGCAGCTCGAATTGGATCTGGATCTTGATTTAATCAACGATCTAAAGTTTAGTATCGGTTTTGCAGTTTCCCCTGGCGGATTAAACATCCGCACTGTTGCACTAACGGTGCTCGATAGTGCCTGCACAATTAGTGCATTTGAGCAGTATGATTCAATAGTGAGCTATACCTTCAGTTATCCTGGCGGTACTGGAACTAGCACTGCAAATTATTTGGCCGGCAATACTTACCCTGCAAATGCCACTATACAAGTATTTTCCAATCAATACATTTCAACAGGTAGCACACAGCAATTAATTACCCCAACGAATCAGCTATGGAAAAAAGGATCTTTCAATTTATACTATAGAAACGCAACCTCTAATCCTGTGAACAATGCTAATATTACATTAGGCAATTGGTTAGATGGACAGGCTCATTACCTTCTTTTCAAGATTGATAAAAACAATCAAATCAAATTAGGTTGGATAGAGGTTAAATTGGTGAGCACTTCTAGTTTAGAAATTTATAGTATGGGCATTAAAACTTTGATTTATTAAATTTCAGCAGGTGACTGATCAACAATTTCAAAAGGCCTTGGCTACTGTTGGAGGGTTAGTTCATATTCGAAATATGATGAAAGGAATTCTTAAGAACCCAAAACAATTTCAGTATTTGCTCAATGCTATCCAACAAAGTGCTAGCCGCACCAGCTACAACGCATCATGGGTATTGAAAGAAACAGCTGTAGTAAATGCATCTTTATTTGATGCCCATGTGGTAGTCCAATTAAATCAGAGTATCCTTGTACATCATCACGAAGGCATTGTTAGAAATCTTTTGCGAATCATAAAGCAATTGCAATTGGATGAAAAACAATTAGAGCCCATAGCGGCCAAGTGTTTTGATTTGGCAGTCGACACCAATCAGCCAGTGGCCATTCGTGTATTTGCGGCTGATGCACTTCACCCAATATTAAACGCCTATCCAGAGTTAAGACAAGAATTACTTCTTCAATTAGAAACCAATATTGAAGTAGCAAAGCCTGCACTAAAAGTGTGCATTAAAAGGTTAAAAAAAACAGGCTATTGTATAAGTGTTTAAATTAAGATTCGTGTAAATTAAATTAAGCCGACTAATTCAAAATCACCTAAATAAGCCTGGCAATCCTTTAGATTGTGGATAATAAAGCCTACCTTTGCAGCCTCATAATTTTATATATAGATGGAAATCAGGAACATAGCAATTATTGCCCACGTAGATCACGGTAAAACCACCCTAGTGGACAAGATGCTACACACAGCCAAGCTTTTTCGCGACAATCAAGCTACAGGGGAATTAATCTTGGATAACAATGAATTGGAACGCGAACGCGGCATCACCATCGTAGCTAAGAATGTGAGTATTAGATATAAGGATGTAAAAATCAATATTATAGACACACCTGGTCACGCTGATTTTGGAGGAGAAGTAGAGCGAGTGCTTACCATGGCAGATGGGGTGTTACTTTTAGTAGATGCATTTGAAGGAGCCATGCCACAAACTCGTTTTGTGCTTCAAAAGGCCTTACAAGCAGGGTTAAAGCCCATAGTGGTGATCAATAAAGTAGACAAAGAAAATTGCAGGCCGGATGAAGTTCACGAGGAAATTTTTGAGCTTTTTTTCAATTTAAATGCTACTGAAGATCAGCTTAACTTCCCAACGTTATATGGTAGCAGTAAACAGGGCTGGATGAATACCGATTGGAAGACACAAAGTGAAGACATTACCCCTTTATTGGATGCAATAATTGAGCACATTCCTGCCGCCAAGGCTCATGAAGGCACGCCTCAAATGCTCATTACTTCGCTTGATTATTCAAGCTTTGTGGGAAGGATTGCCATAGGAAGATTGTTTAGAGGCAAGCTGAGAGAAAGTCAACCGGTTTCATTAGTTAAACGAGATGGATCAATAAAGAAGGCACGAATAAAGGAGCTACATAGTTTTGAAGGACTTGGAAGAGCTAAGCAAGAAAGCGTACTTGCCGGAGACATCTGCGCATTAGTTGGTCTAGAAGATTTTGATATTGGCGACACCGTGGCCGATTTTGAAACTCCAGAAGCCTTACCTGCAATAGCAGTGGACGAGCCAACCATGAGCATGCTTTTCACCATCAACAATTCCCCATTTTTTGGTAAGGAAGGAAAGTTTGTAACCTCGCGCCATTTAAGAGATCGCTTATTTAAAGAAATTGAAAAGAACTTAGCATTACGTGTTGAGGAGACTGCATCGCCCGATGCCTATCTGGTATTTGGAAGAGGCATATTGCACCTTTCAATCTTGATTGAAACCATGAGACGAGAAGGTTACGAATTGCAAGTGGGACAACCACAAGTAATCATCAAAACTATAGATGGACAAAAATGCGAACCAATTGAAATATTGACCATAGACGTTCCTGAGCAATTCAGTGGTTCAGTCATAGATCAGGTTACACAGCGCAGGGGCGAATTAATGGTAATGGAACCCAAAGGGGATGTTCAGCATATGGAATTCAAAATTCCTGCACGAGGTATCATTGGTTTAAGAAATAATTTGCTTACAGCTACACAGGGTGAAGCTGTTATTGCACATAGATTTAAAGATTATGAACCATGGAAAGGTGAAATTCCGGGTAGAATCAACGGAGTGCTCATTAGTATGGAAAACGGAAAATCAACCGCTTATTCCATAGCCAACCTCCAAGATAGAGGTAAATTTTTCGTAAGTCCTGGAGAAGATCTTTACACCGGACAGGTGATTGGAGAAAATACACGCCCAGGCGATATGGTGGTAAATGTAGTAAGGGCTAAAAAACTTACTAATATGAGAGCCTCTGGTAGCGATGAAAATATATTCATTACCCCAAAGATTAATTTCTCACTTGAGGAATCTATGGAATACATCCAAGACGATGAATACCTAGAAATCACACCTAAAAATTTACGCCTTCGCAAAGTACTCCTCGATGAGAACGACCGTAAAAGAGCCTCTAAAAAATAATTTTCTTCGAAGCTTAACTTTTTTATATTAATGTTGTAAGCTATTCATTACACAATGGATTCAGCCAATCAACACTTCGATATAGCCATTACTGGAGGAGGCGCAGCAGGCCTCAGCCTAGCTATGCATCTGATTCATGCTGGCCTTGATAAGAAGTGGAAGGTGGTAATCATCGATAAAGATAGCAAGGAAAGCAATGATAGGACTTGGTGTTTTTGGGAGAAAGAGAAAGGACTATTTGATGCAATAATTTATAAAAAATGGTCGCATCTTATTTTTAATCACCCGATTGAAAGACTTCACCTGGATATTTCACCATACACCTATAAAATGTTGCGAGGAATAGATTTCTATTCACATTGTAAAGAAGCCATTCACAACAGTTCAATTACTTGGATGAAAGCCAATATAAGGAATATTTTAAATGAGAATGGCAAAGTATCAATTGAAACAGATCAAGATAAGTTCACCGCAAGTAAGGTATTTGACAGTACAAGAAAGGTGCCTTTAGTGCAGCCTCCACATTACCATTTGCTGCAACATTTTAAAGGGATAATTATCGAAACCCAAGAAGCATCCTTCAATCCTGAAGCCGCCACTTTTATGGACTTTGACACCAATCAAAATAATGACACTCGATTTATTTATCTCTTGCCATTTAGTAAAACGAAAGCATTAGTAGAATACACCATTTTTTCGGAACAATTGTTAGACAAGCAGGCCTATTCAGCCGCCTTGAATAATTACTTGACAGCACAAGGAATTAGTCAATACAAGCTAATAGAAGAGGAGTTTGGAGTAATTCCAATGACCGATTATTATTTTGAAAAACAGCAAGGCGCTATCACCTACATTGGCACTGCAGGCGGTCTTACCAAAGCAAGCAGTGGATACACGTTTGGTTTTATCCAAAAGAATTGCAAACACATAATTGATCAATTATTAGACAAACCAAATGCAGTGCGAGAATCTCAAGCACGTTTTAACTTTTACGATTCTGTGCTATTAGGCTTGTTGACCCGCAAGGAATTACCCGCTCGCGATATTTTTTACAAGCTATTTTCAAAAAATCCACCGTCAACTGTGTTGTCATTTTTAAACAATGAAACAACGCTACTACAAGAGATGTCCCTATTTTTTAGATTACCCATAATTCCCTTTGCCAAATCAGCCTTGAGGGAGCTCCTAAACGGAAAAGCATTTAAGACTTAATTACTTGAAGGTAAAAACACTAGAGGTTCGAGCCAGTTAATTGGATGCAGGGATTAAATTCAAACAGAATGTTAAAATCAATACAAGTTGCCACATCAATAATATGTGGATAATTCTTCGAAAAAGTTTAATTATCAAGGGGCTAAAAATTTTTTACATTCAAAAATTTAACCATCTTTGCGCCCTTATTCACCTTAATAAAAATTAACCAAATTTTAAGAATGAAAATCACGAAATTTTTACCCATTGCATTAGTTTCTGTAGCTTTAGTCGGCTGTAATGGTTTAGGCAAGATGGCCAAAAACTTTTCAAAAGTTACTTATGAAGTTAGCCCTAATCCTTTAGAAATGCATGGCGATAGTGTAGCCATCACCGTGAAGGGAAACTACCCGGCAAAATATTTTGCAAAAAAAGTAGATGCAACAGTTACACCCTATATTAAAGGAACGCAAGAGCATCCATTCAAAAGTGTGACCAACGTAGGAGAAAAATCAATCACTTCAGGTAATAAGATTAATTACAAGGCGGGTGGAAGTTTTAATTACACTTCAAAGGTGGCATACAATGCTGATATGAAGGTGGCAGATGTAATGGTAAAAGCGATGGGTATGAAAGGAACCAAGTCAAAAGATTTGGGTTCTATGAAAATAGCAGATGGCACCATTGTGACTCCATTGTTAGTTGCTAGTGATGAAATCACACTGATTGGAAAAGACGCTTTTCAACGCATAACCCCTGCAAACTATGCAGCCACCATTTATTTCCCAATCAACCAGAGTGGTGTAAGCAACGGCTTCGCAATGAAAAAAATTGGCCTTAATAATAAATCTCAAATGGCATCTATGGATAGTGTTTTGAAGGCCATCGCTAAAGACACAGTTAATTATTTGTTTAAAGGAATCAACATTATGGGTTATGCCAGTCCTGATGGAGCCGAAAGAATAAATACTCCACTATCAGGCAATAGAGCTGAAAATGCTAGCAAGTATTTAATGTCTCAATTTAAAAAAGCAAAGAGCAAAATCGGTTTAGCTAAAGAGAATTATACGCTTAACAGCACTTCAGAAGATTGGGAAGGTTTCAAGAATGAAATGCAAAATAGTGGAATGGCACAAAAGGATATGATTCTAAGGATTGTATCATCAAATAGTGATCCTGAAGCTCGTGAAATGGAAATCAAGAAAATGGGAATGGCCTATGAAGAAATTGCTGAAAATGTATTGCCTAAGTTAAGAAGGTCAGCTGTAACAATAGGAATAGATAAAGTAGGAAAAAGTGATGCTGAAATTACAAGATTGGCAGCAGCAGCTCCAGATAGTTTAAATGTAGAAGAATTACTTTATGCAGCAACGCTTACTACTGATATCTCAACTCAAGCCAATGTATACAGTAGTGCAGCAAGGATTTATCCTCAAGATTGGAGAACATCAAATAATTATGGAATGATCTTATTTGCTCAAGGCAAAACAGATGAAGCCATGGCTCAGTTTGTAAAAGCAGATCAGCTTAATGCTAGTAATGCAATTGTGAAAAATAATTTAGGTGCTTGTTATTCTAAAAAAGGTGATCGTGCAAAGGCATCAGAAATGTATGCTAGTGCTGGAAATGATGCTGCTACTGGCTTAAATAGAGCGATCCTAGATATAAAAAATGGAAATTACAGCAGCGCTGTTAGTAATGTTGGCACCGCTAATACTTACAATGCTGCTCTTGCAAAATTACTTGCAGGCGATAAAGATGGAGCTTTGGCAACCATTGATGCCAGTTCAGATAAAGACAGTGCAAGAGGCTTGTACTTAAAGGCCATTATAGCTGCTAGAAAAGGAGATACAGCAGGAGTAATCAGTAATTTAACCAGCAGTATTGCTAAAGAAGGCGCCATGAAGCAACAGGCCAAGGAAGATCGTGAGTTTATTAAGTGGATGAATGATGCAGCCTTTAAAGCAGTTATTAACTAAGTGCAAATAGCAGTTCAATATTTTCTGTAAAGTATAAAATCAAGTATGATAAAAAGGCCGTCCTAACTTAGGATGGCCTTTTTTGATTTTAGTAAACAAAGCACTAGATCAAAGATTTGCTCTTTTAATATGCATTGCCCAACCATAAAGAATTTAATTATCAATTGCTATCCAATATGATTAAAATGATAATCTATAACTTGAAATTACAATGCTATTGTCAAAGGGCCTAGAGCTTTTTTGTAGTGACTTGATTGACAACACAGTGTTCATAAGTTATAAAATTCACTAATCGTACAATTTTGCAATTAGTTTTATTTGTATGTTCTGCGATAAATAATTCTATATGTGTAAATATATACTACGATTTGCCTCCTCTTTATTAGTATTCTTGACTGGATTCCTCAGTGCCAGTAGCCAAAATTGTACTGTTAATGCAGGGGTTGATACTACTGTCTGTGCCAATGCTGTATTTACCATTACCGGCTCAACAGCAGGTTTGTTTGCAGCTAATCCTAATTATTATTGGGTGCAACTAAGTGGGCCTCCAGCAACAATTGTAAGCCCCAATGCTCAGACTACACAAATATTGGGTCTAGCAGGAGGAGTAGGCGTGTTCCAATTTCAGGCAACATGTCAAGATGGAATTAGGGTAACAGACAATGTTTCAGTTACCGCTCAAGCAGCATTAATAACACCCGCAGCAGGACCAGATCAACAAAATTGCAGCACAGGAACTTTTACACTAGCAGCTAATGCGGCAGGGCCAGGATCAACAGGTACATGGACAGTAGCTAGTGGAGGCGGAGTTAGTTTTGCGAATGCAAATAGTGCTACTTCAAATGTTACCATTAGTTCCAATGGAGTAAAGGTATTGGTATGGTCAATATCGTCCGGTGCTTGTGTGCTACGCGATACGATGAGTATTTCAATATTAGCTCCCAATAGCGTTACAGCGGGTAGTGATATTACAGTAGCCTGTTCGGGCAACAGCACCACCTTATCTGGTTCAGACCCGGGAATATCACCGCAGTCAGGAGTATGGTCTTTTATAAGTGGACCTAATACGCCAGTTTTTGGAAACATTACCAGTGCCACTTCATCGTTAGGAAACTTAGTTCCTGGAACCTATACGCTGCAGTGGAATGTGAGCGGGCCGTGTTTAACAGGTAGCGACCAAGTAATAGTAACGGTAACCAATATTGATGCTTCATTGAATGTGGGAGGCAACACACAAGTGTTTTGTGACGGCCGAACTTCCGTGAGTTTAAACGGAACATCGCTTCTTGCAGGCGAGACAGTACTTTGGACACAAACAAGTGGCCCCGCAGGACCTACCATTGTTTCTCCTACCAGCCCTTCTACATTGGTAACAGGACTTAACGGAACATCAAATTATACTTTTACTTATACTAAAACCAAAGGCACCTGTTCTAGCAGCGGTAGTTATAATATTCGGTACAATGCTTCTTATAGCCTATCTCCATCAGCACGCGACACAACCTTAACCTGCGGCACTACCTCTGTTACCGTACCTTTATCCATAGTTACTTCAGGAAGTACATCAGGATTTAGTGCTAGTGTTATTTTTATCAGCGGTCCTAATACGCCTTCTACAAGTAATAATCAAAGTGGAAGTACCATCAACTACACTTTTTCAGGTATGGTAGCTGGTACTTATGTCTATCAATTGATTGCAACCAATTCATGCTCATCACAAGTTGCACAATTAACCATTCGAGTAAGTACACCACCATCAAGTTCTAATGCCGGTTCAGATCAAATATTAGCATGTAACGTTACCAGTACCACCCTATTAGGAAGTAACCCCTCATCAGGAACTGGATTTTGGTATCAGGGAAGTGGTCCAAATGCTGCCACCATTGCAAATCCGCTATTAAGGAATACAGCAGTGAGTGGGCTAATTCCAGGAGATTATTTTTTCAGATGGATCATTACCAATGGTGTATCATGCGGATTTAGATATGACAACGTACTAATTAGGGTAGCCGGTGGGAGTGTAACAGCTGCCAATGCAGGCTTAGACCAAAATGTATGCTTTAATTCACCGGTTCAATTAGCAGGCAATACTCCAGGAAGTGGCCAAACCGGTACATGGACAGTGAGCCCATCAGCTGGAGTAACATTCAATAATGCAAACGCCCCTAATGCCATAGCCTCAGGCTTAGCTGCAAGCACAGTATATACTTTTACTTGGACAATTGCCAATGCTTGTACTTCAAGTGCCAACACTGCCTTAGTCACCACTACTGCTACACAAGGAGCTGGTACTCCTTCTGCTGGAACAGATAGGTGTTTATCGAGCGGAACAACTTCAGTCGTATTAGCAGGAAATACTGCATCGCCTGCAGGTACAACAGGAACTTGGTCTGTGATTCCAGCTGCTGGCATTACATTTTCAAATGCAAATTCTCCCACTGCTACTGCAAGTGGGCTTGGCAGTGGCACCTATCGGTTCATTTGGACATTTACTAAAAGCGGATGTCAATCACCAAGTGATACAGTTTTGGTAACTGTGTCGCCAACATTGACTTCAAATGCGGGGATCGATCAAAATGTGTGTGGAACAGTTGCAACGCTAGCTGCTAACGCAGCCACTCCTGGTACTGGTACTTGGGTTTTAGAAAGTGGAGCTCCTGTGACCATAACAAATGTCAATAGTCCCACAAGTACAGTTTCTGGTTTAACGACAGGCAGTTATTCACTTTCTTGGAACATCACCAATGGTGGTTGTCCAACAGTGAGAGATACCGTCATACTATCGGTTACGCTACCTCCCACCACTGCCGCAGCAGGAACAGATATAGCTGTGTGTAATAGTAGTACCACCACCTTAGCGGCCAATACACCCACTAGTGGTCTTGGAAATTGGCAAATGATAACAGGACCCAATAATCCAACATTTTCATCCATTACCTCACCAACTGCAACGCTTACTAATTTACAAACTGGAACTTATACTTTGGTATGGACAATCAGTAGCGGAGGGTGTAGCTCATCTACGGATACTTTATTAATAACCGTAAGACGATCTGCAAATGCTGGATCTGATCAAACAATTTGTCAAGTTACCTCAACCACCGTTTTAGGAAATGTGTTGAGTGGATTACAAACTGGATCATGGAGTCAAGTAAGTGGCCCCAATACTTCTACCATTACTGCACAAGGAACAACAGGAGCAACTATTTCAAATTTGATTCCAGGAACCTATGTCTTGAGATGGTCGGTATCTGGAGGCGGTTGTAGTAGCACTGACGATATGCAAATTATCGTAAACCAACCTCCAACAACAGCCAATGCCGGTACGGACATTAAAATTTGCAATGGAACAACCACAACGCTAGCCGGCAATACACCAACTTTTGGCACAGGAGCTTGGACCCGACAGTCAGGACCAAATACCCCAAGTATCAGCAGTTCAAGTAATCCAGCGGCTGTGTTAAGTGGAATGGTTACGGGTACCTATGTATATCGATGGACTATAAGCAATGGAGGTTGTGTTAGCTCTATCGATGAAGTAACTATTTTCAACGAAGTGCCAGCGGCAGCTGGACCTGATCAGTCTCTCTGTAATGTTACCTCTACCGTATTAAGTGGCAATAATCCTTTAGGAGGTGGAACCGGAACTTGGACATTAGTTTCCGGGCCATCGGTTCCTAGCTTTGCAAACGTAAATGCAGGTACCACAAATGTTACTAATCTTACAGTAGGAACCTATACATTCAGGTGGACAATTGTCAGTAGCCCCTGCCCTAATACTACGGATGATATTATTGTAACCATAGCAGGCAACCCAACCACAGCTAGTGCAGGCATTGATCAGACCGGATTATCACTTTGTGGCCAAACGGCAACAACACTTAATGCAAATACCCCAACCACAGGAACAGGCTTATGGACCATTATAAGCGGAACAGGCGGAACATTTATCAGTGCCAGTAACCCATCTACTGGTTTTAACGGAGTATTAGGTAGTACGTATACCTTGCAGTGGACAATTAGTAATTCACCTTGCCCTTCAACAAGCGATCAAGTTATCATTAGATTCAGTCCATTGCCATCTACAGCCAATGCAGGAATAGATTTATCTCAATGTAAGGGTCAGAGTACGGCAACGTTAAATGCAATAACACCTACGATTGGTGTAGGAAGTTGGGCTGTAGTTTCAGGAAGCGCAACGGTTACAAGCCCCGGTTCAGCCATTTCGCCTGTAACGGGAATTCCAAATATTGCCAATAATACAATTCTATTTGAATGGACCATTTCAAGTGCACCTTGTAATGCAAGCAAGGATACCGTTCAACTAACTTCTATCAATTGTGCACCTACTGCAAATAGTAATTCTTTTTCAACTAGCGAGGATGTCTTGTTAAGTAACACTATAAGCGGCAATGATAATGATCCTGATAGTGACCCATTGACTTTTACCGTACAAACTACTACTACGAATGGAGTTCTGGTTTTAAATAGCAATGGGACATTCAATTATACACCAAGTTCTAATTTCAGTGGTAGTGATCAATTTATTTATACAGCGTGTGATAATGGTAGTCCGCAATTATGTGATACTGCAATAGTATTCATCACCGTAACACCGGTCAACGATCCCCCTGTAGTAGATAATGAAACCATCACCACACCAGAAGACACACCTATAGGAGGCGATGTAACCGATGCAGGCGATAGCGATCCAATAGATGGCACCACCTTGGTAACCATTACAACTCCAATAAGTGGACCAGCACATGGCAGCATCATAGTAAATAGCAATGGCACTTATACTTATACCCCTACAGCTAATTACAATGGATTAGATACGGTGATAGTAAGTGTATGCGATCAAGGCACACCGCTACCAGCACTATGTATAAACGATACGATCTTCATCACCGTAACACCGGTCAACGATCCCCCCGTAGTAGATAATGAAACCATCACCACACCAGAAGACACACCCATAGGAGGCGATCTAACCGATGCAGGCGATAGCGATCCAATAGAGGGAACTACATTGGTAATAGATACAGTACTAGTAGTTTCACCATCAAACGGAACTATAAGTATAAATAGTGACGGTAGTTATATCTATACCCCAGATTCAAATTTCTTTGGATTTGATACAGTAGTAGTGAACATTTGTGATAGTGGATTACCCTTGCCAGCCCTTTGTGTCTATGACACCATCTTTATTATAGTGACTACTAATAATGACCTACCCATAGCCAACCAAGACTCAGTAAATACCATAGAAGATACACCAGTTACTTTTGATGTACTAGTCAATGATTTTGATATAGAAGGTCTTGATACCGCTAGCATATCTGTGATAAGCATTCAAAATGGAAGTGCTACCATAGATACCATCACAGGGTTAGTTACTTACACACCTGATCCTAATTTTGTTGGGGTGGATACTATTCTTTATCAAGTATGTGACTTTGGTTTACCGATTGCATGTGATACAGCTTATGTCATCATTTTAGTAAGTCCGATCAATGATCCTCCAATAGCCAACAACGATTTGAACAATACCTATCTGAATACTTCTGTTAATGGAAATATGCTGACCAATGACTATGATTTGGAAGGAGATTCAATTGCCGTAAATACTTCTCCATTTATTACACCCAGCAATGGCTCAGTAATTGTTAATCTTGATGGCTCCTATACTTATACACCCAATACTGGATTCATAGGTGTAGATTCTTTTACGTACATCATTTGTGATAATGGTTCGCCTTCAGAGTGCGATACTGCTCAGGTAATCATTACAGTTATTGATCAACCAAGCAATACACTGAACAACTTACCCCCAACCGCAAACAATGATGTGACCCATACTTTAATAAATTTACCTGTGAATGGTTGTGTAATTTGTAATGATTTTGATATTGATGGAGATTCAATTTTGATTAATACGAACCCAATTGTCCAGCCAGCCAATGGGTCAATCACCATTAATGCAAATGGATCTTATACCTATGTGCCAAATAATGGATTCGTAGGCAATGATACACTCATTTATGAAATTTGCGACAACGGCTCACCAGTACTTTGCGATACTGCAAGCCTTATCATTAGCATTGATCAGCCTATTCCAAGTAATGGAAACAACCCCCCTTTTGCAGGCGATGATGCTTACAATACAAATGAAGATATCCCAATCACTGGACAATTATTAGACAATGATATTGATCCTGATAGTGATAGCTTGATCATAAATACTTCACCTATCAGCGGACCTCAAAATGGAATATTGACACTCAACAATGATGGAACATTTTTATATACCCCCAACAGCAACTATTGTGGCATTGATCAATTCGTGTATGAAATTTGCGATGAGCAAACTCCAGCGTTATGTGCTCAGGCAACAGTTTATTTAACTATAAATTGTATTAATGATCCTATAGTTGCAAATCTCGATACAGCTTTAACATCTGAAGATTTTCCAATCACCATTTCTATCCTCGATAATGATTTAGATGTTGAAAATGATATTGATACCGCAAGTATTGTAATTATTGATCCTCCATCATTCGGCACAGTTACTGTTGATACGATTACAGGAGCTATTACTTACGATCCCATTCCTAATTTCCAAGGAACTGATACACTTGTTTATCAAGTTTGCGATAATGGTTTACCAATAACGTGCGACACAGCAATGGTCATCATCAACATTGGCCCTGTCAATGACCCACCTCAGGCTAATGATGATTTTAATGTTACGTACATTAATACTAGCATTAGTGGTATTGCTGTTACCAATGATTTTGACATCGATGGAAATTTAATTTTTATCAATACTACTCCTATCATTAATCCGTCCAATGGCACGGTGACTATCAACGCGGATGGTAGTTATTTTTATACACCTTCATCCGGATTCATAGGGTTAGATTTCTTCACCTATGCCATTTGCGACAATAATAATCCAAGCCTATGTGATAGCGCCACGGTATGGATAACAGTAATTCCACAACCCTCAACTGACAGTAGCAATATAGCCCCGGTAGCCAATGTTGATGTAACGCATACAGCAGTAAATGTAACGGTAATAGGCTGCTTGATATGTAATGATTATGATGTAGATGGCGATAGCATCT
>JBDKJS010000185.1:0-3900 GCA_039806065.1 Bacteroidota bacterium | reverse complement strand
GATGCTGAGGCGATGAATAGCGGCCCGGGGTGAGCGGATTAGCTGCTGCTAAAAAAGTATTTTTTTTAGCAGCACTATGAGCGAACACCGGCACTGCTGCTGATTAGGGGCGGTGGTGGTGATGCCGCTCAAAGTAATGATTGCCTGCGCTTGATGTTGTTAGAGGCGATGATAGGATAATGACAAAAAAAAGCAGAGCGAACTCTGCTTTTAGTACCCGGGGCGGGAATCGAACCCGCACGGCCTCAACGGCCACAGGATTTTAAGTCCTGCGTGTCTACCAGTTCCACCACCTGGGCTTGAATGGCTCGTATGATGGCATGTGGTGCCATGCATACTTCATTGATTGATGGTAGTGCTCGTAGCAAAACCATGGATTGAAAACAAAAAGAGTTATTTGAACCATACCTTATGATAACGGATGATGATATCAAACAACTCTATTGTGTGAATAATGGAGCGGAAGACCGGGCTCGAACCGGCCACCCCGACCTTGGCAAGGTCGTGCTCTACCAAATGAGCTACTTCCGCATTATTTTTAGAGAACGATTGTATTGGCCACCCCATCACCCTTGTTTTGATTTTGGGATGGCAAAAATACTAATTAGTTGATACCATCAAAAAAAAAGAGAAAATTTATTTTTTTGATCGTTATGCATTTGGATTGGCAATTTGAGCCCTAATGATATTGAGGGCGCCACCAGCTTTGAACCATGCTATTTGATTTTGATTATAGCTGTGGTTTACTTGTATGGCATGATGGCTACCATCAGCATGGTGGAGCACCAACTTTAAGGGTGTTCCAGGTGCAAATGTGGAGAGGCCTACGATATCTATAAGGTCATGTTCTTGAATGAGGTCGTAGTCTGATTTTTGGGCAAAGGTGAGTGCTAGCATGCCTTGCTTTTTCAGGTTGGTTTCGTGAATGCGGGCAAATGATTTTACCAAGATTACTCGCACTCCTAGGTGGCGCGGTTCCATAGCAGCATGTTCGCGCGAGGAGCCCTCGCCATAGTTTTCATCGCCCACTACGATGGAGCCTATGCCTGCGGCTTTGTACTGCCGCTGAACAGCTGGCACTGATTCATAGCTTCCGGTAAGGTGATTTTTAACGGAATCGGTTTTGTCATTAAAAAAATTAACTGCTCCTATGAGCATGTTGTTGCTAATATTATCAAGGTGTCCACGGTATTTAAGCCATGGGCCTGCCATGCTTATATGATCTGTAGTGCATTTGCCTTTTACTTTAATGAGCAGGCGGAGTTGGGTAAGATCTGTGCCTTCCCAGGCCTTGAAAGGAGCTAATAGTTGCAATCTATCGCTAGTGGGTGATACCGCCACTTGAACCTTGCTACCATCGGTTGCTGGTGCTTGAAAGCCTGCATCTTCAACAGCAAAGCCTTTCAAGGGGAGTTCTATACCTTGTGGTTCATTTAACTTAACATGCTTACCTTGTTGATTTACAATGGTATCGGTAGTTGGATTGAAAGTTAAACTTCCGGCAATGGCAAGCGCGGTAACTATTTCGGGTGAGGCTACAAAGCTATGTGTATTGGGATTGCCATCGGCACGTTTGCTAAAGTTGCGGTTGAAGCTGGTGATGATGGAATTTTTTTCTTGCTTTTCGGCACCATGACGTGCCCACTGCCCAATACAGGGCCCACAGGCATTGGCCAATACTACGCCACCCATTTGATCAAAGGTGTGGAGGTATCCATCGCGCTCCACGGTATAGCGCACCTGTTCTGATCCGGGGGTGATGGTGAAGGATGATTTAGCTTTGATTCCATGTTCCACAGCTTGTTTGGCTACTGAGGCTGCACGTGTAATGTCTTCATACGAGGAATTGGTGCAAGAGCCAATGAGGCCCACACTTAATTCGGCTGGCCAATTATTTTCTTTAACGGCTTGCGCAAATTTAGACAATGGCCAAGCCAGATCTGGGGTGAATGGTCCGTTGATGTGAGGTTCTAATTCGCTAAGATTAATTTCAATGACTTGATCAAAATATTTTTCTGGCGACTGGTACACTTCCTCATCGCCACGGAGGTGCTCCATGATGCTATTGGCAGCATCGGCTACGGCAGCACGGGCGGTGCCAGCGAGGTAGTCGGCCATTTTACGATCATAGTTAAAGATTGATGTGGTGGCGCCTATTTCAGCCCCCATATTGCAAATGGTTCCTTTACCGGTGCAGCTAAGACTATCGGCTCCAGGTCCAAAATATTCGAGAATGGCATCGGTACCACCTTTCACGGTAAGGATGCCGGCTACTTTTAGAATCACATCTTTAGCACTTGCCCAACCACTGAGTTTTCCTGTGAGCTTTACACCAATGAGTTTCGGAAATTTTAGTTCCCAGGGCAATCCTGCCATCACATCGCAAGCATCGGCCCCGCCTACTCCTATGGCCACCATGCCCAAGCCACCCGCATTTACGGTATGGCTATCGGTGCCTATCATCATGCCTCCTGGAAAAGCATAGTTTTCAAGTATCACTTGGTGAATGATGCCTGCTCCCGGCTTCCAAAATCCAATGCCATATTTATTACTCACTGATGCTAAAAAATCATACACCTCCTTGTTTTTATCCAATGCGGTATGCAGATCTTCGGCAGCACCTGATTTAGCTTGTATGAGGTGATCGCAATGTACTGTACTGGGTACGGCCACCTGTGGCCTGCCTGCTTGCATAAATTGTAACAACGCCATTTGTGCTGTTGCATCTTGCATGGCCACACGGTCAGGATTGAAGTCAACGTATGATTTTCCCCTTTCAAAGTTGGCGGCAGGATTACCTTCAGCTAAATGGGTGTAGAGTATTTTTTCTGTTAGCGTTAGTGGACGGCCAAGAATTTGGCGAGCTGCTGCTACTCTTTCAGGATAACGGTTATATACCGCTTGAATCATTTCAATATCAAATGCCATGTGATAGGTTGTCTATTTTTTTTTGCAAAAATAGTGATTATGTTTTAATGCGCTTCATGCAATTAAAGGTAGATGTGTACTTTTGTTGAAGCTAACTAAGGTTTTTTTATTTTAATCCATTAACTCAATAATTAATCATGAACCAAGACCATCCTCCCTTGCGAAAACTTGAAAACATGCACATATTATTTTGGTTGATTAAGGATTTCTGTTGGGTGAGCGATTATAAATTGATAGGCATAATTATGATAGTACCCACCCTACTTATAGCCATTGGCATTACGTGGTTTAACAGGAAGTGGGTGGCTGAATGTTGCCATAACCTGGCCATCTGCAGTTGGATTGCGGCTAACAGCACGTGGATGTGTGGTGAGTTTTTTTTTAATGATACGACTAGACCTTTAGCAAAAATTTTTTTTGTGATAGGTTTTATTCCACTTCTTTACTACTACGTGCTCAAGCGTTTGATAAAAAATAATTTATCTTAGTGCACAAATCATAAACGACTGCTGAAAATGAATGTAAAGTACTTGACTACTGCCCTATTACTTTTATTAGCCGTGATCTTTGTTAATTGCAACGACCATCCTGAACCTCCTACAAAACAAAAATTAAACCCTAATGAGGAGAGTGAGCTGGCCTTGCTCATGCGCGACATGGCTTCAAGGCTCGACAGTGAAAAAATAAGGGTTAACCAAGGGCTTTTGCCTGGTACTTATCCCAGTACATTTGACAAAATCAAATCAGCCGTACCTACCTCCACCAAGGAATTGGGTACCGATTTTATTACCTATGCTGATCTTTATTTAAAACGGCTTAATGAATACCATTCCACTAATGAAATTACCTTGGTAAAAGAACGGTACAACAATTTGGTTCAAAGTTGTGCCGGATGCCATCAAGTGGAGTGTCCGGGTCCATTGAAACGCATTGAAAAAATGAAGATCAATTGACGTGCTGTGCTTTTGCAGG
>JBDKJS010000184.1:0-4282 GCA_039806065.1 Bacteroidota bacterium | reverse complement strand
AAAAAATATAAAAACCTAAATGATTTTAAAACAAACTTTGAAGTGGGATCTGCCGTTTTTAATCAACTGGTGACTAAAACAAGCAAAGCGAAAATAAAAAACGACCCCGCACAAATTGAATTATCCAAGCAGTTAGTCACAACACAGATTAAAGCATTAATAGCTCGGCAATTATTTCGAAATGAAGGCTATTATACCATCATACAATCAATTGACAATACTTTGTTGGAAGCGGTAAAGATTTTAAACCAGCCCAAAAGCACTGCAAATCAATAATAATACAAAGAAACATCCATGCTTGACAAAAACGGAATTGCAAAGCGCATAGCACGCGAAGTAAGAGATAAATCATACGTAAATTTAGGAATTGGCATACCTACCTTGGTGGCTAACTACATACCTAAGGGGATGAACGTAGTATTGCAATCAGAAAATGGATTATTGGGCATGGGGCCATTTCCGTTTGAAGGCGAAGAAGACGCTGACCTCATTAATGCCGGAAAACAAACTGTTACCATGCTTGCTGGCTCATCCATATTTGATTCGGCTATGAGCTTTGGTATGATCAGGGCACAAAAAGTGGACCTTACCATACTCGGTGCCATGGAGGTGAGTGAAAACGGTGATATTGCTAATTGGAAAATTCCCGGTAAAATGGTGAAAGGCATGGGTGGTGCAATGGATTTGGTTGCTAGTGCGAAAAATATTATTGTGGCCATGCAACATGTGAACAAGGCCGGTGAAAGTAAACTGCTACCACATTGTACATTGCCGCTTACTGGAATTAAATGTGTGAAACGAATTGTAACCGAGTTAGCTGTGGTGGATGTATTACCACAAGGTGGCTTCCAACTCATTGAACGAGCTCCCGGAATTTCAGTGTCTCAGATTGTAAATGCCACCGCAGGTAAACTCTTTATCGAAGGTGATATCCCTGAAATGGTGCTGGAGTAGTAGTTGATGGATTAGCTTTTTCTTTTAGATGGTGATGCTTTTTCTTGTATGCAGCTCCTTTTTATTCTAATCAAACCTCCGCTAAGAATATCTGAAAAAAAATGCCAATCTTTCGATTGGCATTTGCTTTACATTCTTATCAATCTTTAGACCCTACATTCCACTGCGGCCGGCATAATCCATAAATTGCTTTTCTATTTTTGAGGCCAAGTCTTTCTGTCGAGTTTGCTTTACGGTATTGGTTACACTTTGTAAGATGAATAATGCTTGCTGGGCTTCTTGTTCTACAAATTTAAAATCTTTAGTGCCTTTTAATGATAAATAATAATCTAAATTATTGCTGTATATATCAGTAATTCTTTGCATGATGGCGTTTCCTTTGTCTACCAAGGCTTTGCTATTGCTCAGTTCCATTGTGGTGTTTTGCAAAGTATCAGCAACATTCAATTCGCCCGCTGCTCTATAATAAAGCTCAGCAATTTTAGTCATAAAATAATTGTACGGAACGGTTTTATCTGGCATTACCTCTAAGCATTTATCTAATACTTTTAATGCACTATCCCTTTTGTTTTCAATCAAGAGTTCTTCTGCCAACCTGCTAAAATTGATCCGGAAATTGGTGGTCATTCGCAGGTTGTTTTCATCAAGATAAACTCTTTCGTCATTCATATTGCCCCAAGCAAATTTGGTCATAATGTTTTGGTACATTATGTTAGTAGCTACTCTTCCAGGTACTATGTCTTGTCCGGTAGTAGTTCGTATGGGAACTATTCTATAGGCCAAACCCTCCAATTGAAAGTAGGGTTCTAAGTTCAAATAATTATCATTGCCTACTGTAGTAGCAAAATAAATTGGACGCTTCCAGTTATTATTGGCAAGTATATTTAAAATCATTAATGAATTTTTCATCAAATAATTTCCATCAATGGTCCATTGCATGGCATCTACTATTTTATCGGCATCGGCTGCTGCCACTGTACCACTTGAAATGGCCGCTTGCTTATCTACCGTAAGCTTGAATTGCTTGCTAGGGAAATAATTGATTTCTTCACCTCCTTGGGTGCGTGCCTTCATAGCTGGATCATCACTTCCCATAAAGTCAATCAGCTCTTTCAATTCTACTGCATCTTTTATACCTCGATCATAATATGGAACATAATCCCTATTTCCCATCATATATTTATCACTGCTCCATGAAATGGGCAATGGTTCACTTTCGTAATATTTTCGCTTCAGCTGATCAATGTACCAATCAGTATTTAACAAGCTTAAATTCACCACACGAACATCCGTACGCACTCCTTCTACTTCTTGAGCATACCAAAGTGGGAAAGTATCGTTGTCACCGTTAGTAAAGATGATGGCATTGCGGGCACAGGAATTTAAATAATCGGCTGCAAAGTCGCGGCTAGTGTAACGATGGGATCTATTATGATCATTCCAATTTTGATTGGCCATTACGCCTGGTACAGCTATCAAACAGATGGCTGTGGCTGCCAAAGCTGCCACACTTCCTGGGGTAAACTTGCGAAGCAATTCATGCAAACCCAATACCCCTAATCCAATCCACACAGCAAAGGCATAGTAGGATCCTACATAGGCATAATCACGTTCACGAGGTTGAAGTGGTGTACCATTGAGGTAGATGATGATGGCTATACCGGTCATGAAAAACATGAGTAAATTGACTGCCGCATCGCGCTTGTGCCCATAGAAATGATAAACCAATCCTATAATCCCGAGAAGGAGTGGTAAGAAGTAATAGACATTGCGTGCCTTGTTAGTCGTTAAGCTTTCAGGTAGCTTATCCTGCTTGCCTAGGCGGGCTGCATCTATCGCCTTGATACCTGAAATCCAATTTCCCTTGGTGATGCCTCCAGGCCCTTGCATATCATTTTGACGACCCGCAAAGTTCCACATAAAGTAACGCCAATACATTTCTCTTAATTGATAATTCCAGAAAAAACTAAAATTTTCGCCAAACGAAGGGCGCTTTTCACCTTTTACATTGGTCCACTTTTTATACTCATTAATGTGCTGGGGCTGATTGCTCCACATGCGCGGAAATAAACCTACAAATGCTGGATCATATACAGGTCTGATTTTAGGGCCCATTTCCTGGTATTTATCCTTGCCTTCAACGCGTGCATATTGCATCTTTCCTTCTTCTTGATCTACAATTTTAGCATTAAAATATTGCCCATAAAAAACTGGAAATTCACCGTACTGATCGCGATTCAAATAACTCACAAAGTTGAATACATTTTCAGGATTATTTTCATCCAATGGTGGATTGGCCTGCGAACGAATGAGAATTTGTGCAAATGATGAGTATCCAATTATGATGAATGAGAAGCATAGAATGGCTAAGTGTGCCAATTGCTTTCCATGTTTTTCAGTATATCGAAGACCTATAACTGTAGCCACAATGATTCCAATGGCGTAAAAGATTATGCCACTGCCAAAGGGAAGTCCTATGGTGTTTACAAAAAATAAATCAAAATATGCTGATAAGCTAACCATGTATTGGATAATACCGTTTTGGATAAGCACCAAAATAACACACGCAATAAGGAAGGTATAGAGCAAACCTGTAGGTGTACTTTTTTTATATTTTTTAAAGTAATATACAAAAGCAAGAGCAGGTATGGTGAGTAAATTCAACAAATGGACACCTATCGAAAGGCCCATTAAATAGGCTATAAGAATGATCCACCTATTGCTATAAGGCTCATCACTTTCTTCCCATTTGAGCATTCCCCAAAATACAATTGCAGTAAAGAAACTTGAACTTGCATAAACTTCCCCTTCTACGGCACTAAACCAAAATGAATCACTAAACGTGTAGGCCAAGGCTCCTACCAATCCACAACCTATGATAAGCATGGTACGCTCTAAATTCATTATGCCATCTTTGGCCACTACTTTTCTCGCAAAGTGGGTTATGGTCCAAAACAAAAATAAAATAGTAAAAGCACTCATCAGTGCCGATAGAATATTGACCATCACCGGAAACTTGGCAGTATCATCACCCGCCAATACTATGAATAGCCTTCCGAGCATTAAAAACAATGGTGCTCCAGGAGGATGACCTACTTCTAATTTATGTGCCGTGGCTATGAATTCACCACAATCCCAGAAGCTTGCTGTGGGTTCAATGGTACTTAGGTAAGTAAAGGCAGCAATAGCAAAGGCTAACCAGCCACCTATATTATTAATTCGCTTAAA
Source organism: Bacteroidota bacterium (assembly GCA_039806065.1). Lineage (GTDB taxonomy): Bacteria > Bacteroidota > Bacteroidia > AKYH767-A > 2013-40CM-41-45 > JBDKJS01. Next base: position 100 of record JBDKJS010000184.1, on the reverse strand, counting down.
GTTGAACATAGATTTAAATTAATAGGATGCGAAGATAAAAATTGTTTTAGATGAATGAAGGCTAATTTACTGTGTTGGCGCTTTTGCAAATTGTTGATAA
>JBDKJS010000183.1:0-25211 GCA_039806065.1 Bacteroidota bacterium | reverse complement strand
CTTCTGTCCTGAGGAAGGCACACTAAATCCTTCAACATCTACCGTATAAGTGCCAGCAGTAGGGGCATCAATGGTAACTTGCTCCATGTTATTTCTGCTGTCAATATTTCTAGTAGCGGGTAAGGCAAGATTGGCGGCATTAGGAGTATGATCTAAAACCCATGGATTGAATACTTGAAAAGAAGGATCTGCAACGGTCATATTTAAATCATTAACTAATGATATGGCAGCCCCAGGAGCCCCATCTTGATCAATCCAATAAAGCATGACTTTGAGTTGTTGGGTATTAGCAGGAACCACGATGGTATGAGTGTTGGTTGCATTGGCCAGAATGCTATCACTTAGGTACCAATTATTGTTGAGCGTAGTAAGTGCTCTAAAGGCATTGATTCTACCATAACCATAAGTGAAGTCAGGGCCAGGGTTTCCAATATCTTCAGCTGTATTTTGAAGAAGTGCTTTGATAAAGCCACCTTCAGGATCAGCGTTAGCATTTAAAGATCTGAATGCCTGATAAAGTTGGGCACATGTACCAGCAATACTAGGGCATGCAGCACTTGTTCCACCGCCCACTTGATAGGTATTGTTTTCGTCAGTTGACATTTGATTTCGCCCATTTGCAGCAATATCAGGTTTAATTCTTCCATCTTCACTTGGGCCTTTGCTGCTGGTGCCATCTATTACTTCATATGCATCTAAATTAGCTGCAGCAATAACATTTTTTCCTTGTTTAAAACCACCAGTGATATTACCCCAATTACCTCCAGCACCATAACCACAGTCATTACCATTGTTATTTCCACCAGAAAATACCAAGCACAAGTTAGGGTTATCGTGGGCTATTTGATCGCCTGTGGCAGCAATTGCATTGTAGGTATTGCAACCTTGAGAATAGGATGTGGAAGTAATGACAGTGTAATCAGTTAATAAATGAGCAGGCGCTTCATAAATATGATCGTAACCATTAGGTCCAGCGCCAATATCATAAACATAAATATCAGCACCGTTGGCCATTCCTGCCTTGGTAGGATCAAGATTTCCAGCACCTACTGCAATGCCTGAGGTCATATCACCGTGAGTTCCACCGCTTCCAACCACATAATTTACCATTCTTCCAGTAAAATCTATATGCGGCCCTACTGCACCATCATCTGCAAGAGCAATGCTCACACCTTCACCATTGTATTTTGGATCGTTGAGTTTTTCACTATTGATGGTATTGCTTCTGTGTAAACTTCTACCCTTGGTATCTTCCGGATCGCCATCGGGAAGTATGGCCGTTGCATATTCTATATAGGGTCTTTGAATTACACTTGACAACTGCTCAATTGGCACTCGAGCTATTACAAGATTATAATTAGGGTATTGGTGGACAATGCTTGCGTTAAATTGATTTAAGTCTATAGAAAGGTTAGCCTCCTTAAAGTTTGAATGGATTCTAAGTGTTAGATCTACCATTCCTGCTTTTTTAACTGCATAGGCTGGGTAGTTTCCGATTAGAAGATTTTGATCTGTCTTCATGGCTACCGTTAGCGGGATAATAGCAGTGACTTCAAACTGTTTCAATACCGATAGATTGGTATGGATAGAAAAGGCACAATAATAAGTATTGTAGGGAATGTAATTCATCACCCTAATACCTTGTGCTCTTAGGGTTGCTTTGGCTGCAGGTGTGAGTAGATTTTTAAATTGAACTAATCTAATAAATTGATCATTGTAGATTTCATTCTGTGATGGGACAGCGCTCAGCTGTGATGCGAGCAAGGTTTCATCTGGAGTTATTGTCCCCGATTTTAGCATTACATTTTTGGCATTACCACTTATGGATAACAATAGGGCAACAACCATTAGGTTGAAAAAAAACTTTCGTGTCATTGTATTTAGATGTTGGTTAGTTATGTTGAATGAAAATAGGTTTTACAATTAAACCATTATTGGTTTTAATCTGAATCATGTACATACCATTACTATAATTTGCAAGGTTGATTACATGAGTGCTTGAAATGGATTGAAGATATTCAGTGGTAATGAGCCTTCCCGCAAGGTCAGAAATATGAATTTCCTTTACCAAGAGATCTTCACTGAAATTAAAATTGAGTTCATTGTTTGCAGGATTGGGATAAATACTTACTGCATCATTCAATTGACTAGGATCCAATGATGTGGTTCCAGTTTGAATATTAATATCATCTAGATATAAATTGTTAGCGCCCCCTTTAATTATGAATTGCAACAAGACTTCAGCATTACCAGCAAGACTGTTGAGATCAACTAATTCAGCCCGCCATTGTGAAGAAGTTGGCACAAATGCGGTGGTAGTAACTCCAACGGTTGAAAGTGCAGTACCTCCTTTTCGGAATAAATTACTCCAAGTAACTCCACAATCCACACTATACCTTATGATGAGCGAATCTCGCAGTCCATTGTTGTTTCTGGCATTGGCTACATTAAAGCGCATCCGTGCAGGCAAAGTAATGTTATTGAAATCAAGTTTAGCCGAGGTTAATATTGCCTCGTTTTGATTATTAAACAGATTGGCCTTCAGACATTGAGTAGAGTTACCAAAACCTGATGCTGTATTGGTGATAGATAATAAATTAAAGTTATCTAACTGGGTCCATTTTGCGATAGGAAGTGTTCCACTTTCAAAACCTTCTATGATGGGTAGTGTAAGTGTATCGGCAATGTTGAAAGTAGTAACTTTAGTATCGTTCAGTGGATTTTGATCTGCATTTCCGTTAGGATTGGTGGTATAGATTTCTAAAATATGAGGGCCAGCAGTAAAAGGTATTGAAGGCAACTGTACTACCTCTGATGCTTGGGTTGGCAGTGATCCACTCCAGTTCTGTTGCCACACGGCACCACCTCCGTCAATAATATAATTAATTGTCAATGAGGTAAGGGTATCGCCTCCAAAATTCTTGATGGTTAGTTCAGGAATAATATTGGTTGCACATTGGAAGTTTACAGGATTGGCAACATTGGTGACCCCAGCGTCTAATGCAAAGAAGCTATTCGTATTCAAATCAATTTCCCAAATTCCCCTACCAAAAGTGGCAGCTCTAAGCTTTTGCACACCGTACATTATTTCTAACTCACTCACTACAACATTAGGAAACCCATTGCCAAACACGATCCAATCAGTTAAATTATTATCTAAATAATAAACTCCAAAATCAGTGCCCAAGTAGAGTGCGTCATTGCTGTTATCTTGATATACGATACAATTTGCAGGCACATTGGGTAAGGTTCCGGAAATATTGGTCCAGGTCTGTCCTCCGTTAATAGTTTTATAGGCTTTTAAACCGGCTGAATAACCACTCACCGTTACCCATGCATGATCGGGGTTGGTATTGCTTACGGCAATCCAACTGAGCGCATTTTGGCCGTTGGGCAAGCCATTGTTGATGCTACTAAAATTAAATCCTCCATCTGTAGAACGATAAATTTCACCGGCATTACATACGTAAATAACATCAGGGTTGGAAGGCGCCACTGCAATATGCTCTAGCAGATTTAAAGCAAAATCAGAAGAAATTTGAGTAAAACTTGAACCATCATTGGTAGATCGATGAAAGGCAGTATTTGCAATGTACAGTGTAGAAGGCGTAATTGGATGATAAACTACTGGAGTAACCCAAGCACCACTGCCAGAAAAATTGGTGGAAACATTTAAATTGCTATTTCCTCTATTAGCAGTTCTAGAGAAACTACCGTACTGCAGTGAATAGATCATTCTGTTATCATTTTGTGGATTTACTGCACAATCCATTCCGTCACCTCCTAAAATGTGTTCCCAAACACCATTTTTTAACAAGTCAGTTCCATTATCCTGTGCACCAGCCACTATTAATCCTGCATCCTGTTGTGACACACCAAGTCTGTAATATTGTTTTATTGCCAGCCCTTCACTTAGGTCAACCCAATTATTTCCTCCATCATCACTTCTGAAAAGCCCACCATCATTAGTAGCAAAAATGGTGGTACCAGAACCAGGTTTAAAAACTGTTCTCTTCTGGTCGGCATGAACATAATCTGGTGCACCCCAATTAGACCAGCTAGTCATGGTGGTAAATGATGTACCCCCATTGGTGCTTTTATATAAATCTAATCCTCCACAAAAAACAACGTTTTCGTTCGTAGGCGACACATCTAAGGAAGTATCCCAATAGCCGTAAAAAGTTCCTACACCGCCCATATTTTGTTTAAACACAAAAGTGCTACCCCCATCTACGCTTTTATACAATCCTTGATTGCCTGCACAGAAGGCGTAAATCACATCAGGATTAGAAGCGGTTACTGCGAGAGAAATTCTATCGCCAGCACCGAGTGTGGCTGTTTGATTCCAGGTGGCACCGCCATCACTGCTTATAAAAAGGCTTGAGTTATTGGCAGTATAAACAATATCAGGATTGCTTACATTAAACTCGATATCATAAAATCCACCATTCCTTCGATTGGTCCAAGTAACACCTGCGTTAGTGCTTTGCCAGATACCAGTTCTGGTGGTAGCGATTAATGTTTCAGGGTGCAGTGGGTGAATGACCATACGCTGAATAATTCTTGACTGACTTTGCTGATAACTCAACCCGATGGGGCTGTAAGTCTGTCCGCCATCAGTGCTCAACATGATACCAGCACTGTAAGTGCCACCCCAAAAATCGTTGCCCACTTCATAGCCATGACCATCACCTGTAGCTATGTAGATAGAATCAGGGTAACGTGCGTTAATAGCAATATCAGCAACACCAATGGCACTTAAAAAATCTGAATTACTGTTCCAAGTGCTACCACCATCAGTAGTTTTCCAAACGCCACCGCATGCAGCGCCCACATAAAAGGTATTAGGATCTGTGGGGTGAAAAGTGATTACATTTAACCTACCAGCACCGCCTCCGCCACCAGGAACTACACCCGGTCCAATTTCTTCCCAGTTAGTTGATGCTGCTTCTATTTGATGACGGCCTCGCAAGGTTTTTGATTTTTGATACTCGTGGATCAATATTTCAGGATCTGGTAATTTCCCAGATGGGTAAACTCTAGGTTCAATAAAATGTTGCCAGCGTTTAAATTGTTGAAAACCTCCTTCTTCAGCATTTTCATGTTCGTTATCACTAGATGGATGCGATTCCCAATATTGATTAAATTTTTGCTTTATATTATAATAATTATCAGGGTCAACATTTTCATTTGAGTTGGATGTTAGCGGAGTACGCATCCAAGGTTGCGAATAGGATAAGGAAGAAAGAAAAATTAAATTTAACAGTAAGTAGGTGGAAAGTTGTTTCATAAGTCTAAATAGATTTAGGCTAAAATTACAAACTTTAGCTGAATAGGCATAGGAATATTAAAATATTACAAAACAATTACGATTTTCTTGTTGAATCGAATTCACGGTGCGCAAAATTAAAAGTTAAACAGAGTAAAAACCGTAATTTTCATTCCACGGTTCTGAAATAAATTTTAATTTTAACTAGGTAAAAAGAAAACACTTAAGGCAAAAAATCGTTTTTAAAATAAAAACGCATGTTTGAATCTATCAACCTACAAAAAGAGCTGCAGCAAGAGCGTACTAAAACTGAAGTATTAGAAGAAGTGTATCTACTGCTTGACCAAGAAGCACAATCTGAAGAGCGCATCAAGGAAAGATTAAAGGAAGAATCTTCTCGGGCATCATTCATTCAGCTTGATCTTGAAGATTGCTCATCCGTATTTACACTCAAGCAAATTAGAAATGTTTGTATCAACTACCGCCTCCGCTTTTTAGATACAAGATATTTTAAATCTGTCTTTCCATACGAAGCCATTCAAAAGATAAAAGCTTTTGAAAAAAAATATAACACGCAGCTTTCACAATTTAAAATAATTGCACCAGCCACAGCATTCGACCTGCAAAACATCAACAAAGATCCAATGCTCTTCGCAGTGCTAGGCAAGGATCGTTTTCTATTGATTCACCAATGGGGTAAAGATTTATCTTGGACAAAAAGAATCACCGCATGGCCAGTAAAAAATTTTCGTAATTACTTTCTAACCTTATGGTTAGTTGCATTTTTATTTTCATTTACAATGCCTTCATCAGTTATGATGGAAATTATGCCATTGCGAGAATTAACTTTAAGATGTTGGCTTACAGTTCACACCTTTATATTTCTAATGGGAGTCACACTGTGGCTTGGTTTAAGCTATGATAAAACTTTTAGTAATTTAAACTGGGATAGCAAATATTATAACTATTAGTTACTTATTGAATTAACCAATCTGTTCATCACCTCAAATATTTCAGATTGAATGGCCTCTGTTTTATTTGATGCATACCAAGCGTGAAGTTGTTCTTGCATTTTTTGTTTATCAATAACACCATGAACTTGCTTCAATTGATTGATTAAATCTTGGGCCAATGCAGGGCGTGGCCCATATTGTGCAATGACCAAATTAGGAGTATCATCCATGATCAATAATTTAGGGATTCCTCTAGTTCCATTGGTGAGGTATTGATCCATTAAATCAAGATTTTGATCACGAAGCACAATACGCAATTCGATATTAAAATAAATCGCTATTTTATTTATCACAGGAAGTATTTGCGAGCTATCGCCACACCATCCCTCTGTAATTACTAACCATTTTAGATTGGATGAGACTTTATTTTTAATTGATGCAAAGCTATTTGAAACTACGGTGGTCTTATCAAGCCGCCTCATTCGCTGCACATTGAGCTTCGTATAATTGATGTAAAACTCTGAGTGATCATCACCAGTAGTTTTGCCCTCAAGCAGCAATTGATCAATTTGACCTCTAAAATCGCTGTAGGTTAATGCTGCTTCGAAGTATTGATGGAGTGTTTTCATACGCTGATAAAATAAAGAAGAGCAATTGCCATGGCAACTGCTCCTCAAAAACATGAACACAAAAACACTAAGCATAAGTACGATAAAAAGAGCTGCATATTTTATCGTTAACTTTATTTAACCATTAGTGCCTTTGCAATTAGATAATTTTATTGGTTGGTTAGCTTTTTAAGTAGGGAATCGTTAGAAATATTATTTACTATTTGCTCATACATCATTGAAGCACTTGAAGCCAATGCATGATTGGGGAATTTTTGTAAAAAAGTTTGATACGCCTTTGCAGCTTCTTGTTTATTACCCAACCCCTCGTCAAGCAAGAAAGCCTTGGTGAATAGTGCATTGGGTAAATATCGATGGTTGCTAAAATGAGAGATGAAATAATCAAATTTTGACAACGCCTTATCAGTTTGATTGGCTTTAGAATAAAGATCAGCAAGATTGTAATAATACTTAGGTAATAGCGTATCAGCCGGCTGCTCTATTTCATAAATATGAATCATTGAATCGAGCTTAGCAAGTTGATCAATAGTAGGCACCAGAAGTTTATTTGCATTAAAGGATTTAATGCTATTTTCAATATCCATTTTCAAGTTAGTTTGGTTATTGCTACAAGCAAAAAGAGTTGCCAAAATTAGGCAGGCAATCAATTGGGTTGGTTTCATTTTTTAAAAAATTTCATTTTGTATTCTGCATCTGTTATGCCTTTGGCAATGTCATTGAGTTTGCTACGTAATAAATTTCTTCGAAGGGGAGAAATATGATCAATAAAAAGTTTACCTTCTAAATGGTCATATTCATGTTGTACGATACGTGCGGCTATGCCAGTAAATATTTTTTCGTGTTCTACAAAATTTGCATCACAATATTTAATTCTTATGGTTCCACACCTTGTAATATCCTCACGAATACCAGGCACACTCAAGCATCCTTCATTGAACTTCCATTTAGCATCATATTCTTCCAACATTACCGGATTGATAAACACTTCTTTAAATTTCGAAGTTTGTTCATCGTCTTCGCTAAATGGTGCTCCATCAGTTATAAACATACGAATAGACAAGCCAATTTGAGGAGCAGCAAGGCCCACTCCATTGCTTTTATACATGGTGGCATACATGTCATCAATCAGTTCTTTTAACTTGGGATAATTTTTATCAATTTCTTGGGCCCGTCTTTTTAAAACAGGATCGCCATAGGCTACAATTGGATAAATCATAATTTATTTTCTTTTCTTTCAAGGTAAGATTGTAAAATGATGGCTGCACTGGTTTGGTCAATCAACTCCTTATTTTGCCGTTGCATTTTTTTTACACCACTTCTTATTAAAGCGTCTAGTGCTAGTTTGCTTGTAAATCTTTCATCCACATGATAAATTGGAATATTAACTACCGCAGACAATTTTTTTAAAAATATCTTCAATTGCACTTGCACCTTACTGGCTTCGCCACTGGTAGTAACGGGCATACCCACCACCAGGGCCTCAACATTTTCTTTGGCTATATAGTTTACAATAAAATTGATAGCTTCGTTAGCATGCACGGTGGTTAATGGAGTAGCTATTATTTGCAATGGATCAGTCACTGCAAGTCCTACCCTTTTGGTACCATAATCTATAGCCATAATTCGCGCCATTGCACAAAAGTATAAAAGCGCTGTTATTTAACCCCGAAAAATATTTTCTTTGCAATTAAATTTATTAGCTATATGCAACACATCATAGAGGCTGCTTGGGAAGATCGTAGCCTGCTGCAAGAAACCGGCACACAAGCTGCTATTCAATCCATTATGGAAGCCCTAAATCAAGGGAAGCTTAGAGTAGCCATGCCAACGGATAATGGTTGGGTGGTGAATGATTGGATAAAAAAGGCAGTAATCATGTATTTCCCGTTGCAAAAAATGGAGACGCAACATGCGGGTTTCTTGGAATTTTATGATAAGATTCCGCTCAAGAGAGATTATGCTTCGCAGGGTGTTCGGGTGGTGCCCCATGCCCTAGCACGATATGGTGCCTACTTAGCCAAAGGCGTAATTTTGATGCCAAGTTTTGTAAATATAGGAGCCTATGTTGACGAGGGTACCATGGTGGATACTTGGGCAACGGTAGGTAGCTGTGCACAAATAGGCAAGCGTGTCCACCTTAGCGGAGGTGTGGGGATTGGTGGTGTCTTGGAACCTGTTCAGGCGGCACCAGTAATAATTGAAGATGATTGTTTTATTGGATCGCGCTGCATTGTTGTAGAAGGTGTGCATGTAAAAAGAGAAGCAGTGCTTGGAGCAAATGTGGTGCTTACACAATCAACTAAAATAATAGATGTTACTGGTGATGAACCAGTGGTGCATGTAGGTACCGTACCACCCCGTAGTGTAGTAATACCTGGCTCCTATCCCAAAAAATTTCCTTCGGGTGAATATCAAGTTCCATGTGCGCTCATTATAGGGCAACGCAAGGCTAGTACTGATTTAAAAACATCACTGAACGACACCCTACGGGAGTTTAATATTGCGGTTTAAATTCCAAATAGTCTTAGCTATCAAAAAGAAAAGATCAGCTTTTGGTTTAATTTTTAATACCGCAGTTTGTTGTGAGGGTTTTAAGCTACGGTTTTAGATTTTAATATCAAGCATTTTAAAACTGCCTTTGGCCGCTACTGCTATCGAGGTAATTTGGCCATCACTCTGTGAGCCAAGTCCATTGAAGTAGTTATGCAGGGTTGTATTGCCTACCATCATAGATTTAGTACAAGCGCCTATTACTATTGTTTTTCTATAACGTTGTAAAAGCTGATCAATGGTGGAATGATGCAACAGTACAACTTGAAACGATTTTAACAAGGAAGGAAAATTTTTAGTTAGCTCAGGAATAAGCAATACTGGCCTTTCGATAAGGTCTATTAGGGAAGCTAACGATTGAGGCAAATCTCGAATATACCCCTCGGCATGATAGGTACTATTTACCAAAACACCCTTAATGCTGCTATCCTGCATGAGTGCTGTCCATTCCTCCATCCCGCTTTTATTCATGGCATCGGCCAGCAGCCAGTTGATTCCATTTACGTGCAAAGGAATTAAGGCACCATTAGAGAGTGGCTTGATCAAATCGATTATACTATTCATTTCAATTTAAATTGATTAACACTTATACTGTTCGCACATTCGAAAGTACCGATAGGACACTTGGCATGTCCGTGAATACCACAAGGGCGGCAAGATAAATTATTTTGGGTTTGTATTAATATACTATGATCACTTAGCGGTCCGAATCCAAATTCAGGTACAGTGCTACAAAAAACAGCCGTTACCGGAGCATTCATTGCCGAAGCTATATGTAGAGGGGCTGAATCATTGACGTAATTCATCTTAGCGCCCTTCATTAAAACTGCGGTTTCTAAAATCTGTAGTTCGCCAGCTAACGAAATCACCTTGCCCCTATTCACTCTTTTTACTATATCTTCGGCCAAGCCAACATCAGCAGGTGCGCCTAAAACAAAAATAGTAATGTTGGGATCCAATGCTTCAATTAATGCAATCCATTTCTCGATAGGCCATTGCTTAGTGTACCAAACGCTGGCAGGTGCTATGGTGCAATAGTTGGCATTAGCTTGGTATTTAACCAATATGGACGATACTGCTGCACGATTTCCTTGGGAAGGGTGCAATTTGGGCATCATTGGATCAGTATCAGTGAGGTGAGCTATCAATTGCTGATTTCGCTGCACTTCATGCATTCCATTTCCAATTTGATGAGCAATGCTTTTAGAAAAAAAAATACTTAACGGATTTTTATCAAATCCTACCACTTCCCTAGCACTACTAAAAGCACTAAGCATGCCAGATGATGTGAAGCGATGCAAGTTAATCACATGATCATACTTTCTTGCTCTAATGGCGTGTAACATATTCATCAACTGAATGAGTTTACCATTTTTTTTATCCCAAATTAAGCATTGGTTAAGATAAGGGTGATTACTAAGCACCCCTTCATTACCTTTCCTAAGTAAAAAATCAATTGCAGCATAAGGAAAAAAAGCATGCAATTTTTCTACAATAGCAGTAGCTAAAACTACATCACCAAGGAAGGCTGTTTGAACAATGAGAATTTTCTTATTCATTTACTTATAGATGTCTCGTCCTTCTAATATACTATTATAACTATCAAATCTGCTGAGTGCTAATTCACCACTTGCCACAGCATTCTTCACAGCACAAAGTTGCTCATTGGTATGCAAACAATTATTAAACTTACAAGCCTTGCTTAATTGAAATATTTCTGGAAAAAAATGCGAAACTTCATATTGGTCAAAATCAAAAGTGCCAAATTCTCTAATGCCAGGCGAATCCACGATGTAACCTCCACTGAGTAAGGGATGCATTTCAGCAAAAGTAGTGGTATGAACACCTTTGTCATGCTGTTTACTAATACTAGAAGTTTTCAAAGTGAGGCCTGGTATCAGTCTATTTACCAATGAAGATTTTCCTACACCACTATGCCCGCACAACAAAGAAATTTGATTTTTTAGGGCCATCAAGAGCTGGTCTATTCCCTGTCCGGTTAGTGAGCTTACCATAAAATTTTTGTAACCAATTTTTTCATAGAGTGAAATATGTCTGTCAACTTCCAATCTAATACCATCAGCATATTGATCGGCCTTGTTCCAAATAATTCCAGCTTTAATATTGTAGGCCTCGGCAGTGGCTAGTACTCTATCAATAAAACCAAGTGAAGTTCGAGGTTGCGCAGGGGTGGCAACAGCGAATACAAAATCAATATTAGCTGCCAGAATTTGAACCTGCTTACTCAACTTCACACTTTTTCTGATCATGTAATTTTTGCGATCAAGTAATTTGGTTATCATCACAGTTTCTAGATCACCATGTTCAAATTCCACCTTGTCGCCCACGGCAATAGGGTTGGTGGCTTCAAAATCTTGCAGACGCAAATTTCCCCTTGCCTTGGCATGGTGCAGTGAGCCTTGCATATCTACTAGAATATATCTGCTTCCAGTTGATTTGATGATAGTACCAATCATTGGTGGCTAAGGTACTTACAATAATCCCATTATTAAAGTTTATATGGCATTAATGCCTACTCATCTATTGCAAACCACTTAATTATTTTAACTTTGCTTAAACGAATAATTAAAAAATCATGTCGGTAGAAGTACAATTGGTGAGTAAGCTTTATGGCAAACAACTGGCCTTAGATGAAGTGAGTTTCAAAATAAAAAAAGGAGAAATTACAGGACTTCTAGGACCCAATGGAGCAGGTAAATCTACGATGATGAAAATACTCACATGTTATATTCAGCAAAGTGGTGGTAGGGTAAATGTAGCTGGTTTCGATGTATTGGAAGAAGCAATGTCGGTAAAAAAGCAAGTGGGCTATTTACCTGAACACAATCCACTTTATAAGGAGATGTACATCAAGGAATACTTAGCATTTTGTTGTGGTGTTCACGGAGTAAAAAATAGTGACAAAGTGATAAAAGAAATGGTGGCCTTAACAGGACTAACCCTTGAACAACATAAGAAAATAGGAGCATTATCCAAAGGCTATAGGCAGCGAGTAGGGCTAGCGCAAGCCATGATTCACAATCCTTCGGTACTCATACTTGATGAACCTACAACCGGCCTAGATCCCAATCAGTTGGTAGAAATTAGAAATTTGATTAAGGAAATAGGACGAGAGAAAACGGTCATTCTTAGCACTCATATAATGCAGGAAGTGGCAGCGGTATGTTCACGTGCACTAATCATTAACAAAGGTAAGCTCATAGCCGATGAGCACATCACAGATCTTAAAAATAAATTTGGAACAAGTGGCATCATAGTTGTATTTAGTGAACCAATAAACAAAGAAAAATTACGTAACCATTTCCCTAAAAAAGTATCTATACAAATTTTAAACGATACACGCATTCAATTAGGTGGTGCCGAAGATTTAAGTACCCAAGTAATGCAGTTTGCCCTAAATGAAAAATATCAGATAGCAAGCATTGAACCCACGCAAGCCGATTTAGAGACCATCTTTCATCAACTCACTAAATAAGAATTTATACCGCCCTTGTACAAGCACTCTATCCTACTACTTTCTTTTGTTTTATCAATTGCCATTCACAGCAACGGCCAGGGAATAGCAGCCTATAATGATTACCGTCAACGATTTCATATTTTTTACCAAGGTATATACCAGCAAATTGAACATATGCCAGTATTATCCTACCAACAAAGTGGTGATGCCATAGCATATGTTGACAATACAAACCAATTTAAAATATGGCATGGTGGCAAAGTGATAGACCCAAAGATATTTGCACAAAATTTTAAATATGAAGCCGGCCGACACATGATAGCATTTAGTTTGGGAAGAATATTGTGGAGTTTTGAAAATGGCATGGTGAATAAGCTGAGCAATTTTGCCCCTAATTATTTTATGGGTGATAGTGTCCTAGCATACTATGATGAAACCATGTATTCACTCATGGCAATTTACCATAATGAAAAAATAGAACTAGATGCACAATTAGTAAACGCGCCACAATCAGTAAAGGCAGGAATAAATACGCTAGCATGGGTCAACGGAGCAAATTTTTTCAAGGTTTTTTGGAGCGGCCAGGTACACGAGTTAGAAAACATGCTACCTGAGAGTTTTGCAGCCGGTGGCGATTTAGTAGCATATGTGGATGGCTATCAATCTAACTTTAAAATGTTTTATGAAGGTAAGGTTGGCATTTTGGAAACTTTTAGGCCTTTGAGTTATAAAGTGGGGAATCGTATAGCGGCCTATGTAAATCAACAGGATGAGCTAAAAATATTTCAAAACGGGGCCACCAGTCGGCTACTATCATTTGCACCTGATTATTATGAGGTGGTTGGCAACATGATCATTTATGCCAATTTAAATCAATGGCATGTTTATTATAAAGGGGAAGACTATCTGCTAGAAGAGTTTATGCCATCAAAGGTGGTAAAGGGCTTTGATGGGCTAGCTTGGTTAGACAACAAGGGATGGCTAAAATACTTTGACCATGGAAAAATATATACTGTGAGCTATGAACAGGTGAAAAATTTTGTAATCAATGGAGATGTGCTAAAATATGAGATCGGTAACAACACCAACCATTTTTATTGGAAAGGCCAAAATTATTAGCGCGGATGAATGGTTATAAAATTTAAATACAATGCTTTAGAATCCCATATTTTTCTAACTTTGCCATCCTTAAAAAACAAATTAAAATTTAATCATAAATTAAATAAACTACAACAATGCCTTATCTCTTTACATCCGAATCGGTATCAGAAGGACATCCTGATAAAGTGGCCGATCAAATTTCAGATGCCTTAATTGATCATTTTTTAGCATTTGACCCGATGTCGAAAGTTGCCTGCGAAACCTTGGTTACCACCGGACAGGTAGTACTAGCGGGTGAAGTAAAATCTAAATCATACCTTGATGTACAAGAAATAGCACGTGAGGTAATTAGAAAAATTGGCTACACAAAGAGTGAATACATGTTTGAGGCTAATAGTTGTGGCATTTTTAGCGCTATACATGAACAGAGCAGCGACATCAATCAAGGAGTAGAACGCAAGAAAAAAGAAGAACAAGGTGCAGGTGATCAAGGAATGATGTTTGGCTATGCGTCAAATGAAACGAATGATTACATGCCATTGGCCCTTGATTTGGCCCACAAGTTATTAATAGAACTTGCAGCATTACGCAGGGAAAATAAGCTCATCAAATACTTGCGCCCTGATGCTAAAAGTCAAGTTACCTTAGAGTATAATGATAAAAATCAACCGGTAAGGATTGATGCCATAGTGGTGAGTACCCAACACGATGATTTTGATAAAGATGAAAGAATGTTGGGCAAAATTAAGAGTGATATCATCAACATTTTAATACCGAGAGTAAAAGCAAAATACCCTAAATACAAACACCTTTTTAACGAAAAGATAAAATACCATATTAACCCAACAGGTAAATTTGTGATAGGCGGCCCTCATGGCGATACTGGCCTTACTGGTAGAAAGATCATAGTTGATACCTACGGAGGAAAAGGAGCACATGGCGGAGGAGCCTTCAGTGGAAAAGATCCTAGCAAAGTGGATCGCAGTGCAGCTTATGCTACACGCCACATAGCTAAAAATCTTGTAGCCGCAGGGCTTTGTGATGAAGTATTGGTACAAGTTAGTTATGCAATTGGGGTTGCCCAGCCTACGAGTATAAATGTAAATACTTACGGTACTGCCAAAGTAAATATGACCGATGGAGAAATTGCATCTAAAGTAGCCCAACTCTTTGATATGCGCCCTTACTTTATTGAACAACGTTTAAAGCTTCGCAATCCAATTTATAGTGAAACTGCAGCTTACGGACATATGGGTAGAAAAGCTGAAACGATAACCAAAACCTTTAAATCGCCAGGAGGTAAAGTAATAACCAAAAAAGTAGAATTATTTACTTGGGAAAAACTAGATTATGTTGAAAAGGTAAAGAAAGCATTCGGTTTGGGGAAATCTAAAACTAGTGCACCTAAAAAAGTTAATAAGAAAGCATCGCAGCTAACGCTTGCTTAAATATTAATAGGTAATTAAAATTATAAAAGGCTGTTGACCACAGGTTGACAGCTTTTTTTATATCCCCTAATTAAATTTGCAATTGGGCCAATGCAGCTCGTCTAACCGAATATAGAGAAATAATTTATCGGGCAATGACCGTATCAATAAAAGGTGTATAACCACCCCATATTCCCAACCCGCCTACTACATTATGATTGATAGGTGCAGGCGCAGCAAAGGGATTGCCATTACTTTGGTTCTGATTGATATAGCTCCTCCAAAAGCGAAAATGATCTTGATCAATAGTACAAAATTTTACAACTATGGTATCTCCAACCTTAAAAAACCGTGCCTCTTCTACAGGTTCACTATTAGCTAAGGAATCATTTGCAGTAGGTCCTCTATCATAAGCAAAATCAAAACTTTTTCCGTTGATAAATACATCTTCAAACACTGAATTTGGTGCAGGCACAAATGATTCATCCTTGCCCAATCTCTGAGCAAACCATCGATATGAATTGCCAATCGTATCAGGATCGGTAAGTTTAGCCCAAACAAAACCAAGCGAATCGCGTGTACCATCTACTTTGAACCACAAGCTATCAAGGCCAACGGGTTCAGTTATTTTAGTTACTGCTGTCAACGTTTGGCCTTCAGCTGTGACGGTGAGCGTATACACCTTGCCGGGCATCCCAATCATAGTGTTAGTAGCATCTATGTATAAATAACCTTGCCCTGGTACCGCTTCAGTGAGGTTTACAGTTGTTATGCCATCGCTAACGGTAACCGCAGCTCCCTTTACAGCTAAACTTAAAGTAGCATTAGAATCTAACACATCAAAAAAGCCACTTGATTTACTTAGCTGCACTATTGGCCCCCTTCCAGCTTCTATGTAACCTTCTACTACTAATTGTGGTGCTCCCTGAGGAAGATCTATGGTAATGTTTCGCTCACAAGCATAAAACATAACACAAGCTGCAAATAATAGGCTCTTAAATGGTCGGGCGATTTTCATTATTGCAAAGGTAGAAATTCGCTTTGAGTGAAGTGTCAAATAACTTATTTTAACTTATTGTTCTAAAAATAATGCAGCTGCAGCAGTATCAGCATGGCACTTTCCCTCTTTGGTCAATACAAAATTTTGATCTACCTGATGGATCCATTGGTGGTGAAAAATTTTTTTAAGTTCTCTATGAAAATGTGCTTCTGCCTGTGGTCCAAAGATATTTCGGAGCTCTTCCATGTTTATTCCCCACTTGGTGCGGAGTCTAGTAAGTACATACTCATTAAACTTGTTTTCTAGCGTTAATGGTTCAATGATATTAGGAACGGTGCGCTCCTTGATAGCCTTGATATATGCAGCATTACTTTTTATATTAAAGCTTCTAACACCATCGATATAGCTGTGTGCTGAAGGGCCTATTCCCAAATAAGGCCTGCTTTGCCAATAAGCGGTATTGTGCTTGCTGTAACAATTTGGCAATGCATAATTACTAATTTCATAATGCTCAAATCCTTTGCTTGTAGTGAACTGTTGGATAAACTCAAATTGCTTGATTGCCTCCTCATCAGACGTAATTAATGTAGGCTGCTTGGCTACTTGCTTATAAAGTTTTGTTTGAGGCTCTACTGTTAAATTATAACATGACAAATGGTTAATTCCCAATTTGGTTACTTGGGTAAGGTCATATTCTAAATTCTTGAGCGTAGTAAATGGGGTAGCGAAAATTAAATCGCATGAAAGGTTAAATTGATTAGAAGAAATTAATAGCTCTATGGCTTTTAATGCTTGATCGCTGGTGTGAGATCTATTCATCCATTTTAAGCTATCTTGGTTCAAAGTTTGAATTCCCAAGCTAATTCTATTTACTCCATGAAATTTCCACAAATCAACATTGTCATTGGTAACATTATCAGGATTTACTTCGAGAGTTACTTCAACCTCGTTTGCCAAATTGAAATTAGCTTTAACAGCCTGCATTAGCACCTCAAGTTGGTCACTTGATAAAAGGGAAGGCGTTCCTCCACCTAAATAAAGTGTTTGTATTATTTGATCTTTAGCAAAATATTCTTTTTGCAAATACAACTCTTGAACCATGGCATCAACCATTTGTTGAACCAGGGTGTGGTTGGTGGTAAAATGAAAGTCACAATAGTTACAAGCTTTTTGGCAAAAAGGAACATGAATATAAATGCCCGCCATTATGTTTGCTTATTGAGCACAATTCTAAAAGTTGTACCCTTTTTGAGTTCAGAATGCTTTACAAATAGTTCACCGCCATGGTAATCTTCTACAATACGCTTGCTTAGAGAAAGACCAAGGCCCCAGCCGCGTTTTTTTGTTGTGAACCCTGGTTTAAAAATAGTTTTAAAAGCGTTTTTTGCTATTCCCTTCCCCGAGTCTGTTATATCAATGTAAACAAACTGCTGTTGATCTGTGATGTGTACATTGATAGATCCATCGCCATCCATGGCATCAATGGCATTCTTCACTAAATTTTCGATTACCCATTCGAATAATGGCACGTTAATGGGTGCTGCTGCATCCGCATCAGCAGCCGTAAGTTGGAACACCACTTTTTCACTAGTTCTCTTGCGATGGTAATTAACCACATCCTCAAGAACTGTAAAAATTTTTTCTTTGTTGAGCGAAGGGGCAGATCCTATTTTTGAAAATCGTTCGGTGATGGTTTGCAACCTATGAATATCCTTTTCAATCTCTGCAGTATACTCTTCATTTCCCCCTTTTAGTTTCATTAATTCCAGCCAAGCCATCAATGATGACAATGGAGTACCTAATTGATGAGCAGTTTCCTTGGCCATACCCACCCAAACTTGATTTTGCTCAGCTTTTCGAGAGTTGCTAAAAGCTAGATAGCTTACTAATAAAAACAGGCTAATCACTCCCAATTGGAAGAATGGATAATACCTAAGTTTAGATAACAATATACTATCCTTATAATATAAAAAGTTTTTTAATGAGGCATTAATAACAATTTCAATAGGTTCATGCTGCTGCTTCATTTCAGCAATTTGCTCCTTTAAATAATTAGGCTGTGTGAGTGCTTTTGCACTATCGAGATTAAGAAATGAATTTACATTTCCTTTATCATCAGCCAATATTACCGGTATGGTAGTATTGCTACTAATTACGTTACTTATAAAACCTAAATCATAAGTGCCTTCATTAATATCCATGGTGGCCAATCGCTGGGTAGCTTCGGCCCAAAGCTCCATCTTCTTTTTTTCTTCTATCTGAAGTTTACTTACTAATTGCTGCGTGTACCAAAGTGAGAGTGCTCCTATGGCTATGGCAGCTACAAGGAGTAATAATTTCCAGCGTTGTTTTTGTGAGTAGATATTCAATGTGTGGCGGTAGCTGACAAAAATACTACAAACTATCAATAAATTCAACAAACCATCCTACATGGTCTTTAATTGAATTTAAAATATAAATTATTGAGTCTTCTAACGACCCAATAACAAGTTAGGCTGCTTTAGGTAAAATGGTAATTTTATTGTAACTTGATAAGTTTTAACTGTTCATGTTGCTGATTCCATTCTAGTCTAATAAAATAAATGCCAGCCTTCAACATTGAAAAATATTGGTTAAAAGCTTGCTCTACATCAGTGGTGTTGGTAGTCAATTCGAATACCTTTTGTCCTCTTAAATCCACTACCACCACTTGTACCTTGGCGAGCAAATCTAAATCATTGAAACTAAAATAAACCTGATCTTGAGTGGGATTGGGGAATAAATGAACACGTGCTTCTGGTAATAATGGCAACATCGATTGATCATCGGAAGTGCGCAAGTTTCCTGGTGCGGTACGTGTATTTACTACCGTTGGTGCAGTGTAGGTTACATTGATCCAAACTCTTTGACCGGGAGTGGTATTGTTAGTATTGCTTGCCTTTAAGGTAATCCAGCCATCGGTTGCTGGGGTGTAATAGCCAACTAATGGAGCGGTATTACTACTGGTACCACTTACTTGCGAAACCACATTTCCATTGCCATTATAAAGTGCAACTACTTGAGACCTACCATTCACTTCTGGATAAAGCCTGTATATTAATTGTTGACCAGCAGCAGCATAAATACGACCAGCGGTGCGCTGGGCGGTGCTGTTGTTAGGCAATCGTCCACCTTGCTGAAGAGAATTAGCATGGCTATCGCCAAGGTCATCGGCCATTTCCCATTCTTGGGTGGTATAACTATTTCTAGAAGGATAATAGGCATATAAGTATGTATAAATATCTTCCACTGAATTAAAGGTTACACCACTTGGGATCGGAGCCCAAATAGAGTAGCCATGTCCACGAGCATTGCCAATAGTGTGACCAGCAGGAGCGGTTTTTATTAGTACCCTTCCATCAGGATAAACCCTAGTAGTGCTCAAGCCATGTGCTCCACTGTAGTCGATCAAATCTTTGTTGGCCCATGATAAATCTCCAACACTAACCCATACCTCTTCATCATCAGCATTATTAGCAATGGCACTAAGCCTATCGGTAACTCCAATAATGGCCTTGCCAATTCTTTCAAATACAATATGGTTGGCACTTGAGCCTTTTGCATAATAAGGTGCTTGCGTACCGGTGAGCGCTGTAGGTACAGCATAATCACCATCTTTAAATGCAAGTTTTTGATGCACCCTTATTAGGTTTAGCACATCCTCTCTTACGGGCAAATCATTAATATCAAAAGGAAGATGAGAGAAGCGTTTGCCGGTGGTACCAATATCAAATAAATCTTCGAAGAAAACAGTAGGGTTTCCATCCATAGCAAAAATGGTGGCGTAGGCAGCAAAAAGTCTTGGATCGCGTGGATCAATATGTGCACCATTTCCCCCTAACTCGCTCCCGCTATTCCAACCTGAAGCATCGCCAAGTGGCTTGGCGTAATTGCCATTGGCAGCTAGCAAAGGTCTAAAGGTATCATGATTGTTAACAAAGGGAAGGGTGCGGTGAACCCGTTGTGATGGGTAATTAAAAAATCTTTTCAATTGCTGCTCTGATGGTAAATGTTGTACATTATAATTGCCTTGAGAAGCTACCATACTGTACAATCCACCATTTGGCCCATACCCTCTTAAGCTAAAATCGAAAGCTCCGGTATGTTCTTCGGTACCACTTCTTACAGCAGTTACATAATTGTCTAAATCTGTTTTGTTTCCTATCCACTCTCCAATACTCAACATGGATTCGCCACCTTGTACAAATGCCGGTCCGGTATATTTTGTATTGTAGATAATATGTGTTTGAATAGAAATTGGAAAATGCTTAACCGCATCCATTCGCCATCCATCAAAACCAGTTTGCTTTTTCAACCACAGTAACCAATTGTTGGCACCATCACGCATGTAGTTAGCAGCCTGCACAGGATTAACATAAGCTCTTGTTATCCCGCCAACGCTTACTGAACCTGATCTGGGGATATTGCTACTTTGCCCAATTGCATTTGATTCAAAAGATACATCAGGGCCAAAATAATTAGTACATATCTCCCCTGTGGTACAGTTGTTATTTCTATTTGGGTAGAAGTTTGTATAATTTTTAGGCCATCTACCATTTCTAGTCCAATAGTCGGTTTGTGATTCATTCACTGCTGGTGTAGCAAAAGATACGTATCTAAAATTTTTATACCCACTTTCATTTCTCATAGAATAAAGTGGTTCGGGATCTTGACCGCCTGAACCCAAATTACTGCCTGCGCTGTTAACATGGTTAAGTACCACATCCTCAATTACCTCAATACCATTGGAATGCATCACTGCTACCATTCTTAACAGTTCATCTTTGGTGCCCATCCGTGTACGCAGGCTTCCTTTTTGAAATTTATCCCCAAGATCGTAGTGATCAAATGGAGCATAACCCACTGACCCTGTGCCTGAATTTTTATATGCAGCAGGTACCCAAACTGCATCAATTCCTAAAGCTTTTAATCGAGGGGCTATCTCGGTAAGATAGTTGCTCCATGCATTAGGGAAATTACTATTCCAGTAATCCCACCAGAATCCTTGTAGCAATACTTTTTTGACGCGTGTATTTTGCGCATCAACATTGGAAACCAAAATAAATGCCAATAAAAAGGCGGACAGTAAGTTTTTTCTCATTTGAATATTTGAATGGTTCGCAGTAATTAAAAAAAATGAATTCAAATATATAATAATTATTGTAACTACACGAAAAATAAAAAGCACTAAAAGCGGCTGAAAAGCACGTCAATATTGATTTGTAGGCCTTGCTTGGCTCTCAAAATATACTTTGACCAACTTCTAACTAAATAGATAGTAACAAATGGCAATGGAGAAAATGATGCCTGCTAAATCGGCTAAAAGCATCACTGGAATGGCATATCGGGTGTCTTTTACTGATACTGCACCGAAATAAAGAGCCACTACATAGAAGGTGGTTTCACTCCCGCCTTGTAACACACTCACCAATTTACCCACGAAAGAATCGGCACCAAATGTGCGCATGGCATCCACCATAAATCCTCTAGCGCCACCTGCACTAAAAGGGCGCAACAATGCAGTGGGCAGTCCTTCAGCCCATTGGGTATCCAATCCAGAATAGGCTATTAATGCTTTAATGGGTTGAATAATGAGTTCAAATGCACCACTAGTTCGCAGCATGCTTACAGCTACTAACATCCCCACCATATAAGGAATAATTCTTATAGCGGTATCAAATCCTCCTTTAGCACCTTCAACAAATGCATCAAATAAATTAATTTTTTTGAGCATGCCACCGGCCACTATGACTAGGAATACCAATAAGATGGCTCCATTGCTAAACGTATCAGAAAATTGCTGCATGGCGTAAGGCGCAAGCGTTCTTAGGAACCAGATAAAGGTGGCGAGCAAGACACTAATTAAAAATATTGGGAATAGCAATTTAGGTTGAAGCATATTGATTCGTTGCTTCATACAAGTAATTAAAAGTGCCGTGAGCGTACATACAAATGTGGTAAGCATGAGCGGAATAAAGATTTCATTTGGATTTTGCGATCCATTGGCAGCACGCACTGCAATAATTGAAACAGGTATCAAGGTAAGCCCTGAAGCATGAAGGGCCAAGAACATAATTTGTGAGTTGGATGCGCGATCTTTAATTGGATTAAGCTCTTGCAAACTTTGCATGGCTTTTAGCCCGAAAGGGGTGGCTGCATTATCCAAGCCCAATAGATTAGCAGAAAAATTCATGACCATGTGACCGAATGAAGGGTGATCTTTTGGTAATTCTGGAAATAATTTATTTAAAAATGGACTAATTAATTTACTGATTAATCTAATTCCTCCAGCCGCTTCAGCAATATGAAGCAGGCCCATGAATAAGGCAAGTGTGCCCACCAGCCCTAATACAAGTGTTACAGCAAATTTTCCGGTTTCAAAAATGCCGTCCATATTCTTTGGCAATAGCATTGGTACACTGCTAGCGGAAATTATTTGAATTTGATTTAAATGCGCTTGCAAAGCACTTTTAAATTCTATTTCTGTTAATCCATTAGGAATAACAAGGGAGCTGGTTACATCATGGTTAACAACCATCAATGAACCAAACTTGTTTACCCGGTTTAGTTCATCAGCATGCAAATAGTGGTAATTAGCTTTTACGGTAGCGGAGTCTTCTAATCTTTGTATTACAGATTGGAATGTTATGGTTGGACAATCATTAATAAGGGTTACCAAATTTGCCCTAGCTTGATGATCTTCGAGCGTCAATATATAATTTGCATTTCTTAAATCGTAGGTTGGTTGCCAATTAAACTTCCCCAAACGGCTGACAGCTGAATCAGAAAGAGTAGTATTGTATAAATAATACCTAACGATGGGATATTGCTCACCTTCTTTAAGTTTTCGTTCGGTGACCATGTCATTGAATACATTACGATCACCATTAAAATAATTAATGGCAGCTACAGAGATAGCAAATAAAACAATGATTGACCAAATTCTACTAAGAGCCATTAATAAATATTTGAACCGAAAGTAAGGTCTTTAATATGGCTTGAAGTGGGGAGTTCTAATAAGCTATAAACAAATATTTGTGTAATTCTAAAAAATCAGACCCATTTATTTTTATGGGCTAATGAAATTACTTGTGCCTTAGAATTCACATGTAGCTTATTGTAAATGTTGGCAATATGTTTTCTAACTGTAAGGGTGCTTATATCAGTCATTTCGGCTATTCGCTTGGCATCATAGCCATTTACCATGAGTAACAATATCTCACTCTCTCTATCAGATAGTAAAGTTTCAAGCGCTATTGAAGAGGTGTCAGCATCAACATTTCGTTGGCCTAAAAGTTTTAAAGTTCTTCGAGCTATGGCTGGACTCATTGGTGCACCTCCGTACTCTAAAACTTCTCTGATAGCTTCTCTAATGGTGTGATGGCTTTCATGCTTGAGCAGGTAACCAGAGGCACCAGCTTGAATGGCTTCAAAAATTGTGGCATCATCTTCAAACACAGTAAGTACTATAAAATGCACGGTATGATAAAGTGATTTTGCCAATTTAATAGTTTCAATACCATTTAAATGAGGCATTTGGATATCCATAAATACTACAGATGGTAAACTTGACAATGGCAAACCCTTCATCTTCTCTAAAAATTGATGTCCATCATCAGCCATAAAAGTTAATTCCAAATCGGGATAGGAAGCTGCCTTCTGCAAAAAGCTTTGGCGATTAATGGGACTATCATCAACAAGTGCTATTTTCATAGTTACCTAAATTTCAAATCAAAAATACATTTCGAACTTATACACACAAATACTTAATTTATAGTACTACTTATACTCACTTTTGTGCCCGATTGATTCGATTTCCAATCAACAAAATAATTAAAGTTTGTAGCTCTTTTTATTACATTATTAATGCCACTTGATTGAGTTATAGCATTCATGTCGAACCCACTTCCATTATCTTGAATAGTTAGTACTACATTTTCATTACTATAGAAAATAATTTTCAATTCAGTGCCGTTGCTATGTTTTATAGCATTGGTAACGCACTCTTTTAATATTAAGAATAAATCTAACGTTTGATTAGGTGAATAAGCATGATCTACCTCAATACTTTCTTGGTAATAATATTTAATATGAGGATAGTTGAGGAGCAATCGCTGTATCCAAACTTTGAATCTGTCAGCAATATCAGTAAGTCGAAGTTCTTCATTTTTTAATACCCAAATAGTTTCGCCTAATTGAGTAACCATTTGCTCTGCATTTTCTTCTATCTGTGAGGAAGCCTGCAATTCTGGATGAAATACTTTAATTTCACGGGCATTGGCTTTAATGGCCGCGGCATAGCTCCCTAAGTTATCGTGCAAATCCGCAGCTATGCGCTTGCGTTCATTTTCTTCGGCCTGTTGAATGGCCATTACTGTATTTTGCTTTTCTTGATTAACAGCATCTTTTAGTTTCCTAGCTTGAAGATGTTTATAGTTTCTATAACCTAACCATGCGCTAAGTGTCATAAAGCACGCACCAATTAAAATAGCCCAGGTGACTATCTTATTCTTATACAATCTCGATTTCTGTTGAAGAATAATGTTTTCCTGTTTTTGAATTTCGTATTTGGCCTCAAGTACTGAAATAGCATCGTCAGCATTTTTTTTGCTTAAAGTATCTTTAAGTTCAATTATCTTCTCGAGCGTGGCTGCATAATCTTCAAATAAATCTGCTTTTTTATAATTGTAAGCTAACGCCTTATAAATAAAAATCAACTTGCTCGTATTTTGAATGATATGAGCCATGCGTATTCCTTCTTTGGCAGCGGCTATGCCTTTATCTGT